>CAYPVD010000001.1:0-60776 GCA_964414055.1 uncultured Fibrobacteraceae bacterium
CAGACCGGGGGACGAGGTGATCACGACTCCCTGCACCTTCGACGCCACCATGGAGGCGATCATCCTGCTGGATGCGGTCCCGGTCTTCGTGGACATCAAGCCCCAGGACCTGAACATCGACCCGGAACGGATCGCTGCGGCCGTCACGCCCAAGACCCGCGCCATCCTGCCGGTGCCCATCTTCGGGGCTCCCTGCGACATGAATCCCATCCTGGACGTCGCAGCCGAACACGACCTGGAAGTGATCACGGACATGGCCCAGGCCTGGGGAACCTTCTACGACGGGCGACCCATCGGTTCCTGCTCCCGCATGAGCACCCTGAGTTTCTATCCCACCAAGAACCTGCCGGGAATCGGCGACGGGGGCATGATCTTCTGTCGCGACGAGCAGGACGCCGAGCTGATCCGCAGGATCCGCGGGCATCAGCCCGTTCGCATGAACGGGCACCTGTACACGGGCTGGAATAGCCGGTTGGACGAGATCCAGGCCATGGTGATCCGTATCCGCCGGGCCCGTTTCGCCGATGAGCAGCGCGACCGGGACCAGGTCGCGGCCATCTACGACAGCTACATTCCGACCGGTAACCGTCTGCAGACCCCCAACGGCGGCGCCGGCATGAAGGTCACCTATCACCAGTACTGGGTGCGTTCCCGGAACCGCCGGGCCCTGCGCGAGCTGTTGGCCGATGAGGGCATCGACACGGGCGTCTACTACGCCCCACCCCTGAACCACCACGAACTGGCCGAGTACTGCCGCTGCAACGATTCCCTCACCGAGGCCGAGCGTGCCGGCCGGGAGATCCTGACCCTGCCCATCCACGCCGCCCTGCCCTTCGCCGATGCGCACCGCATCGGAGCCATGGTCGGGGAGTTCCTGGCGCAGGAAGCAGCATCAACCCCAGCTTGAGGTCGTCAACGTGAAAACCCGGGTCCTGAGTTTCGGCAGCCTTTCCCATCCCCTGGCCCGTAGCCAAACCCAGGCCGTGCTGGACAAGCTGCAGCAAACGGTGCCGCGGCTGAGCTGCCAGCTGAACCTCGTTTCCTCCCCCGTCAAGAAGAAGACCAGGCAGGGCGAACCGTTCCTGGCCACCTCCCGCGGGGAGGTCGAGTTTCTCGAGCGAATGCTCCTGGCCGACGAGGCCCAACTCGTGGTCCTGGAGGCCGACGACATGGTCCTGCCCCTGCCCGAGGGCCTCGACATCCTCTGCGTACCGGACCGGGGAAATCCCTTCGATGCCTTCCTGAACCGCCAGGGTCGGCTCATGGACGAGATGGAAGCCGGCGGCACCGTCGGGGTGCTGTCCCTGCGTGCCCGTTCCCGGTTGTCGGCCCTGTGGCCCGATCTCAAGTTCGAGATCCTCCAGGGCGGAGTGGACCTGGCCATGGAGACACACCTGCGGCGCAGCGAGATCGACGGTCTGGTCCTGCCGGCCGCGGTAACCGAGCACCTGGGCATCCAGGGAATCGTCTCGGAGATCTTCTCGCCCGAATTCGTCCTGCCCGGACCGGGCCAGGGTCTGCTGGTGGTCATCGGCCGCAGCGGCGACCAGGAAGCCCGCGAGATCCTCCAGGCCCTCCACTCCCAGGCCAGCGAAGCCGAGCTGAAGGCCGAGCAGGCCTTCTGCTCGCGCATGATCTCTGACCAGGACCTGCCCGTGGGCGCCCTGGCCCGGGTCGAGCAGACCCAGCTTGTCATCACCGGCACCACCGGCTCGGGCATCAACCGCCTGGCCGCCCGGGGCCCGGTGGACAAGGCGGCTGCCGTCGGGGACGAACTGGCCAACCAGATCCTCTCCCGCATCGACACCTTCGCCGACCTGCTGGAAGCGGATTTTCCCGACGGTCTGCCCGAGGAAAACGATCCGGACAAGGATGGCCTGCTGGATGAGCTGGATATCCACGCCGACAGTGACGAACTGGCCGGGGACTGGACCGAGCCCGACGAGACCACCTAGCCCGGATGATGCAGCCGCCGGGCGATGCCTGCGGCGGCAAAGGGATCCCTCATCTGGGCGGTTCCCACCTGCACAGCCACCGCACCGAGGGCGAAGAACTTCAGGGCATCCTCCGCCGTGGCGATTCCGCCGACACCCACTACCGGCACACCGGCCTTCTGCACGATCTCGTCCACCTTGGCCAGGGCCAGGGGCAGGATGGCCGGTCCCGAATATCCGCCGAAACGACGGGGCAGGATGGGCCGGCCGGTGGCCAGATCCACATCCAGTCCGACGAAGGTGTTGACGGCGCTGACCGCGTCGGCACCCGCTTCGGCCGCCGAGCGGGCCAGGGCGGCGATGTCACCCACGTTGGGGGTCAGCTTGGCCAGTAACGCACGATCGGACAACGGGCCCCGCGCCGCGGCGACGCAGGCGGCGATCGTGTCGGGGTTCTTCCCGAAATCATGGCCTCCCTCGGCCACGTTGGGACAGCTGAGATTCAGTTCCACCCCGTGCCAGTGCCGCAGGCCGCCGCCGGTCTGCTGCAGCGCCTGGGCCATCTCGCCGAACTGCTCCGGACAAGTGGCCGCGATGCTGGCGATGAAGGGCACGCCCCGCGTTTCCAGGGCAGGCATGACATCCCGCAGGAAGGCTTCCAGGCCGACGTTCTCCAGCCCGATGCTGTTGAGGGCTCCGCAGGGGGTCTCCACCAGACGCGGCATGGGGTTTCCCTGCCGGGGGCCGGGCGTGACGGTCTTGGTCACGACGGCACCCAGGCCGATGAAGGGAGAGTCGAATCCGGGGGCGGTCATGTCGTGGCCGGTCAACCCGTACGCGAAGCAGCCTGAGGCCGTCCAGACCCTGCCAGGGATCAGCCGGGAACCCAGCCGGAAGGGTTCCAGGGGATCCACGCTCCACCACTGGGGATTCAAGGACATCTTCGTCACTCCAGTTCCGACCACGCCAGGCGTTCGGCGTCGAATACGGGACCTTCCTGGCAACAGGTGGCCGGACGCCACCTGCCGTCGCCGTCGTTCACCGGCACCACGCAGCCCTTGCAGGCCCCGTACCCGCAGCCCATGTGTTCCTCCAGGGACAGCCAGCAGGTCCAGCGGCGCTCCCTGGCCAGACTGTGAACCGCCTTGAGCATGGGCCAGGGTCCGCACGCCAGAATGACATTATCCGGGGACGCTTCGGACGACGGAAAATCCACTTCCAGCAAGTCGGTGACCAGCCCCCGGCGTACATGCTCCGGTGAACCGTCGGAAAATTCCTCCACGCCTATCTGCCAGTCCGGGCCCAGCAGGGACCAGGGAACATCCTCGCCGTTGCGCGCCCCGAAATAGGCCGCGACCGTGGAACCCGGAAACCGGTGCCGCCAGGCGAAAAGAGGCGGCAGACCGACACCGCCGGCCACCAGCACGACCTTGCACCCCTCGAATTCCGTGGGAAAGGGCGTGCCCAAAGGCCCCAGGAACGTCACCTGATCACCGGGCTTCAGGGCAGCCAGCTGCGCGGTGCCCCGCCCGACGACCCGGTAGAGGAAACTGACCACGCCGTCCTGCCAGTCCAGGATGGAAAGGGGGCGTCCGAAGGTCCAGGCGTCCGGCCCGGGCAGGTTGAGCATGGCGAACTGGCCAGGAACGAAACCCGGCTCTCGGGGCAGGGCCAGGGAAAGCCGGATCAGGCCCGAACAGACGTGCTCATTCCCCGTGACCTCACCCCGGCAACGGCATACCGGAGACGATCCCGGCCCAGCCATCAAGGGGCCTCCCCCGGAACCGGGGAACGCAGAAGATCCCAGTCCTTGCTGCGTTTCTTCTGCTCCTTCTTCTTCTTCTGTTCCGGCTCGGTCTTCCGCTCATCCGGCACGGATTTTTCCGGTACGACCCGGGGCTGACCGATCCGGCTTCCCCGGGTGGAATCGGCTGCCGCCTCATCCGGCGGCACCACCGCACCGGCGGCGCCCTCGACACCGGGAACCCGGTTGGAACCGGCCGCACGGGTTGATCCCAGGGGAATGACCATCTGCGGAGGCGGAAAGACCAGGTTGGGCCTGCGCGACAGGTAGACCATCCGGCGCCGGACACCCGGCTGGTCGCTGCCGGTCCCGGTCACCGTGGAATCCTCGCGGGCGGGCGCAGCCACCAGGGCCGCCCGCTCCTCCGGGCTGAGAGCCGCATAATTCTCCTGCTGCTCCTGCCGCCTGAGGTCCAGCAGGTATTCGAGCAGGTCCCGCCCGCCCTTGTCCGCCGAGACCTCGAACGCCTGGGGGGAGGTCGGAAAACGCTCCTGCAACATGGTCGTGAACAGGGATGCCGAATCGGGCTTGTCCAGATGGTCCCGGTAGGCCACCACCGCCCCGAACATGGCCCGGGCGGCATCGCTGGAATCGGCCGCCGTATCGACGGCGGCCTCCACGTAGAGCTGGGCCGCCTGCCCCGGACGCCCCAGCCCGAACAGCAGGGCGTTGGCCTCCAGCAGCTTCAGGCGTGGTACACGATCTCCCTTGGCGTCCTTCAGGGCCGTCTCGGCCGCCAGGTAATCATTGAGGTTGCCGTTGAGACGGCGCGTCTCCTCGGGATCATCCAGGACGATCTTGTTGCGCAACGCATCCTGGAACTGGACCTTGGCGTCCTCCCACTTGCCCTCGGCCATGAACTGGTGGCCCAGCAGATCCGCTACCCGGGCCTTGACCTCGGGGGTTTTCCATTCTGCGGGCATGTTCTGCAGCAGGGGTGTGGCGTCCTCCCCCTTGCCCCGGGCGTAGAGATTCTCCGCCTCCACCAGGGTCACCATTCCCTGGGCCTTGAATACCTCGGCTTCGGGACGGATCTCCTCCACCAGGGCTTCAGCCTCGTCGTAACGTCCCAGCCGGGTCAACATGCGGGCCTTGAGCAACTTGGCGTTGAAGGCCATCTCGTTGCTCAACGTGCTGCCGATCACCTTGTCGAGCACCGGTAGGGCATCCTCGTAACGGTGCAGTTCCCAGCAACACTCGCCCAGCTTGAGGGCGATGCGGTCGGGATCCTGAACCCCGGTCTTCTGGGCCAGGTATTCCTGGTAGCTGTCGAAGGCCGTCTCCCAGTCCTTCATGGCAAAGGCGTTGTCCCCGATGACCTTGCGTGTCTCGGCCTGGTACTTGCTGTCGGGAAAGAGCTTGGCCAGGCGGTCGAGATACTCCTGGCTCTTGGCCAAGCTGCCGATCAGCAGATGATTCAGGCCCTGCAGGTACAGGGCTTCCTCGAGGTACTCGGTCTGGGGAAAATTCGTGAACAGCAGGTCCAGCTTGCGGATGGACATGCGGTAGGATTCCAGCCGGTACAGCGCCTTGGCCTGCAGGAACAGGGCGTCGTCCGTCAGGCTGTGACCGGGATAGTTGTCCAGGATCTTCTGGGCCTTGCGGATGGCCGTCTCGTAGTCGGCTTTCTGCTGACCGGTGGGCTTGGGCGGATCCTGGTGCTGCTTCAGGGCCTCTTCCCGGACCTGCTCGGCCTTGTCGAACGCCCGCTTGGCGTTGAAGAAGGTATTGTACTTGGCGCAACCGGCGGCCAGCAGCAGGAACAGGAGCGCAAGTGTCCCCAGCAGCGGTGCATATGTCCTTTGCAGGGGGCGCCCTTCCACTTCATAATCCAATCTTCTCGGCAAGACGAATCCTCGATCCAGGCCAGGGACCTGTCAGACGCCGCACATCGACGAATTCCCGCATCAGGCCCGAGCCCCATTCTAGCATATTATGTTCCGGGACCGGGATCAGTCGACCTTGATCACATCCTCATCCAGCCAGGTCAAGCGCCCGCGCAGGAAGGTGGCCCCGGCCTTGCCCGTCAACTGCTCGCCCAGGTAGCTGGAGTTGCGGCTGCGCGAGCGAAGCCGGCTCGTCTCGACGGTCCAGACGAAATCGGGGTCCAGCAGGGTGAAATCCGCCACCGCACCCTCTTCCAGCCGGCCGTATGGCAGGCCCAGCACTCCGGCTGGATGCTCGGTCATCAGCGCCAGCAATCTTCCCAGATCCATCACGCCGCTCTTGACCAGGTAGGTCACGCCCACGGCGAAGGCCGTTTCCAGCCCCAGGACCCCGAAAGGCGCCTGGTCGAACTGGTACTCCTTCTGGGTCGCGGTGTGGGGAGCATGGTCGGTGGCGATGCAGTCGATTGTGCCGTCGGCCAACCCCTCGGCGACGGCCTCCACATCCTCGGGCTCGCGCAGGGGCGGGTTCATCTTGAACAGGGGCGAGAAGTCGCGACACCGCGCGTGATCCAGGCTGAAATGATGAGGGGTGGCCTCGGCGGTCACGTTCACCCCGTCCTGCTTGGCCCGGCGAATGATGTCCACCGCGCCCCGTGTGGAAACATGGGCGACATGCAGGTGGCCACCGGTGGCCCGGGCCAGTTCTATGTCCCGAAAGGTCGCGGAATCCTCGCTCGCGCGGGACATTCCGGGCAGGCCCAGCCTCGCGGACCAGTAGCCGGCGTGCATGACGCCCCCGCCGATGATGGTCAGGTCCTCGGCGTGGCTGATGATCGGCACCCCCAGCACCTTGGCGAACTTCAAGGCATTGGCCATCAGGTTGCCGTCGGCCACCGGCGAGCCGTCATCGCTGAAACCCACCGCCCCGGCGGCGACCATCTCGCCGAACTCGCACATCTGCTCGCCCTGCCGCCCCTTGCTGATGGCCCCGGCGGGAAAGACCCGGCACAGGCCCGCTTCCTTGCCGCGGTCCACCACGTAGCGCACCATGCCAGAATGGTCGATGGCGGGCTCGGTGTTGGGCATGGTCACCACCGAGGTGAAACCGCCGCAGGCGGCAGCCAGGCTGCCGGTAGCGATGGTCTCCTTCTCCTCCTGCCCGGGCTCGCGGAAATGAACGTGCATGTCGATGAGACCCGGCGCACAGACCAGGCCGCCGCCGTCCAGGACCGGCAAGCCCTCGTGGGCGGCCTCTCCGGTGCCCACCTGCTCGATGCGACCCTTCTTGACGTGCAGGAATCCCTTGCGGCGGGCGATCTTTCCCCCCTGGTAGAGCTTCACGTTGGTCACCAGGTACTCGGCGGGGATCCGCTTCCAGCTCCATTGCATGCCCGGACCTCTTTGCTGACGGCCCGCGGTGCAGCCGCGCGACCGGTTGGTTGTCTCAGTGCACCCCGCCCAGAGCGCCCGGATCGCCGCCCGACAGCAGGTAGATCAGCGCCATGCGCACGGCCACCCCGTTGGCCACCTGGTCCAGGATGACCTGGCGCGGGCCGTCGGCCACCTCCCCTGCGATTTCCACGTCCCGGTTCATGGGCCCCGGATGCAGGATGAAGGCCTCGGGTTTCAGGCTCCGCACGATCTCCTCGGTGATCCCGTACATGCGGTGGTACTCGCGGTTTCCCGGAAAGGTCTTGCCGGCTCCCCGCTCAAGCTGGATGCGCAGCACGTTCAGGACATCCGCCTCGGCCACTGCCCGGCGCAGGTCGTATTCGACCTCGACACCCAGGCGCGCCAGGGCGGCCGGCACCATGGTGGGAGGGCCGCACAAGGTCACCTCGGCACCCAGCTTGGTCAGGCCCCAGATGTTGGAGCGGGCCACGCGACTATGGGCGATATCCCCGATGATGGTGACCTTCCTGCCCCTCAGATCCCCCAGGCGCTGCCGCATGGTCATGATGTCCAGCAGGCCCTGGGTGGGGTGTTCGTGGGCGCCGTCGCCGGCGTTTATCACCGAGCAATCCAGCACGTTGGCCAGGTAGCGGGCCGAGCCCGGCGAGCTGTGGCGGATCACCAGCATGTCGATCTTCATGGCCGCCAGATTCTCGGCCGTGTCGCGCAGGGTCTCGCCCTTCTTGAAGCTGCTGGTGGCGGAAGAGAAGTTGACGATGTCGGCGGACAAGCGCTTCTCGGCCAGCTCGAAGCTGATGCGCGTGCGGGTGCTGGGCTCGTGGAAGAAATTCACCACCGTACGCCCGCGCATGATGGGCACGTTGCGCACCGGACGGTCGAACACGGCGCGGAATTTCGAGGCGATCTCCAGCACGCCCAGGATCTCTTCGGCGCTCATGTCCTCCAGGCCGAGCACATCCTTGCTCTTGAGGATCATCCCTCGACGACCTCCCCGACGGTGACCTCTTCCTTGTCGTCGAATTCCTTCACCTTCACCTTGATGATCTCCTTCTGGGAGGTCGGCACGTTCTTGCCCACGAAATCGGGGCGGATGGGGAGCTCGCGGTGGCCCCGGTCCACGAGGACCGCCAACCGGATGGCCGCCGGCCGGCCCCAGTCCATGATCACGTCCAGGGCCGCCCGCACCGTACGCCCGGTGTAGAGGACGTCATCCACCAGGATGATGATCTTGCCCGTGACGTCGAAAGGCATCTCCGTGCTGGACACCTTGGGCGCCGGTCCCAGGGTGGACAGGTCGTCCCGGTAGAAGGTGATGTCCAGGGAACCGCGGGGCACTTCATGGCCCTCGACCTGCTTGATGGCCTCGCCCAGCAATCCCGCCAGGCTGACGCCCCGCCGCTGGATGCCCAGCAGGACCAGATCCTGGACGCCCTTGTTGGCCTCGACGACCTCGTGGGCCATGCGCTTGAGGGCCCGCGTCATCTCGCTGGCATCCATGATGACGGCTTTCTCGACGAAGTTCATGGCTCTTCCTCGGGTTACGGCCCTAAAAAAGGCATGGGGCTTCGCTCCATGCCGGACTTTCGGGGGCCTCCTTGACGGGTTTGGATTCCGGAGGAATCTAACAACCGCGCACCGGGGCGGCAAGCCCCATTTCCCCCGGCTCCAACGCCAGGATGCGGCATCCCAGGCCCGCCAGGAAACCGTGGTCATGCGAGGCGATGACCAGGGCGCTGTCGCCCGAGACACCAGCCAGCAGGTCCCCCACCAGCTCCCTGCCTCGGCGGTCCAGGGCCGCCGTGGGCTCATCCACCAGCAACAGGGGACGGCCGCTGTGGGCCGTCAGGCCCAGGGCCAACCGACGCTTCTGGCCGCTGCTCAGATCGTGGGGATTGCGGTCCAGGATGCCGGTCGGCAGCCCCAGCAGCGCCAGGAAATCCCGCGGAGCCGTGCCGGAAGGCAGGGGGCCGAATCTCAGCTCCTCCGCGACGGAGGTCCGGCAGAACATGTACTCGGGAAACTGGGGCGCCAGCATGACCAGGCCGTGATCCAGGTCCTGGCTGCCCCTTTGGTAGAAGGGACGCCCGGCCACGGTGACCGATCCCGCCCGCGGGGCCCGCAGGCCTGCGCAGACGGCCAGCAGCGTGCTCTTGCCGCACCCGTTGGGGCCGACGATGCCGACTCGCTCCCCGGGCGCGACGGTCAGATCCACCCCGGCGAAACCCTCGCCCGGACCCAGGAAAGCGCAACCGACCCCCCGCAGTTCCAGGACCGGCTCCCCGGGTTGCGGCGTCGCGGGCTGCGGCACGGGCCCGGCCGGGGCGGGTTCCTTCAACAGCTCCCTGACCGCTGTCGAACCCAGCAGCTCGGCCCGCGGCCCCTGCTTCACCACCCGGCCGGCTTCCAGCACGACCAGCCGATCGGCACGTTCGGCCTCGCGCAGATCGCAGGTGGCGGTGATCAGACCGCCACCCGTCTCCATGCGCCAGCGATCCAGCCGATCCAGCACCCAGACGGCCTGCCGGTCGTCCTGCAGGGCCGTGGGCTCATCGCACAGGATCACACGGGGACGGATCCCCGTCACCACCGCCAGGGCCAGCCTCTGCTTCTGGCCGGCCGCCAGCAGGTGCGGGTCCAGGTCCGCCAGGGCCTCCAGCCCGTGCTCCCGGAGCACCGGCAGGGGGTCCACGTCCCCGCGGCCCAGGGTGATCTCCCCGGCGACGGTCCCGGCGACGAGCTGGTCGTCCGGATCCTGGGCCATGTAGGCCACGGCGGTCCGCAGGGGGGTGTCCTCGCCTGCCAGGTATTTCAGAAGGGATGATTTACCCGCGCCGTTGGCGCCCAGAACGGCGACCCACTGACCGGGTTCCAGGCGCAGATCCACCTCGTCCAGGATGCGGACCGTCCCGTCGCCGGTGCGGCGCTCCAGGCTCAGGCTGCGCACGTCCAGCAGGGGAACCGTCTCAGCTCCCATGCCGCAGGAGCTCCAGGTTGCGGCGGGCCGATTCGGCCCACCCGGAGTCCGGATCCAGCTTCAGGTAGGCTTCCCAGGCGGCGACGGCCCGGGCGACCTCGCCCGCTTCCTGCAGGCTGCGGGCATACCCGAAGGCCGCCCGCTTGTTGGCCGGATCCCGGTCCAACAAGGCCTTGAACTGGGCGGCGGCCTCCTGGAAGCGCATGGTCTGGAACAGGGCATTGCCCCGGGCGAAGGCGAAATCCTCCGCCTCGGGCCTGGCGGCCACGAGGGTATCAAGGTGCTCGAGGGCCTCCTCTGCCTTGCCCCGTTTCAGCAGCACGAGCGCCAGGTTATAGCGTGCGGAGTGGAGTCCCGGTGCGATTTCCAGGGCCTGCCGGAACCGCGACTGGGCCTCTCCCAGCCGGTCGTCGGCCAGCAGATCGACCCCTTCGTTGTAGGGAACCAGAGCCTGGGCGCGACGCCGGGCCTGATCCCACTGGTCGGGATCGAAACGGAGCTTCAACACCGAACCCGGAGCCGGACTCGCCTGGGGATCCAGCCCGTTGAAGGCCGCGATGTCGGCCGCGCGTCCGGGGTCGCCGTAGTAGTCGTCGGCGATGACGGCCAGATCCTCCCCGGGCTGGACCGTATGCTCGATGAGGTTTCCCTCTACCCGGGACTCGACCCGGACGGCAGGCCCGCCCACCTTCTTGGCGCAACCGCCCGACAGGATCGTCGCCATCAGGGCGATGGCTGTCGCGACACGAACAACTATCGAGGTTCTCATGTCTTCTCCCCGTGCAGATCCGTTACCGGCCGGGGGTCGCCGGCCGCGGCCGCTTTCTCCAGGATGGCGATCATCTCGGCGCTCTGCACCGTGGCGTACAGCAGACGGCGCAGGGCCGCCGCGCCCGGGTAACCCCGGAAGGTGCGCGAGATGTGCTTGCGTACAACCAGACAGCCCTGCTTCTCGCCGCGGGCCGCCACCTCGCCGCGGATGTGGTCGCAGGTCACGGCGCACATCTCGGCGAAGCTGATCTCCGGCTGCGGATCGCCCTCGTCCACCGCCTTCATGGCGGCGAACAACCAGGGGTTGCCGATGGCTCCGCGGCCGATCATCACGCCGTGGCACCGGGTGTGCGACACCATTCTACGGTAGGATTCGGCATCGGTCACATCCCCGTTGCCGATCACGGGGATGTCCAGGGTCTCCACCAGGTCGGCGATGTGATCCCAGTTGGCGCTGCCGGTGAATTTCTGGGACCGGGTCCTGCCGTGCACCGTCACCCAGGGCACGCCCTGCTCCTGGAGCAGCAATCCCACCTCCCTGTAGTTCACCGAGCCCTCGTCCCACCCGCTGCGGATCTTGGCGGTCACCGGCACCTCGCTGGCCTCGCTCACAGCCTTGACGATGCGTTCCAGCAGGGGCACGTCGGCCAGCAGGGCGCTGCCGCCGCACTTCTTGACGACCTTCTTGGCCGGACAGCCGAAGTTGATGTCCAGCACGTCCATGCGTTTGCCGCCCAGCAGACGGGCGGCGGTGGCCATGTGCTCCGGATCGTTACCGAAGATCTGCACGCCCACCAGGCCTTCCTCACCCTCGGTATCGACCAGCTTCCAGGTGGCCTCGCCACCGTAGGTCAGCCCGCTGGCCGAGGCGAACTCGCAGAAACCCATGTCGGCCCCGAACCGGCGACAGATTTCGCGGAAAGGCCTGTCCGTCACCCCGGCCATGGGCGAAAGCAGGCGCCGCACGTCCTGCAGCCAGGGCGTGCGGGGGTCGATGCGGACGGGTTTGCGGTCGAAGGCCAAGAAACACTCCCTCTGGTGGGCGACATGTGCCATCCTGCCATCCGGAGAATCTAATGCCACGGCAGCATTCTGGGTAGGATACAAGGAGCCATGACCCCGCGCCCATACCATCTTTGCCTGGTCGATTCCCTGCGCAGCTACGGCGGAGCCGAGGTGTGGTTCCTGGACACGGCCCGTCGGCTACAGCGGCGCGGGCTGCGTGTCAGCGTCATCACCCAGCCCGACGCGACCTGGCTGCCGCGCCTGCGGGCCGACGGCATCGACCATGCAGCCATCCCCCTGCGTTTCGACGCCGCACCGTGGACGTGGTTCAAACTGGCCCGCTGGTTCCTCGACGGGGGCGTCACGGCCATCGTCGCCAACCGGACCAAGGACCTGAAGGCCTGCGCCGTGGCCGGACGCCTGGCCGGGGTGCCTGTGATCCTGGGCAGCCGCGAGAGCGACTTCCCCCTGAAGGACAAATGGTACTACCGCTGGTACTTCGACCGCCTGGCCACGGGGCTGCTGGTCAACTCCGAGGCCACGCGAAGCACCGTCCTGACCAGCGCGCCCTGGCTGGATCCCCGGCGCGTGCACCTGCTGTACAAGGGGATCGACACCGACCGCTTCACCCCGGCCGCCAGGCGGCCCGCCTCCCCGGTGGTGGGTTTCGTCGGGCAGCTCATCGCGCGCAAAGGCCTGCACGACCTCATGGCCGCCTGGAGCCGCATCGACGCGGAAAACTGGCCCGGGGATCGGCCCCGTCTCCACCTGGCGGGCGAGGGTCCCCTGGCCGGAGAGATCGAGACCTGGCGGGCGGGGCTGTCCCACCCCGGGGAAGTCGATCTGCGAGGCTTCGTCGAGGACATGCCTGCCTTCTACCGCGGCCTGTCCGTGCTGGCCATGCCCTCCTACGCCGAGGGGTTCGGCCTGGCAGCCGCCGAGGCGGCCTCCTGCGGTCTGCCCGTGGTCGCAGCGAGGGCCAGCAGCCTGCCCGAGATCGTCAAGGACGGTCGCACGGGCCTGCTGGTACCCTCCGGCGACGCGTCGGCCCTGGCCGAGGCTTTGCGCAGGCTTTGCCTGGACCCCGCCTTGTGTCAGGATATGGGCCGGGCCGGCCGGGACATCGTCTGTCGCTGTTTCGGGGTGGAAGCGTGCCTCGACCGCCTCGTGGAATTGACCCGCAACCCGACCGCAAAGGAAGCACCGTGCAGAACCTGAAGATCGCCGCCATCCAGACCAGTCCCGTGTTCGGGGACATCGACGGCAACCTCGCCCGCGCCCTGGCCCTGATCCCCGACGGCTGCGACCTGGCCGTGCTGCCCGAGCTGTTCGCCAGCGGCTACCAGTTCCGCGACACGGCCGAGGCCCTGGCCGTGGCCGAGGAAGCCGCCCCGAACGGCAGCGGAGGACCGGTGACGGCGACCCTGACCGCCAGGGCGGCGGCCACCGGCACCACCCTCGTGGCGGGGCTGGCCGAACGGGCCGGCGACGCGGTCTACAACAGCGCGGTGCTGATCCGGCCCGACGGCAGCCGGGAGATCTACCGCAAGGTACACTTGTTCGACAGGGAGAAGGAGATCTTCGCACCGGGCGATCTGGGCTTTCCTGTGTTCACCGCCTGCGGCGCGAAGATCGGCCTGATGGTCTGCTTCGACTGGATCTTCCCCGAGGCCGCCCGCAGCCTGGCCCTGGCCGGGGCGCAGATCCTCTGCCACCCCTCGAACCTGCTGCTGCCCTGGTGCCCCGCCGCCATGGTCACCCGCTGCCAGGAAAACCGCGTGTTCGCCGTCACGTCCAACCGCGTCGGCCACGAGGACCGCACGGGACAACGCCTTGACTTCATCGGCATGAGCGAGATCGTCTCGCCCCTCGGCGATATCCTGAAACGGATGGGCCGCGAGGAGGAAGGCGCCGTGGTCGCCGACATCGACCTGGACACCATCGAGAAGCAGGTCACCCCGCGCAATCACATATTCGACGACCGGAGGCCGGATCAATACCGGATGTGAGACCCGTCAGGCCGGTTCGCTCAGGTCCATGTTCTTGGGCACGACCACCACACCGCCCGTCGAGACCTTGAACAGGCGTTCGTCCTGCTCGCGGTCGAACCCGATCTCCATGCCTTCGGGAATGGTCACGTTCTTGTCGATGATGCAGCGGTGCACCTTGGCGTAGCGCCCGATGTTCACGTTGTCCATGAGGATGCTCTCGGTCACCCGGCTGTAGGAGTTGACGCGCACGCTGCGCCCCAGCACCGAGCGTTCCACATGGCCTCCGGAGATGACGGTGCCGCTGCCGACGATGGAATCCTCCACCACGCCGGGCAGGGTGCCGTCCTCGGTGAAACCGTGGGTGGACTTGAACGGCGGCACCGGCGGTTGCCAGGCCCGGAACAGCCACTTGGGATCGTAGAGATCGAACTGGGGATGGCGGCTGACCAGGTCCATGGTCGCCTCGAAGTAGCTGTCCAGGGTTCCGATGTCCCGCCAGTAGCGCGGTTCCCTGGTCCTGGAATCCCGGAAGGGGTAGGCGTAGACCTCACCCTGCCCCACCAGGGAGGGGATGATGTTCTTGCCGAAATCGTGGTGGCTGTCGATGTCCCGGGCGTCGACGCTCAGTTCGCGCACCAGGTCGGCGGTGTCGAAGATGTAGACCCCCATGTTCACCAGGCAGTGGTCCGGATCGCCGGGGATGGTCCGGGGATTTTCCGGTTTCTCCTGGAAACCGACGACGTGCCAGTTCTCGTCCACCTCCAGGATCCCGAACTCCTCGGCCCCCTGGCGCGGAACGACGCCCGCGGCCAGGCTCAGGCAGCCCCGGTGGCCGTCGTGGAACTCCAGCAGTTTGCCGTAATCCATGCGGTAGATGTGGTCGCCCGACAGGATCAGGACCTGGTCGGGCTTGCGGTTCTCCAGCAGGTAGATGTTCTGGTACACGGCATCGGCCGTCCCGCCGTACCAGCGCTGCCCCACCCGGTGCTGCGGCGGGATGCGGTAGAGGAATTCGCCTGCCTCGTAGCTGAAGATGTTCCAGCCCCGCTGCAGATGCTGGTCCAGGGAGAAGGACTTGTACTGGGTCAGCACGTAGATCTGGCGCAGGCCGCTGTTGACGCAGTTGCTGAGGGTGAAATCGATGATCCGGTAGGCGCTGCCGAAGGGAACCGCAGGTTTGGATCGATCACGGGTGAGGGGATAAAGGCGCTGGCCCTGTCCGCCTGCCAGGATGAGGGTCAAGGTGCCGCGCACCAGCTTACGGGTACTCAAGATCGTGGCTCCACGGTTGGGGCGAGAGGAGCGCTTGCCCCCGTCGTGGATCCGTCATCAACCCCTGGCGGCCGCCTTCTTGTCCAGCACGCGCTGAACGGTTTCCACCAGTTCCGTGACATCCGACGACTTGGTCAAGTACGCATCCGCGGCCCAGGTCAGGTAGTTGTCCTTGTAGCTCGAAAAGGCCGTGTTCAGGATGACGGGGATCTGCTGGTCGCGTTCCAGGATCCGTTGCATGGCCTCGATCCCGTCCATGCCTGCCATCCGGATGTCGAGAATAACCACGTCCGGCTTCATTGTCTCCACAAATTCCAGGCCCTGGACCGCGTTTCCGGCGGTCATGGTGTCGAATCCCGCGCGCCGCAATTCCGTTTCGTACAGCAACCTGAGATGGGGTTCGTCGTCGACGATGAGAACCTTGCTCATATTCGGCCTCCTGCTTCCAACTGCCCTCCCGGAAGGCATTCCCTCAGAGCATCATGGTGACACTTTAACAAATCACCGGTCCCGGCGCCACCTTAACGGGACAGCCTACTCAAGAGTTCCTGGGCAGGGGCAAAATGAACGAGAAACCGGCTCCCCCCCCCTGCCGGTTGCGCACTCCGATCACGCCGCCGTGGGACTTGATGATCTGCTGACAAATGGTCAATCCCAGGCCGCTGCCGGTCGGTTTCGTGGTAAAAAACGGCGCAAACAGCTTATCCACCACGTCATCTGCAATTCCCGGGCCGTTATCGCACACTTCCACCTGCACGCCGCCCTGCATCAGCCTGGTGCGGACCTCGATCCGTCCCCCCTCCGGCAGCACCTGCAGGGCGTTGACCAGGAAATTCTGCAGGACCTGCTGGATCTCGATGGGGTTGCAGGACACCAACGCCCCCTGGGACTGCAGGTCCAGCACCAGTTCGACGCGCTTGGTCTGCATCTCGCCCTGGTAGCGCTCCACGGTGCTGGTGACCAGATCGTCCAGCTTCACCTCCTTGCGCTGCTGCTTCTGCGGCCGGATGAAGTCCAGCAGGTCATGAATGATGGTCTCCATGCGCGTGACTTCCTCGGTGATGATGGCGGCGTACTTGTGGTTGGAATCGTCGGGGTCCAGGTTGCGCACCAGGGCGCGGGCGAAACCCCCGATGGCCACCAGGGGATTGCGCAGTTCGTGGGCCACGATGGCCGAGGTCTCGCCCATGACGCTCAGGCGCTCCATGCGCAGCAGGGTTTCCTGGTGCTCCTTCTGCTTCTCGTGGGCCTTGCGCAGGGCGATCAGCCTGCGTTCCAGCTCGGTGTACAGGCGACTGTTCTCGATGGCGCTGGCGCTCTGGTTGGCGAACAGCTGCAGGAACTCCAGATCCAGGTCCGTGATCTCCTGGCCGCTGATGGCGTTGTCGGCGATGATCGCCCCCAGCATGCCGCTGCGCGTGACCAGGGGGGCGATGGCGAACCTGTCGCAACCGAGCCACTGGCGGATGCCCGCCGTCCCCGGCAACTCCATGTCGGGGGTGATGCGGATGGCCTGCCGCTGCTCCATGCTGCGCACAAGCACGTGGTCGTGCTCGTCCAGGGGCACGGTCATGTTCTTGACGATGGCATTGACCGCCGCATCGGTCTGCTTGATGGACTGGTCGTAGCTCGTCATCATGGAGAACAGGTCGTCCGGCTGGCTCGCCAGGTCCTTCCAGATGCGGCCCGCCTCGTCCTGGTTGCTCGGACCGATGGCGATCTCGCCCCGCAGCACGTTCTTCTCGTCGTCCACAAGCAGCAGGAACGCCCGGTTGAAACGCAATCCCTGGCCTGCGGTGATGCAGATCAGGACCGCCTCGAGCACCTGATCCAGGGTCAGGTTGGCCCCGTAGAGGGCCTCGCTGACCTGGTTGAGCAGCGAGAGCTTGGCCAACCTGGCAGCCCGCAGCTCGTCCTCGTAGTCGCGCTTGCGCGTGTCGGAGATGTACAGCAGGCAGTGGTCGAATCCACACCCGCTCTCCTCGGCCTGGTCCTGCACCCTGAAGGGGCGGCACAGGATCTCCACGGGAATGGGGTTGCCGACCGCCGGCAACATCTCCCGGCGGCAACGCTCGTCCAGGCATTCCTTCTGGTCGAGGCAGCGCGTGATGGGCAAAGGCGGCACGAACCTGTCGGTGACGCTCCGGCCCAGGAGTTCCCCGCGCTCCTCTCCCATCAACTCGCAGGCGCCGTCGCTGACGGCGGCGATGATCCCCCCATCCGACACCACCACCAGGGGCAGGGGGTTCTGGTGGAAGGCCGCGACCAGGACCTTCATCCGCTCGTGGATTTCCGCAGGTTCGTGATCATGGTCCATGGTCAGACCTCCTTCCTGCGCGCCAGGGCCTCCCCGTAGACCTTCTCATACCCGGCGGCGGCGGACGCCCAGTCGAACCGGACCGCCATGCCGCGCTTCTGGAGGGCGCGCCACCGCCGGACATCCAACCACACCTTCTCCACCTGGCGCAGACAGGCCAGCAGTTCCTCGCTGCGCCCGGCCTTGAACGCGAAACCCGTGGCCCTCCTGGCCGGAAAAGGGACCACGGTATCGGCGAGACCCCCGGTCGCACGCACCACCGGCGGCGAACCGTAGCGCAGGGCGTACATCTGGGACAGGCCGCAGGGTTCGAACAGGCTCGGCATCAGGAACACGTCGCAGCCGGCGTAGATCCGCCGGGCCAGACCGTCGTCATAACGGTCGACGAAGGCCACACGGCCGGGATGGGCCGCCGCCAGTTCACGCATCACCTTTTCCAGACGCGCCTCCCCCGTGCCTAGCACCGCGAAGGTGAACCCGTCGGCGGTCAACCGGGGCAGCAAGGGCGCCAGGAGATCGACACCCTTCTGGGTGACCAATCTGCCCACGAACCCGCACAGCGGACGCCGCAGGCGGCCCTCGGTCCCGGACTCATTGGGCGCCAGACCCAACTCCGCCATCAGCTTTCGGCGGCAGACGTCCTTGCCTGCCAGATCCACGGCGGAGAACCCCGCCGGCAACGCGGGGTCCCGGGCCGGATCCCAGCTCCTGTAGTCCGCCCCGTTGAGGATGCCCCCGTACCTGTCGCCGCAACCGGCGAGCACGGAACGCAGACCGCAACCCAGCTCCTCGTCCGCGACGGTTTCACGCGCATAGGCGGGACTGACGGTGTTGATGCGGTCGGCGGCCAGGATGCCGGCCTTCATCAGGTTGACCCGGCCGTTGAACTCCAGCAGCCCCGGATACACGGCCTGGCTGGGCGGCAGGCCCAGGGTCTCGGTCGCGGCCGCCGGATGGATTTCCTGGTGGGCCAGGTTGTGGATTGTCAGCACCGTGGCCCCGGGTCCGGGCAGGTCGCGGCCCGCATACCAGGTATGGCGGTAGACCACCGCGCAGGCGGCCTGGGCGTCGTGGGCGTGAACCACGTCCACGGGCCACTGCAGCAGGCGCGGCAACAGCAGGGCGGCCTGGGAGTGGAGGGCGGCTCGTTCCACCGCATCGCTGAAGACCTCGCCCTCCTCATCGGCGTAGATGCCCGGCCGGCCGAACAGGTCCGCGCAGGCGACGAAGAGCACCTGCAGCCGCCCGCCACCCCGGCCCAGGACATGGAATCGCAGGTCGTGCATGCGCTGCCCCACCCGCAGGCTCAACGGGGGCAGCTTCTTCAGGGGCCGGATGCCCAGGCGTTCCCGGTCCAGGTGCCCGTACAGCGGCACCACGACCCTGACCTGGTGGCCACGCGCAGCCAGCTCGCCCGCCAGGGCGGCGGTGACATCACCCAGCCCCCCCACCTTGGCCAGGGGGGCATACTCGGCGGTGGCCATCAGGATATGCAACGGGGTCATGGAACCTCTTTCGAAAAAATCGGGAACCTTTGCCTGCGGCCATCGTATATCCAGGCACCAAGGGGAGACAACATGATCTTCCCCGACTGGAAAAATCACAAGCGAACGGTTTTTTCGGGTGAATCGGCAAGAGCGATGAAGAGCAAGCGGACCTCAGGGCGAAGGGTCCGCTTTCTCTTGCCCATCATCCACCTCGGCCGCAGGTGTGCACACCAAGGCGAACTGCAGGTAGCGCATCTCGGCGAACCTCCCCAGCGTCAACAGGTTGAACACCTTGAAACCCACCGCTCCTGTGGGGTTGATGCCCCTGCATGTCCGAACCTCGTAACCGGCACGACGGAACATGGCCTGCATGCTGCTGCGGGTGAAGAACCGTAGGTGGGTGCGGTCGCAGATGCCTTCGTCCGTGTACTCCCAGCGTCCCCTGAGAACCAGATCCGCCAGGTTGTGGAAATAGCGCACGCTGGGCAGGGAAACCACCAGGCACCCTCCGGCAGCCAGCAGGGGCGCGACATCCCGCAGCAGGTCTTCCGGCTCCTGGAGGTGTTCCAGGATGTCGTTCAGGCAGATGCAGTCGAAGCGCCCCCGCGGCAGGGTAGGCGCAATCTCCCTGGCGTCCCCTGTAAAAACCTTGTCCAGAACGTCGGCGGCCCTGGCCGCCGCGTCGGGGTCAAACTCGATCCCCCACACTTCCAGCCCCGCACGGGCCTCCTTGAGACCCGCCCCGAAGGCTCCGGCACCGCAGCCGATGTCCAGGATGATCCGGGCCGAAGCAGGCACGAAGGTATGCATCTCTCGACGTGGACGACCGAAATAGGTCCTGCTTCCGCTCATGGCGTCTCGCATTCGGTGGCGAAGGAGCGGGCGTTGGTATCGCGCAGCAACCGTTCCAGGGCGCTGGTCTCGCCCACGATGATCAGGCGGTCCTCGGGCCGCAGGGGGGTATCGGGATCCGGAATCCGGTTCTGCTTGCCACCCATGACCGTACGCTGCTTGACCGCCAGCACGGAAATCCCGTAGCGCGGTCGCAGACCCAGTTCCTTGAGGGTCTTGCCCTCCCATTCGACCGGCGGCACGAAGAGCTGGACCTTGTACTGTTCCGGCAGCTCCACGCAATCGTGCATGCGGGCCTCGCCGGTCACCAGCTTGATGCCCAGATCCTCCTGGTGCAGCACCTCGCGGTTGTAGATCTCGAAGACCGCCTGGCGGGTGATCACGCCCACCAGCACCGGCTGATTGCGGCTGTAGAGCACGGGAATGTCCGGGTGATCGTGGTGGCCGAGTTTCAGCAGGCAGTCCTCCAGGTTGTCTTCCCGGTAGACGAAGTCCTCCACCGGGTTGTGGATGTCCTCGGCGATCAGGACCTTCTCCAGGCCTTCGGCGTGCAGCAGTTCCTTGATGTCGTGGATGGAGATCATGCCCACCAGGCGTCCGCGATCGTCCACCACGTAGTAGTGCTCGTCCTGGTTTTCCAGGAACAGCTTGAGGATCACGTCCAGGCCGTCGGTGGTCCTGATGGTCTTGGGATTGACCTCCATGATGTCCTCGACGTGGAAGCTGCGCAGGATGGCGCTCTCGCGGCCGAAGTGCAGCTGCCTGCCCTGGCGGGTGAACTTCAAGGTGAAGATCGTATCGCTCATCACCGAGCGGTAGGTCAGGGCCGCTCCGATGCTCGCCAGCATCAGGGGCATGATGACCTGGTACTGCCCCGTCATCTCGAACAGGATCAGGATGGCCGTCAACGGCCCTCCCGTGGCGGCTCCCACCATGGCCGCCATGCCCGCCATGGCGAAGGTCCCCACGGCGTGGTGCGCCCCGGGAAAGATGAACATCAGGGCTGCCCCGAAGGCTCCCCCGGTCATGCCGCCCAGGTAGAGCGCCGGCGCGAAGATCCCGCCCGAAGCTCCCGACCCCAGGGTCAGGTCCACGGCCGCCAGCTTGACCAGCACCAGCACCGCCATGAGTTCGAGGGCCATGTGGCCGTTGAGGGCCTCGACCATGGAACTGTAGCCCACGCCGTAGACCTGGGGAAACCGGATCAGCAGCAGGCCCAGCGCCAGCCCTCCCAGGGCGGGCTTGCTCCAGGGGGGGATACGGAGGTTGTCGAAGTAATCCTCCGTGGCGTAGAGGGTCTTGACGTAGACCATGGCCACCAGCCCGACCACCAGCCCCATCAACAGGTAGAAAGGCAGCTCCAGGGAGCTTTCCATGGCGAAATCCGGCACTTGGAAGGAGGGGTTGGCCCCCAGGAACTCGCGGCTGACGGCCGTGGCCACCACGCTGGAAACGATGATGGGGCTGAAGGTCACCAGGGCGAAATCGCGCATGAGGATCTCGAGGGCGAAGAACGCCCCGGCGATGGGAGCATTGAAGGTCGCCGCGATGCCGGCGGCGGCCCCGCAACCGATGAGGGTGCGCAATCTCTGGGGGGAGAAGCGCAACCACTGGCCCATGGTGCTGGCCATGCCCGCGCCGATCTGCACGATGGGCCCCTCGCGACCCACCGACCCGCCGAAGGCGATGGTGATGGCGCTGGCGACGATCTTCACGGCCGCCACGACAGGCCGGATCACGCCCTTCTTGAAGACCATGGCGTCCAGGACCTCGGGCACACCGTGGCCCTTGGCCTCGGGGGCGCCGAAGTGGACCAGCGGCCCGACGATGGCCCCGCCGACCACCGGCAGCAGCAGCTTCTGCCACCAGGGTACGGCCATCAGAAGGACCACGGTGTCTTCACCGTGGCCGATGAGGTAGCCCTGGAAGAAGTTGACCATCCAGCGGAAAAGGATGGCGCCGAACCCGCCGGCCACGCCGACCAGCGCGGCCAGAACCACCATGATGGTGGTCTCGTCGGGCTCGAAGCGTTCGACGAGCCGGAACAGGGTATGACGGATGCGGCTGTACTTCTGCGCTGGCACGGTAGGCCTCGTTGCGGGAATGGAAATATCGGGCTTGGAGCCGCCCTAAACTGGCAAACCGGCGGGGCTTCGTCAATCACTGAGTGCGCCCCCGGTCACGTCCGGATCCCCACCGCCGGCCCTGCGGAAACGCTTTCTGCTTGGCAAGCCATCTGCGGCGGGCATAATGGCCAAAACCGCCATCCCAGCCGAAGCGAGCAGACATGGATTTCATCCCCGACGGCAAGCTGCATCCCAACGACCTGGCCCCCGGGCTCTTCACGGCCCTGCTGGACAACGGGCTGCGGGTGATCATCCGCGAGAACCACCGCACCCCCGTGGCCATCTGCAACGTCTGGGTGGGCACCGGCAGCAACCGCGAGCCCGAGGCCCTGCGCGGCTGGTCGCACGGCACCGAGCACATGCTGTTCAAGGGCACCGCCCGCCGCGGCGAGGGCGACTTCGCACGCGAGGTGGCCGAGGCCGGCGGCTCGACAAACGCCGGCACGGGCTACGAGACGACCAACTATCACATCACGCTGCCCGCAGACAAGTTGCCGGTGGCGGTCGATATCCTCTCAGACGCCCTGTTCCACAGCGCGTTCGCCGCCCCTGCCCTGGACGCCGAGCGCGAGGTGCTGGTCCACGAGAACCACATGTACGACGACGTGCCCTTCGGCTACGGCGTGACCTGGCGCTGGGGCATGGAGTTGGCCTTCGACGTCAGTCCCTACCGCCACCCCATCGGCGGTCGCGACGAGAACCTGCGCGAGCGCAGCCGCGAGCAGATCATCGCCTACTGGCGCAGCTCATACCGGCCGGACAACGCGGTCGTGGTGCTGGTGGGAGATTTCGCGGCGGAGGATGCCTTCGCTCTCGTGCGGCGGAAATTCGGTTCCGTGCGCGGGCCCGACGGGCCGCCGGATCCCCGGACGGCCATGGTGGAAAATCCTCCCACCGAGCCCCGGCATGACGCTCCGCGCCTGCGCATCGAGCAGGGGGACATCAAGAAGTGCTATGCCAAGCTGGTCTTTCCCGCCCCGGGCGACAAGCAGGACCCCGGCCAGGTCATGGGCGTGATCAGGCAGATCCTGGCCGAAGGCCGCAGCAGCCGCCTGTACCGTGAAATCCAGGAAGAACGGCAGCTCATCGACGACTTCGTGGTGATGATGGAGACCGGACCGCGCGAGGGCGTGGCGGTCATCGACCTGGAGACCGACACCGGGCGCCTGCCCGCCGCCCTGGAGGCCGTCGCGGCCATCCTGGAGGACATCAAGCGCACAGGCGGCACCGACGAAGAGCTGAAACGGGCACGGGTCCGCGTGGTGCGCGGCTTCCACTTCGGCGCCGAAACCGTCCAGGGCCAGGCCGCGGTCATGGGGCGGTACACCCTGCTGGACGATCTACCGGGGGCGTTCGCCTTCCCCGAGCGCGTCGCCTGCGTCACGCGGACGGACGTGGCCGCCATGGCCGCCCGGGTCTTCGCCCTGGACCAGCTCAGCGTCGTGATCTATGCCCCCGAGAGCGCCGACCTGGAGGGGTTGCCCCGGGATGCCGATGGGCTGCGGGAACACCTGCAGGACGTCTTGACCAGCGAGTCCCAACCGGCGCCGGCCAAGGACCTCGTCTCGACCCCGGCCGGGTCCCGGTCAGCCGACGGAGGCATCGTCAACCCGTTCGTCACCGAACATCTCCCCTGCGGCGCCGAGATCAGCTACCGCCTCGATCGCACCCTGCCGGTGTTCGCCCTCTCCCTGACGACCATCGGAGGAGCTTGCACCGAGACCACGTCCGACAGCGGTCTGGCGGCCCTGACCGCCGCCGTCCAGGTCAAGGCGGCCGGCGGCCTGGATCCGGCCACGCTGCACGGCCGTCTCGAAGCCGAGGGCGCCGGCGTTTCCCCCAGCACCGAGCGCGATTTCTCCGGTCTGGTGCTCTCAGGTCTGACCGAACGCATGGAAATACCCCTGCGACTTCTGGCCGACCTGATCCTGCGACCGGACTTCCCGGACGCCGAGATCGAACAGGAACGCCGTCTGGCCCTGGAGGAACTCGCCTCCCTCCAGGACAACCCCCTGCAGCTGGGAGTCATGGAACTGCGCCGGATGCTGTACGGCGACCATCCGTACGGACGCCCTTTGGCTGGCACAACCGAAAGCCTGCCCGGTCTGAAGCGGCAGCAGCTGCTGGCCGCCCACGCCGCCGCCTGGACCACCGGCAACCTCCTCCTCACCCTGTCGGGGGATTTCGATCCCGACGTGCTGCTGCCGCGCCTGGACGGGATTCTGGCCGGGCTGCCGGGCGGACGGCGCGAGCGGCCCACGGTCGAGCCTGCACGCACACCCGAGGGCGTCGAGACCCGGCGGTTGCAACGAAAAATCAACCAGTGCGTCCTGCTGCTGGGCTGGCCGGGGCCCCTGGAGCCCAACGAGGACCGACCGGCGCGCATGCTGTTCAAGGAGATCCTCAACGGCCAGAGCGGCCGCCTGTTCGACGCCCTGCGCAACAAGCGCTCCCTGTGCTACAACACAGGCGTGATGAGCACGGCGGGATTCGGCCAGGGCATGTTCCTGGGCTACGTGCTGACCGCGCCGGAATCCGAGGACGAGGCCCGCGCAGCCATGCTGGCCGAGCTGGCGCGCATGCGGGAGTCGGCCGTGTCCGCGGCCGAGCTCGACCGCGCCCGCGCCAAGCTCGTCGGCAACCTCCTGATCGCCGCCCAGTCCAACTACGCCCGGGTGGGCCGCGCCGCCCGCAACCGCATCTACGACCGGCCGGCCGACGACCTGGACGACCTCGTGGCCGCCCTCGGAGAGGTCGCACCCGCGAACATCCAGGCGATGGCCGCCAAGCTGGTCGCCGAAGACCGGCGCTGTGAAGTGGCCGTGAGCCCCCGTTGAGAGGAGTCCCCGTGTCCGGTAACGCCCTTGCCCGCATCTTCTGGTTGTGCTGCCTGCTGTCCTTGCCGCCCCGGTTCGCCGACGCCGGTTCCTGCGCCCCTGCGCAGTCTCCCCCGGAGGCCGTCGCCGGGGTTTCCGCCGCCAGGCTCGATTCACTGGCCGCCGTTACCCTGGAGCATCACCCCGACGGGAACCGGTTGCGGAACTGGCTGGCGGACGCCGGGCCGCAGGCCCATCTCGCCATGTCCTGGCTGCTGGCCTGGCTGCCGACATCCGACCTGGGCAGCTGGTCCGCCGACATGCTCATCGAGAACGTGGACCTGGCCCTGGCTGCGCGCCGCCCGGGCATGGACGACGCGACCTTCTGCGCCTTCGTCCTGCCCCACCGGGTCAGCCAGGAGCCTCCCCAGCGCTGGCGGCCCGCCCTGCACGACCTGCTGGCCGACCGCGTGGCGGGCCTGGACCCGGCCGACGCCGCCCAGGAGGTCAACCGTTTCTGCCGCGAGTGGGTAACCTTCAAGGGCTCGTCGCGGCGCGACCAGCCTCCTCTGCTGACCATGGAGCGCGGCCTCGGTCGCTGCGAGGAACAGACCATCCTGACCATCTGCGCCCTGCGCAGCGTGGGCTTGCCGGCCCGCCAGTGCTACACGCCCTACTGGGCCGTCAACGACAACAACCATGCCTGGGTGGAGGTCTGGACCGGCCCGCAGGGCGGTTGGCACTACCTGAGCCCCTGCGACCCCACCGCCTGCCTGGATCACACCTGGTTCACCCGCCCGGCCCGCCGCACCGGCATCGTGCTTTCCCTGGGCTACGGCGAACCGGACGCCACAGCCGACTGTTTCGGCGCACCGATCCACGAGCTGACCGGCGGCGCCTTCATCCTCAACACCACCGGCGTGTACACCGACCCCGGCCGCTTGGTGGTGGAGTTTCCCGACCTGGAAAACGCCGCCGCGCCCGACACCGCCCGTTTCGCATGGGTCCACGTCTTCAACTACGGCGCCCCCATGCCCATCGCCAGGGCCACCGAGGACCAGCCGCTGGCCCTGGGTCCGGGAGACTACCTGGTGACGGCCGACTGCGGTGACGGGCCCTGCAGCGCCCTGGCTCATCTTGCCCCGGGCCTGACGACCCGTCTGCGCCTGGAACCAGGTTTCCCGGTCCTGGAACAGCCGGTCTGGCTGCGTTATCCCCTACCCCCGGCCGACGACGGCGATGACGACTGCACCATCGACTGGGAGCAACCGGTATGGGCACAGCACAAGCAACGCCTGGCCCGGCGCGACAGCCTCCGCACCGCGACCGGAAGCATGCCTGACGACTGGGCCCACACCCTGGCCGGACGCGCGGACTCCGCCGCCATCGCCGCCCACCTGGACGAAGCCGGGCCCCGGCGCAGTCGCTGGTGGCGAACCGTCGCGGACCTGGACGGCGCACGGAGTGACCTCGCCCTGCGTCTGCTGGCGATGATGGACGTCAAGGATTTCTACGAGTTCGACCCCGAGGACCTACCGCCGCTGCTGGACGAGATCGCCCGCGTCCGCTCCCTGGCGCCGGCGGTACCGGACACCGTGTTCGACCGCTTCGTCCTGTCTCCCCGCATCTACTTCCAGGTCGGGGATCACGACTGGTGGAACGGGTTGCCGTGGTTGTCGACCAGCGATCCGGACACCCTGTTGGCCGTTTTTCGCCGACATGTGAAGCCTGGTCACGAATCCCGCCTGGGCCATGTCGCCACCCCGTCCCAGACCTGGCTATGCGGTCTGGCCGACGGCCCGTCGGCACGGGCCTGTCTGGCGGGATTGCTGCGCCGCCACGGCCTGCCCGCCCGCGTGCAGCGCGGCCTGGAGACGGTGGACGTGTGGGCGAACGGCTCGTGGCGCCCGCTGCGCCCCTTCCTGAGCCCGGAGACGGGGTCCGAGGAACCCGCAGACGGCGAGCGACCGGAAACCGCGGTCCTGACGGTCCGCTACACCGCAGGCGGAATCCCCCTGGAGAAGGTGGAAACCTGGCGCCAGACCCGACTCTGCCGTTTCACCGGCGGCCGCTTCCGATCCTGGTTTCCCGGCCTGCTGCACGAGGGCCAAGGCTACTGCGCCTGGTCCCTGCCGGCCGATACGTACTGGCTGTTCGGAGGCCTGCGCGACGGCACGGGCCAGCCGCGCTTCATTGCCCGGCGCATCGAACTGGCCGACGGCGACAGCACCGTCATGGACCTGGAGATCGGCATCCCCCTGGGCGAGATGGACCCCGCCGAACTGGTGCCGCACCGGTTGGATCCGGCCGCCGATGTCCGTTTCGAGGGCCCGGACCGGACAGTCTCCCTGGCTGACCTCGTGGCGGAACGTCCCTGCGTACTCGTCCTGTACCTGCCGCACAACGAGCCGTCGCAGCGGCTGCTGGCCGAACTGCAACGCCTGCAGGGCGTCGCGGTGGTGCCGGTCCAGGTGAGCGACCACGTGTCAACTGCGACCGAGACCCTGTGTCTGGCCCCTGCCGAAGCCGAAAAGGTCTTCCACCTCGGCAACCTGCAGGACCAGCTGCCCCTGTCCATCCTCATCGACGATGCAGGGGAGACCCGCCTGTGGTTGACGGGGATGAGACTGGACCTGGCGGATTTCCTGGGTGGGCTGCTGCAGGACTGAAGCAATAGGAAACGGGAGCTCCCTGGGGAGCTCCCGCATTTATCGTCCTCGGCGAGCGTCCTAACCGTGCACGGTGTACCTGTCAGGCGCGTCGGACATGTCGATCAGCGTCGTCGGCTGCGTGAAGCTGGCCCGGTGCCTCACACCCTCGGGGACATGGTACGTATCGCCGGCCTGGTACAGATTGCTCTGACCGTCGATCTCGATGATCATCTCACCGTCGATGATCATGCCCCTCTGCTCGCAGTGCGTGTGATCGGGGAAGGACACTCCTTCATCGAACCTGAAGAACACAACCTGCTTATCCTGGCTTTGCAGGCAGTAACCGGTTACCCCATCGACCGGCATCTCCACCTTGGGCAGGGCCTGGATCTCGGGGGGGAAAGTCTCATCCATCATTTCAGCGTGGGCTGATTCCATACGGCACCCTCCTGTGTGACGGCTTGACGGAATGTCCGGGTCCGGGGACCCGGCCCATGAACACATTCTAATCCCATCCGGAAGTTCGGCAATGCCGAGACCCGGATATCCTCATTCGGTGCGCGGGGCATAATCGGCGCCCCGCAGGGGCAAGGCCGGCCCGCCCGCAATGATCCGGGCCCCAACGACCTCGCCGATGAACAGGTCGTGGTCCCCCGCTGCCATGCGCTGCACGGTCCGGCAATGGAACTGGGCGCTGCAGTCGGCGACCACGGGCGTACCGTCATCAAGCAATTCGTGAGCCACTTCCGCCCATTTGGCCCGCTCGCGGCCCGAATGCAGGCCGAACAACCTGGCGATCTCCACCTGCCCCTCATGCAACAACGACACGGAGAAGGAGGTTCCCGAGCGCATGAGCTCGTAGGTATGACGCTCGTGACCGATGGACACGAGCAGCAGGGGAGGATCCATGGAGACGCGGGTCAACCAGGCGGCCGTCAGACCACCCAGAGCACCCTCACGGGCGACGCCGATGACGGCGACCGGAGCGGGCACCAGGCGCAGGGCGTCATCGATGATGGCAGGGATGGTATTCACGTTCTGATCAATACCCTATCGAGGGGTCATCCGGCAAGCTCGAATTCGGCCACCACCGGGTAGTGGTCCGAGGGCAGAGCCTGCTGACGGTGCTCGAGATCCGCGTAGTCGATGCGGCTGACCGATCGCACCAGAGGCCGGGGCCTGAAGAAGACATAGTCGATGCGGCGGGGCCCCAACAACTTACGCCCCACCCGATCACGCAGACCCAAGCCGCGGAAGGTCGCACCATCGGCAGAGTCGTCCGGACGATCCCCCGCCTGGACCTCGGCCCAGGCGTCGTAGAGAGGCTCCAGGCCGGGACGCGACTCGGCCATGGCCCGGATCTCCGGGGAATCGGCCACGGCGTTGAAATCCCCGGTCAGGAACACGGGGATATCCGCCCCCAGTTCCTCCACCCTGGCGCTGACGTAGCGACGCAGAAGATCGGCGCTGCGCTTGCGGTGCCAGGGGTTGACGGCCTCCAGGTGGGTGGTGCCGAAGATGAACTCACGGCCCGTGCCCAGCAGTTCGAACCGGTTCCAGGTCACCAGCCGAGGGCGCGTGCCCAGGTTGAAGGTGGAGGCGGGAATTTCGGGTGTCGGCGACAACCACAGCGTATCGGAGTGGCCGGGGGCATCCAGCTGGCGCACGCGGTCGCGGCGGAAGAAGGTGGCGCAGTACCAGTTCTTGTCGCTGTGGGCCATGTCGCTGCCCAGGTTGCCCTCGCCGTGGAAATCATACTCCGGCAGCAGTTCGGCCAGCTCGCGCAGCTGACGGAAATTGGCCTCCTGGGTACCCACGACATCCGGGCCCAGGGCGGTGATGATGCGCGCGATGTTCCGCTTGCGCAGACGCCAGGGGTGGCTGCGTTGCTTCTTGGTGGCGGTCAGCAGGTTGAAGGTCATCACCCGCAGATTGAATTGCGACAAGGTCTCTGCTCCGATAATTATGGTCTCCAACCACCCGAGGACACTCCACCCCGGGCGGATCGATGGCAACAGCAAGCCGGGAATAATGATTCCTGGTACTTGGCAACAAGGTAGTGCAATTCCCATTCCATGTCAAAAGTTCCCCATCAGGGCTCAAAATCGCATAAAGATCTCCGTAGTTCCTGCAAGGTGCAACGGGAACCTGTGCAAGGTGCACAATCAGGGGAAAAGATCCAGCTGGGGCGGTGAATCAGGCAGCTCGAGAGCCTGAAGCACCTGGGCCACCCACTGGTTGCGATCCTGGGCGGGGAGTTGCAGGGGGGACAATCCGAATTCCCGACATAAATCGTCGATCAGCCTGTCGATGGCGCTCTGGAAATCCACGGACGTATCGCGGGTGCCGTCGAAGGAGGGCGGGGCGATGACCGGCACCTTGACCAGCAGGTGGTAGGTCCCCATCCAGTGGCGGATGAAGGGTTCGATCTCGGGTCGGCGGCCCGTGGCATGGACCATGTAGGCGTAGTTGTCCACCACCGCACGGTCGCATATGATGGCCTCGTTGCGGGCGGCAAGTTCGATCTCGCGGGCGACCTGGGTGTGCAGGATCCAGTTCTGGGCGTCCACGTTCGTCTCGCGGTTGATGGGCAGAGGGCAGCCCCGGGCGACCTCCTTGACCAGGTCGATCCCTATGTCCAGGCGCTTCAACGCTGCCGCCAGCTGGTAGCACAGCGTCGTCTTGCCCACCCCGTGTGTGCCGATGAAAGCGATCTTCATACGCGGACGTTAACCCTCGACGGACATCGTGTCCAGGGGGAGTCGGTCGGGGAAGCGGTCCCCGATGGCCGCCTCGCCAAGGGGCGCCTGCCCCGCCTTTCCCGCGTCGGACTCAGCCTGAATTAATTCCCCCCTGAGGCCGCCAACCGGCGCAGGATCCCCTCCACCTCCCCCGTACTGTTCCCGGCCGCATCGAGGATCGCAAGATAACGTGAAGCCAGGTCGGCGGCCTGGTCCCGGTCCCCGGCGGCGAAGGTCCACCATGCCGTTTCCAGCCACAGCTGCCGCACCAGGGGGTCGGGGTGCCGGGGAAGATCTCCCGTTCCTGGATCGTTGCACGATTCCGCCGCCCGTTTGAACTGGTTGGCGGCCTCGGCATAACGGCCGATCATGGCCAGCAACTGGCCGGCAGCGGCATGATGCACGGGTTCGCCATGTCCGTCGGCAAGCAGGCCCAGGAACCCTCCGTCACCGACACTTCCTACCAAGGCCCCCAACGCCTGACCCAAAGGCTCGCCGCTGCCGGGCTCGATTTCCGACAGCCGGGCCGCGATGGCGTTCTCCAGGCGCCCGGCGCGGATCCCGGCCTCCTCGGCCCGGGCGGCGGGCAGTTGCAGGGCTTCCAGCCTGGATTCGATCAGGGCCCGGTGCAGGGCCATGAGGTCCGGTCGCCGACCGTGGCCCCACCGCCGTTCCACCGCCGCCAGCATCCTGTCCTGCCGGGCCTGAAGATCGCTCATCCCCTGCAGGAAACAGGTCAGCCGCCGCCGGTCCGCCTCCGGACAAACGAGTTTCCCGTGTTCCAGGGTGAACCAGCCCGCGTCCCACCAGCAACTGCGGGATCTGGACCGCCGTCCCACGGGCGCCCCGTCCCTCGCCAGGACCCGGTACCGGGAGTTGTCGAACACGACCTGAAACCGCGCCAGGGAATCGGGATCCAGGTGCATGCGCACCACAACCATGTCCCGGTCCAGGTCCCCTCCCACCCCTGCGGTCCAGGCCAGGGAGCCCGGCCCCCGCCGGGTGGCCATGTCGCGGTCGATGACCAGGAACGAGACGTCCAGATCGGCGGCGAAATCCGCCAGGGCCTTTTCATCGTGCCCGTACAGCAGTTCCAGGTAGCGCCTGTAGCGGTCCCGGATGCCGGCGTTCTCGAACTGCGAGTTCAGGGCCATGGGCCGCCCGCAGTACAGCAACAGCTCCGGCGACAGGCCCACCTCGGCCAGGAACGCCGCCGGAGCGCCGGCCATCCCCGAACCCGATCCCGGGGTCCGGCTTGTGATCCAGCGCATCAGGTCGGCCTGGTCGGACCACTTCCCCTGGTCGTTGGCCTGCAGACGAACGGCCCGGCCCCGCGTCAGGTCCCGGCTGATGTGGATCATGGGCGCCAGGTTGCCCCGGATGTTCAGCGCGGGCGTCGCCGCCAGGACGGCCAGCGCCACCAATGCGGCCCGGTTCCGTGTCATGCCCCGGTCGGCCAGCCGGTCCTGCAGGAACCGGGCGAACATGGCCGCCGCCAGGGCGCCGAGCACCAGGAACACCACCCCCAGCCGCTCGACCAGGAGATAGCCCGCGAGCATCACCAGTTGCGCGGCCAGCAACCCGGCGCCGACACCCCGGATCCTCCCCCGCCCCAGTGACCATATCGACCATATGACCAGCACCGGGATCCAGAACATGCTGAGACCCAGCTTGGCCTGGATCTCGTGGAGGGTAGGGGTGTTGAAGGGTGGCGCCCAGAAGATCCGCACCGCGAAGGGCAGGGCGGCAGGGTCGTCCGGTCTCACGAAACCGTGGCGGACCTTCTCCAGCAGCAGGCCGAAGACATGGCCGTAATCCCCGCTATAGAGCCGGTTAAGGAACGACGCCCCCAGCAGCGCAAGCCCGAGCACGATGAAGGCGCCCACCCGCTCCCGGCCGCTACGGCGCACCAGGCGGTCGGTGAGCAGCCACGCGACCATCACGGCCATGACCGGTCCCAGCAGGAATCCCCTTGCCCACAGAGAGGGCGTCAGGCCCGCCGCCGCGGCCGCCAGCATATACACCAGCGGTGTGCGACGGTCACCGTCGGACGCCCCCAGGTGCCACAGGGCGGCCGTCCCCAGCACCACCAGGGCCAGGAACTGGCTCAGATGCCAGCTGGCCAGGAAAAGCATCAACAGGGCCCCGGCCAGGACAGTCACCGCCCAGCCCGGACGGCGCGCGGACCAGACGTGGGCGGTCAGGAACCCCGCCAGCAGCAACAGGGCGAAATCCTCCTTGAGCAGCAGGGAACCGCTCAGGCGCTGAAAGCCGAGGGTGCAACCGGCGTAGAACAGGACCCCGGCCAGGGCAGCGGTCCGCCCGGCCCCCAGACCCCGCGCGCACCAGTACAGAAGGGGCAGCAACAAAACGTGGACCAGGGGAATCAACCACAGCAGGAACTCCACCGGCGGGCGTGACTGGTCCCCCAGGGCCCGGTACAGCCATCCGTAGACCGGCTCCATGAGCAGGGTGTACTCGCGCCAGGCGTCGATTCCGTCGGGGTGTTGCTGCCATGTGTCGTGAGCGAGCAGGCCCGGTCCCTGCCCCCCGTCTCCGGCGAACATCAGGAAGGTGCGGTAATGGAAGGCGCGCTCGCTCCAGAAATAGCCGTAATGCCCCAGCCTGCTGACCGGACCGGCCGGAGCGTCCGCTGCCGGATGGGGATCGGGCCCGGGCACGCTGATGGCAGCCAGCGGCGGATCACCCAGGGGCGCGGTCTGCAGGTACACCGCCGTGGCCACGTCGGAAATCATGCGCCAGGAAAGGGCCGACACGATCAACACCACCGCGACGGCCGCCAGTTCCGACCAGGTACCCGGCCGCCGCCGGGATTTCTTCTGGGTCAACGCCATGATCATCTCCAGCCAGAAGGTTCCTGCACCGGCATCATACCCTGGATGTCCACCTCTGCAAACTCATGTTGAGCGCTGCAGCCGCGGGTGATACCTTGGCACCACCATGTGGGACAAGATCACCCAGAGCCCCCTCATCGACCTCCTCGATATCCTCATCGTGGCGTACCTGCTGTACCGCCTCATCGTGTTCATCAAGGACACCAGGGTCATCCAGATGTTCGCCGGGCTGGGCTTCCTGCTCCTGCTGTCCTTCGTGGCCAGCAGCCTGGGCATGATCGTCGTCGGCCGCATCATCGACACCCTCAAGACGGTGTGGGTCGTGGCCTTCATCATCATCTTCCAGCCCGAACTGCGCGCCGCCCTGACCAACCTCGGGCTGCGTCGCGGGTTCGGCATGTTCCGCGCCCCCGACCAGGTGCCTGCCGAACAGGAGATCCTGCAGGCAGCCTCGCGGCTGAGCAAACGCGGTCTCGGCGCGTTGATCGTCATCGAACGAGAGGTCAAGCTCAGCGACTGGATCCAGAAGGGCGTGCCCCTGGATGCCGAGATCACCGCCGCCACCCTGGAGACCATCTTCACTCCCCCCGGACCCCTGCACGACGGTGCGGTGATCATCAGCCAGGGCAAGATCGCCGCCGCGGCCGTGGTCCTGCCCATTACCGAGCAGGAGGAACTCGGGTACGTGTTGGGCACGAGGCACCGCGCCGCCATCGGCATCTCCGAGCTGAGCGACTGCGTGGTGATCGTGGTCTCGGAGGAGACCCGGGCCATCAGCATCGTCCACGACGGGCACATCAAGCGGGGGCTGTCCCAGGAGGATCTGGCCGTGGAGCTGGGACGGATCTACCGCGCCGGGGAAAGGGGACCCCGTCGGGCGAAGAAAGCCCGGCCCAAGACCGTCCCGGATGGCAGGGATCAGGATCAGGGCACGGTCTCGGCCAAAGCCGACAAGTAACGGGTTCCGCCGTCCCGTATGACGGCAACAAGCGGCCGGGGCTGATCAGCCCCGGCCGCTATTGTCAGGCGGTAACCCGATTCCTCCCAGTATCGGCCTACCCCATGGAATCCACGAGCAAAACGAGGGCCACAACCAGAAAAAGCTACGGACTGCCATATCTGCTTTTGCTACAGGCAATTAATATTTAATTCCGATGTCCCGGTCCGGGACATGACCGACCTTGTGTCCCGGTGTCCGGGACGGTTCAAAATTCGACAGGACTCCGCTCGGCTTCCGGCAGCACCGCCCGCAAAAAGAGGTGCACGATGTCGGGATCGTACCGTAGGCCCAGGTTGTCCCTGAGGATCCGGGCCGCATCCATGGGCAGGACGGGCTCCCGGGTATCGGTTCCCACGACCATGGAGACGTAGTTCTCCACCACCGTGACCACACGTGCGGTCAGGGGAATCTGGCGGCCTTCCAACCCCTGGGGAAAGCCCTCCCCGCTGAACCGCTCGTGGTGATAACGCACCACTTCGATGATGCTCGGGGACAGGGGAAGCTGCTCCAGCATCCTCGCCCCTTCCTCCGGATGGCGCTTGTACAGGGACCACTGGATCGGATCCAGATGGTCGGGCGAACCCATCAAGGCATCTTCCTTGTCCATCAGCCCGATGTCCCGCAGCAGGCAACCGTAGATCAGATCCCGCTCCTGGTCGGGCGGAAAGCCCATGGCCCTGGCCAGGCGCCGCAGATGGGTCACCATGGAACGGGTCAGTTCGTCGCTGCCGAACATCCGTTTCTCCCGCATGCCCATGATCATGGTGACGACTTCCAGGTTGACGTCGGCATTCTCATGGGAATCGTCGAAACGCGCCAGCATGCGCGAGGTCTCCGCGAACAGGTCGTGGATCAGGTCCCCGGTTTCGGCATCCAGGGAGTCGAAAGCGGGATCGAGGGTCATCAGCACCGTACCGAGGTACTGGTCCTCCCAGCGCAGGGCGGCCAGCCAGTCCACCTCGGCCTCCAGCAGTTCCGACCGGACTTCCCTGAAGAAATCCGGCAGATTGCCGGTGGCCACCGGGCGCTCCATGGTCTTGAAATAGACCTTCAGGCGGTTCAGACCCAGGTTGACCTTGGCCAATGCATCGCTATCTCCCACGACCACCTGGGCCCTGCGCTTGTCCTCCTTCAGGAAGGCGAGGGTCCGGATGGGCAGCACGGGCCACAGATTTCGGGCGAAGATGCGCCAGAAATGGGGCCGGTCATCAGCATCGGGAAGGTCCAGGGCCAACCGCAGCAGGACTTCCGCCACGGTTTCATCGTTGTCTGCTGCTTCCTGCCAAGATTCCCGAACCGGCTCGGCTTCCTCGTCCGGATCCGAAGCCTCGTCGGCATCGGACTTCCGGGCCGGGGCGGAAGAAGCTGGAGCTTGGCCTGTTTCCTCACCCGACAGAACGCGCATGAGCAGTTCGAGGGCGAAGTGCTCGACCACCGAGTATTCCTCGTTGCCGTCGGCGCGCTTCATGAGCAGCACCGCTCCCAGACCGCCTTCGGCCTTGACCGGGAGCATGATATCCGGCGTGATCTCCTCCAGCAGGGATGTTTCCTGCTCGTCCAGCTCATCATCCAGGATATCCAGCATGATCAGGGGCTGCCCACGCTCGGTCAGCTGCCGGATCAGGCTGCCGTCGGCGGGAATCCTCAGCCGGCCGTCGGCATCCTGGAAATATCCATCATGCAAGGCGAGCAGGGTGGCGGATTCCGCCAGGCCATGGCTGAACAGCAGGTTCTCCAGGGCCTTGCCGAAATTCCGGTCGCCGCCCGAAGCCGACCAGCCGCCCAGGGCGCTGATGGCGTCGGACAGGGAGGTGTAGCTGTGGTCACGACGGCGCCCCGACTTCGTCGCCGCACCGGTCCCGGAGTTGTCCGGGCTATCCGTCTCGACCGCCGGATCGTCCGGATCGTCCCCGGCCTCCTCGTCGTCCTCCTCGTCGAACTCGAATTCCTCCGCGAAGAATCCCACGGCTCCGACCTCGGCCACCAGGTCCTCGACCGTATCGGCCTCATCCCGACTCGTTTCCTCGCTCGTTTCCAGGGGTTTGGGCTCGGGCACCTCGTCACAGAAGGAGGTGAGCCCGGAGGCCTCATCGCTGTCTTCGTCCGCAGGTTCCGTTTTCGATTCCGGTTCCGGATCGTCGGCCTCCGGCGCGACATCCTCCAGGCCATAACCCGCCAGCGCCTCTTCCAGATCGGGGAAGAACCGCAGGGGCAGATCGTCGAACTTGCCCTGCAGGAACTTGCGGACGACCTCCTGGGCCCCGACGAACACGGCCTCGCCCCCGGCGTCCACGAGACGGGACTGGAACTCGGCAAAAGCGGCCGCCCCGCCGCCGCCCAGGTTCTTCAATTCACTGACATCCAGGATGACCTGCAGCTTGCCCTTTGCCAGGCACTTGTCCGCCAGGTTCAGCAGATGTTCCTTGTCCGATCTGCTGACAGCTCCGATCAGCTTGATTCCGAACAGACCGGAACCGGGCAGATTCAAGGGCTGGAATTGCATGCCCATCTAGATCTCACACAAGTGCTTCAGCCAACCAACTATCCAGGACCGAGCGCAGGAAACGCCATTCGCTGCCGACCTTGCGGGCGGGGATCTTCCCCTCCTTGGCCAGCCGGCAGATGGTCTTGACATGCATCTTCAGGTACTGCGCCGCTTCCACGGACGTCATGACCTCTGCCACCTGGTTGTTTCCCCCGATATAAATCCGCGTCGGATCCTTGTGGTCGGACATGGAAGTGTCTCCTCTCGAGTTGCTGGGGGTGATGCGTGCCACATCACGATTTCCAGCAAAACAGCAACTCCCATGCCCGGCCTCGGGCTCTGATTAGATCGGCCGGAATCGGGGATTCTAAAGGAATTATGCAGAAGAAAAGGGTAAGCGGAGGAACGGGAGACCCCACCGGGACGATGCAGGATACATCAATCCCACTCGTGACCTTGCAATCCGCAAGATCCGTTCAGACGTTTTTTCCGGGTCCGTCGGCGAAGGAATCCAGCAGCCCTTGGGCAAACAGGCGATCACCTTTGTCCCGCAGGCGGCGCCAGCCCGCATTCAGGACCTCGGTGGTTCGAGGATCCAGGTCCTGACTTCCCCAGCGGACAAGCCAATCGGCCATCCCATCCTCCAGGGTGTCCATCACCGACAAGGGCCCGGCCGCCCGCTCCAGTCGACCGGTCGCCTCCCGCCAGCCCGGATCGCCCGCCAGATCCGCCGACCTCGCCCCCGCATCCAACCGCTCCAGCAACTTCTCCAAGAAGCCTGCCAGATGATCCCACGCGGGATCCAGTTGGGGATCGCATCTCTCGGGAACGCTCGTCAGGGTATGGTGAATCTGCTGCAGGATCCCGTTCAAGCGGGACAAGGCATCCTCGAGAACGGGATCCGCCTCCTGTTCCAGGATGGCCAGGGCGAACTCCATGCGTTTGAAGGCGGACACGGGGACGGGCCCGTCAAAAGGCCCTGCCCGGCCGAGTTGGGAATCCAGTTCGGCCAGGCAGGCGCTCAGACGGTCAATGGCTGCGGTCAGGTTCGCGGTTTCGGACACGTGACGCTCTTTCGCCGGGGTCAGGTCGCTGGGCCCGGCCACACGCCGGGGGACCCGTCCCGTCAATCCAGGCGCCGCGCTCCGAATTCGCTCAGGTCATAAACCCGGTCGTCCCCGGCGGCCTTGCGCAGGGGTTCGGAAATCAGGACGGCTCCGAACTCGGCCAGGTCATAAACCCGTTCATCGTTCCGGTCGATCCGCTTGGCACCCAGTTCGGCCAGATCGTACACCTTATCTTCCGGGCCCGGAAGCCCGGTTTCGGCCGGGTCGGCGTCCGTAGAAGCAAAGACATCCTCCTGGCCCGGCAGAACGTTGTTGGAAACCTGGAAGGGGTCCAGGGCGCTTCCCTGTACGGTCACCGTCTCCTGCCGCTCAAGGAACGGGTCGATGACCGCGACGTCCTCCTCCGGCTCCTTCTTCAGGAAGGGATCGAACTGGGTCAGCTGCAGATCCGGGCCGCCGTGGTCCGAAGCCCCCGCGGCATCGAACTGAACTCCCGTCAATTCCGCGCAGACCTGCCCGATCCTGTCCAGGCGTTCGTACTGGGGCTCGAAGCTGTCGGCGATCTTGACCAGGTTGCCGGCGGCATCCCTGGCTGCCTCGCCCAGCTTCCGGACCAGCTGGGGCAGGTTCCGCTGCGGCCTGCCAGCCGCTTTATCCAGGCTTGCAAGCTGTTCTTCCAGACGCTCCAGAAGGCCTCCGGAAATGCCCGTACTCCCTGCCGCAGCCGCTTCTCCGTCACCGCCCTGCTGTCGGATGGTCCGCGTCAGCTCTTCCAAGGTCTGGGCCATGGGCCCCAGCCGTTCCCCGCGATTGCCCAGGCGGGCGACTTCCATGCCGATCTGGAAACTCAGCTTGGCCAGTCGGTCCGAAAGGTCAGAGGTCACGCCGGCCCCGGCCCCGCCGGAAGCCCCTGTGCGGCCGGCCAGGTCGGCCTTGAGATCCTGCAAAAGCTGCCGGACGGCCTCCGGATCCCAGCCGAACCGGGGATCCCCGGCGAGCTGGCTGCCGGCGGCGGTCAGGTGGGCGCCGGCCTTCTGCACCGCGTCTCCCTGCAGATTCAACTGATCCAGGGTGAAACGCTGCCAGCCGCGGGCATCCTGCAGGTGGTCCATCAACTCGTGGCCCTTGCTTCCCAGCCGCGCCTTCCAGCTCTCCAGCTCCTCCTGGGCGGCATCGCGCGCATCATGCAGCTGCACGACCTCGTCGGCTATCATGCCCACCACGGGCACGTCGAACTTGCTGGCCAGATCCTCCCGGGAGTCCTCACTCAGGGCTTTCTCCAGGCGATGGAGCTCGCCTTCCAGGCCGACGACCCGCTGCAGGCGGGATTCCTGGTGGCGCCAGGCACCCAGGATCTCGGCCGTGAAGCTTTCGGTCTCGGGCTTCATCTTGAACAGCGGATCGGCCCAGGCGTCCTGGTTGTCCAGCCGCAGGGACGTCAGCCGTGACAGCAACTCGCCCTGGGATGCCACCCGTTGTTTGAGGTCGCCGATGATGCTGCCCAGGCGGTACCCCACCATGCCCAGCAACAGGACCGATGAGGCCAGCACCGCGAAGAAGACGTGCTGGGGATGCTGGTTGAGATCATAGAGGGTATTCAGGCTCGTCAGGCCCGAGAAATCCCACAGCTGTGTGGGGTTCCCCTTGAAGAGGAAGGTCAAGGCGCTGAACAGGCCCGTGCCCACGATGAGGGTGCAGGCAGCCGGCAACATGCCCCAGGCCCAGGCCGGGGTGTTGTTTTCCTGCTGCTTGTGCCAGGGTCGCAAGGGAGGCGCGGGTGGTGTCGCGACGGACTGTTGTTCCGCCCCGGATTGTTCCGTATCCATCACCGGATCCGGCGGCGCAGAAGGCACCGAAGCTGTCGGCTCCGAGATCTCCTCGTCGGCGGCCAGATCCATGAAGTCGGCGAATCCCTCCGGAGGTGCCTGATTCCTCCTGCGGGAACCGCCCTGCCTGGAACCGCCCTTGGTGCGTGCCTTACCGGAATTGCGCTTGCGTTGGTTCATCCCCGGATCCTTTCCCGTTCTGAACCGGACCAGTGGCCCGAATGGTGCTGATGGCTGAACCATTGTCAGGCCTGTTTTCGGCATGAAACGGAAATACCAAAGGAAAAAATCACCGATGATGGACCACCTGGCTTGAAAACCACCTGGCTGGTGCGCGATTGACCGGCCTGCTTTTTTCCGGCAAACCGTATCCATTGGAATCAAAACAAGTTGGGCGATTCTCTCCGTGGCCGTACCGGCATGATCCCTGCATATCATCTCCTGTTCCGCTCAGGAAAGGACCTGGACCATGCCGGCCATATTGCAAAAATCGAAGGTGGACAACCCCGTCTTCCGGACCCTGTTTCCCGACTGGTCCGAACCCCGTCCCTTGGCATTCTTCTTCATGGAGGAGTTGCTCGAGGCCCGGTCCCGGTCCGTCTTCCCCACCGGCGCAGTGGAGTTCGATGAGGACGTCAACATCTACCTCGCCCACCTCCTGACCCGGTTGGCCAGCGATACCATGTTCAGCGGGACCAGGTTCGGCTCCCTTCCCCAGTGGCAACCGCCGGCCAAGACCATGGACCGGCAGGCCCGGTCCCGCTGGTATCTGGCCCAGGGAGAGCATAGGCTCCTGTATCTCGGGTTGTTCGACCGCGGCGAAGGATGCCGGCGGAGAAGCGAACTGTGGGGCATGTCCAGGGAAGAGACACGGCGACGGGACATGGTGTGCGGCAAGGCCTGCTACCAGGCGGCGGCCGACCTGATGGAACACGCCGGGGATTCTTCGCCCCTGGCCCCGGTGGTGGCCAAGCTGGCCCGCCATTTCGACGACTACGTCCAGGTGCTCAGAACCCTGGCCACCGACCGCTGGAACTTCGGCGCCCGCCTGAGCGACCGCCAGCTGGCCGAGTTGCTGCCCCCTCTTGACACTTCGGAAAAACACCCGTGAGGGCAGGCCGCATTCCTGTCAGTCGTCGGCGTTGATGAACTCGATGATCCCCTCGTACAGGGTGCCCTCGCCGTGCGAGGCCAGGATGGCATGCCCCCCCTCGGGGAAGAGGCGCAGGCGGGAGGCCCCGTGGCGGGCCTTGCGCTGCAGGAAGCGCAGGGAGTCGGGCGAGGCGCTCTCGTCATCCTCGCACTGGGCCGCGAAGATGGGCACCTTGGCCTGACCGACGCAGCCACGGGCCCGGTCCATGCCCTCGACCAGGCCCGCACTCCAGCCCAGCCACCGGCGAACGAACGCCAGGCGGTTCAGCCGCAGGCGGATCAGCAGGCGCTGGAAGAAGGACTCGCGTGCGATGAGAGCCGGCGCGAGCAGGGTCAGCGAGGCGGGTTTCTCCCGCTTGGACAGCAGCAGGGCCAGTGTCGCTCCGTAGCCCAGGCCGACCACGTGCACCTTGCCCGGCCCGCCGGCCAGCAGCCGGTAACACTGGGTCACCTGGTTGAGATACGATTCCCAGGAGTTGTCGCTGAGGGTCGAGTCGCCCCGGCCGTAACCCGGCAGGCGCATGATGTAGACGTCCCAGCCGTCATCGTGAAGACGGTCCCCCAGTTCGGCGAGATCGTCGGGGCCGGTGGAGATGCCGTGGATCAGCAGGCAGCAGCCCCGGGCGTCGGACCGCAGCAGGAAACGGCTCCGGTCGGCCTGGGGAATGTTTCGCTCGCGCTCGAAGGAGGCGACCAGGCGCTGGTGCGCCCGCAGGGTGATCAGGTGACCACGCGCGTTGTCCTGCCTGCCCTTGCGCCGCTGGGCGAGATCCCAGGCGGCCAGGGCCAGGTTCGTGGTCTGGCGCGCCAGGGCGGGATCACGCCTGGACCTGGATTCGGCGGTACCTTGGCGATTTTCGGCCATCAGGAAACATCCTCTTCAGCCAGGGAAATGTCGGACAACCTGCCGCATACGACATCCGGCCAGTCGTCCTGATCCATCCTGCCCAGGATTTCGTGGTCGCCGTGCTTGCCCGACAGGACGAATACCGTCTCCATGCCGAGGCGACCGGCGGTGATCAGATCGGAAACCGGATCATCGGAGATAAATAGAGTATCCTCGGCCGCCACGCCAATTCTTTTCAGGGCCGCACGGTAGATCCGCGGATCCGGCTTGCCGACGGTCAGGGTCCGCCCGACCCCGCCGAGGGCCTGCAGAGCCGCCGACCAGCAGCCCGGGCCCATGCGGCGGCAGTCCCTGTCGTCCAGGTAGAAGAGGTTGCGGTGCAGGCAGACGAGATCCACGCCCCGGTCCAGGACGGCAGGCAGCACGCCCTCCAGATCCCCGGTCGTCAGATCGGGGTTGACGCCCAGGACCACGGCCTCGCACTCGTCTCCGCCGGTCAGTTCGAAGCCCGCCTCTTCCCAGTAGTTGTTCAGGCCCGCCACGCCCAGCCAGCAGATCCTCCTCAGGCCCCGTTCGGCCAGCATGGTACGTCCCAGTTCCAGCGCCCCGACCATCTGCTCGGTGCCCAGGGAAAAACCCGCGGCGTTGAGCCGCTCGATGAGCACAGTGGGGCGGTCGGTGGTGTTGTTGGAGACCAGGCAGAAAGGGATGCCCCGTTCCTGGAGCTCCGCGACCCACGCCACCGAACCCGGGACGGGCTCGTAGGCCTTGTTCCGCACCAGGACACCTTCGATGTCCAGCAGATACCCCTTGGCAAGACGCGGTTTTCTCACGCGAGACCTCCTGGTCATTCTCGGCCCCGTTCGATTCCGCCGACGGCGGCCACTTCCGCCAGCAGGTTATCATAATCGTCGATGATCCGGGACCAGCAAAACTCATCCATGTCCTGCTGCAGGGAACAGACATGACCGCAGTCATCGCCGGTCAACAGGGTTCGCAACAGATCCTTCAGTTCCCGGTCCGTACGGTAGAAATGCCTTCCCCGGCAACGGGTTCCATACAGGGAAGGATAGACCTGACGCCGGGGCAGGACCGGGTAGCACCCCGCGTGAACGGCCTCGGCCACCGAGATTCCGAAGTACTCCTGATCGGCGCAGGACACCACGATATCAGCCTGCTCGAGTTGCTCCTCGTACCGGCTCCGATCCGGCACATGACCCCAGGCCACGCAGCTTTCCCCCAGCCTGTCCCGCAGGGTTTCGAACACCCCCTCGTTCCCCGCCGCGTCGCCCAGCAGAGCCGCCTCGAACTCAAGGCCCTCGTCCAGCAGTTCCAGCAGGACGGCCGCGAACTTCTCCGGGTGCTTGTCGAACTCCCAGCGGTGGTTCCACAGCAGCCGGTGGCGGCGCCCCCGGGGCCACCGGGGTCCCGCCTCCGGGGCGCAGGCGCCGCCGCGGTAGGCGGGAAAGCAGTCGTGACCGTGGGGGGACCTGCTCAGTCCCACCGGCAACACCCGGCTGCGCTCGGTGATCCGCTCCGGCACCCGGCGGGGGACGGCTTCGGGCATCTTGTTCAGGAACCCCGGTATGGCCGCCAGGAAAACGTCGCGGTGGTAGTGCGAGTTGAACACCACCTTGTCCGCAGCCAGGGCGCTGATGATGTTGGTGAAACCGAAATGGAAGTCGAACTGCTCCCGCGGACTCAGGGGATATGTCAGCTGGTTCTCGTGCATGTACAACACCAGGGGCACACGGTCCAGGGGGGGTGCCAGCAAGCCCCGCAGATCGGCCGCGTTGAGAAAGCCGGTGACGAGCAGCAGATCGACCGCGGCATGGTCCCCGGCGTTGATCTTGTCGGCGAACCAGGCGGCCGCTCCGCGCATGCGCCATTTCCAGAACCTCCCCGGCAGGGTCATGCTGCTGATCCGGTGCCGGGACCATTCGGCCAACCCCTGACGGAAAGCACGATGGGAACCGTCGTCAAATGGTTCCAGGAAAAGGATATTCAGGCTCACGGCAGGCACGGAACGGTTTTTCCCTTTCTTCCCCAACAACGGTTTCGGAGCCTGAATAATTGAACGATGGGACGAGATCCTGTATAATAATACCGATTGACAGCTCGACTTCCAGATTCGCCCGAAAGCCCTCGCCGCTTTCCAGATCCACGACCGGATTCAGGGCCTGACAACCTTCGCTGCCCCGGGCAGAGGCTGTAGCCGCTTCCGTAAGGAAAAGAGTACCATGAAAACCGTCCGTTCGCTCCTGTTGACCGTCCTGGTGCTGATACCCATGGCAGGGCAGGCACTGGCCGCCGAAAACATGATCCTGGGCCAGGTCCCCGACCGCATCATCGTCACCCTCAAACCCGGGGTCGCCTTCAACACCGAAAAGGCCGCTGGAATCACCAAGGCCCAGGTTCCCGCCTTGCAGGACCTGGCCTCCCGGTTCCAGGTCAAGGGCATGGAACAGCTCTATGGCGGCATGACCGGCCGCGTGGCGGACAAGAGCATCAGGGACCATCTGGACCGCACCCTGGCCATCGATTTTCCCGCCTCCATGGGTCTGCAGCGGGTCAAGGCCGCATTTCTGGCCAGCGGGCTGGTGGAGAACGTCCAGCTCGTGGACATCTGCCGCAGCTATGCCTACCTGCCCGACGACCCGGGCCTGTCCGGCAGCCAGTGGTACGCGCGCAACATGTCCCTGGGCGGCGCGGACGTCAGGGCCTTGGGCGCCTGGAACCAGGCATTGGGCGATTCCAACATCATCGTGGCCATCGTCGATTCGGGCATCGACTGGCGGCATCCAGCACTGGGCAGCACAGGTCCCGACTACGTCAACGGCGCCGTGTGGACCAACTGGGCCGAGTACTACGGCACTCCCGGAGTGGATGACGACAGCAACGGCAAGGTCGACGATATCCGCGGCTGGGACTTCGTGAACGTGCCCGGCCAAGGCTACCTCGACGAGGACGATACCACCCCCGACAACGATCCCATGGACTACGGGAGCCACGGAACCGGGTGCGCGGGGTGCGTGGCGGCCATCGCCAACAACAGCACCGGCATCGCCGGCGTGGCCCACGGCGTCAAGGTCATGGCCGTGCGTGCAGGCTGGCTGACGCAGGATCCCGATTCCGGCGAGATCATAGGAGTCGTGCGCATGGACTTCGCCGCCCAGGGCATCCTCTACGCCGTCAACAACGGGGCCAAGATCATCAACTGCAGCTGGGGTTCCAGCAACTATCTCTCCTACGCCGTCAGCGCCGCCGTCAGCGCCGGCGCGATCATCGTATCGGCCGCCGGCAACGACGACCTCGAGTACAGCTCCGATCCGAACAACCCGATCCCCAACTACCTCAACGACCATCCCGACGTCCTGGCCGTGGCCGCGACCCAGCAGAACGACGCCAAGGCCTCCTTCTCCAACTACGGTTCGTGGGTGGAGGTTTCGGCCCCCGGCGCCGGCATCTACACCACCTGGTACGACTACAGCACCGGCAACCATACCTACGCCACCGTCGACGGAACCAGCTTCTCCGCTCCCATCACCTGCGGGGCCCTGGCCCTGATCTGGTCCGCCTATCCGACCCAGTCCCGCATCGGCGTGATGGGCATGCTGCTGAACCACTGTGACGACCTGGACGCCATCAACCCCACCTACGCCGGAAAGCTCGGCGACGGCCGGGTCAATCTGCTCAAGGCGCTCGGCGATCATTTCCACGAGTTCCCCGCCGAATTCCCCACGGTCTTCGACGCCATCAACGAGGCCGCCGTGGGCGATACCATCGCCATGACCAGCACGGCCTCCGTCGATGTCCCCTTAACGGTCCTGGGACGCGACCTGAAGCTCCTCGGCGGCTACAGCAGCGATTACATGACCCGCGATCCTGTCAACAACCCCACCGTCCTGAGCGGGAATCTCGGCAGCACGGTCCTGCGTTTCCAGGGCACCGTGGGCCTGGGCACGGTCATCGACGGTTTCCGCATCCAGGGCGGGGGCGGCCAGGATTACAGCGGCATCCCCTACACCGCCCGGTACGGCGGCGGGGTCATCGTCAAGGATGCCTCCCCCACGCTGCGCAATTTGGATGTCACGGGTAATTCCACCGGCTCCGCCAGCCAGCTGGGCTGCGGCGGCGGTCTGGCGTTGATCAACTCCGACGCTGTCCTCGAGAACGTCCACGTCCACGGCAACACGGGGCTCTACGGCGGCGGGATCTTCGTCTACAACGGTTCGGTGACCATGACCGATTGCCTCGTCGAGAACAACACCCTGATCACGGACAACCTGAACTACACCCCCCTCGGCGGCGGCGTCCACGTCCTGGACACCACCTTGACCCTGAACGACTGCGACATCACAGGCCACCTGGATGTCGACAGCGGGGGCGGAATCTACCTGGCCGGCTTGAACTCCGTGAGCGACCTGGCCTGGACCGGCGGGACCGTCTCCGGCAACACGGCCAAGAATTCCGGCGGGGGCCTCTACATGTCCCAGGGCACGGCCGAACTGCATCGCGTGTCCTGCGAAGACAACGGGATCGCCACTGGCGGCACCCTGATGTACGGCGGCGGCATGCACTTCAACACGGTGACCGTGGTTGCCGACAGCCTGACCTGCACGGGCAACAACGCCAGCATCGGCGCCGGCATGCACCTGCAGGATTGTCCCCAGGCCGACGTGACCCATTCCGTCCTGACCGGCAACGCCGCATCCTATTTCGGCGGCGGGATCAACTTCCAGAACAACACCGCCGGCACCCTTTCGAGCAACACCGTCGCCGACAACAGCGGCACCGGCATGGGCGGCGGCGGCATCTACGTCAGCGGCACCAGCCCGACCATGGACCACAACATCGTGGCCGACAACACCGGCGGAACGAACTTCGCAAACGGCATCGCGGCCGGGTCGGCTCCGGCTGTCATCACCTGCAACGATGTGTTCGGCAACTCGGGAGCCGATTATTCGGGCTTCCCCGATCCCACGGGCACCGACGGCAACATCTCAGTTGATCCCCTCTTCTGTGACGCGACCGGCGGAGACTACCGTATCGGTGCGGCCTCGCCCTGCGCCGCGGCCAACAACCCCGGCTGCGGGCTGATCGGCGCCCTGGGCCTCTGCGGCGCCTCGCCGGTGCCTGGCGGCCAGGAGATCCCCACGGCCTTCCGCGTGTCCAACAACTACCCCAACCCCTTCAATCCCCGGACCACCATCAGCTTCGATCTGCCCCGGGCGGGAGTCACGGAAGTCGTGATCTTCGATGTGGCAGGACGCAAGGTGAAGACCCTGCTTCAGGGCCAGCTGCCTGCCGGCACCCATTCCGTGACCTGGAACGGTGATGATGACCAGGGACGACACGCGGCGGCGGGAATCTATTTCTACATGGTCGTCAGCGGCGACGAGAGTTCGGTGGGACGCATGGCCCTGGTGAAGTGATCCGCGCGTTTCTTTTCTGATTCTGTTCCGACCGGCCGCCGGATCCACGAGGTCTGGCGGCCGGACCAGGGAGAAGACCTATGGCGACCCGACCGAGCAAGGATCTGGAAGTCTTCGACAACCCCAACCCCGAGCGGGACTACGAGATCGAGTTCGACTGCCCGGAGTTCACCTGCCTGTGCCCCTTGACCGGCCAGCCCGACTTCGCCCATTTCAGGATCACCTACGTGCCCGACAAGCTGTGCGTGGAATTGAAGTCCCTGAAGCTCTACCTGTGGTCCTACCGTGACGAGGGAGCCTTTCACGAGAAGGTCACCAACCGGATCCTGGACGACCTCGTCGCCGCGGTCCAGCCCCGGCGAATGGACGTGCGCGGGGAATGGTTCGTGCGCGGGGGCATCACCACCTACGTGACCGTCACCTACAGATCCGGGGACAGGGACGGGGCTTAACCAAGGACCACGGGCACCGTCCTGCCGCAACCGGGGCAGATGGGCCTTCCCTGCAATCTGGAATCCGCCCGCATGCCCACCCGCTCGATCAGGACCGTGCCGCAATCGGGACAGACGGTGTCGCGGCCCTTGCCGACCGCGGCATTGCCGAGATACACCCACGGCAGACGACGAACGGCGAGGTCCAGGGCCCGCAGGAGGGTCTGCGGCGGCGTGGGCGGGGCATCCATGCGCCAGGCCGGGAAATAGGCGCTGAAATGCAGGGGAATCTCGGAATCCAGGTCGGCCACGAAATCCACCAGGGCGATGATCCCCTCGTCATCGTCGTTGTAGCCGGGAATCAACAGGTTGGTCAGTTCCAGGTGGACCCCCGCGGCGTGGAATTGGCGGATCGCCGCCAGCACCGGCTCCAGACGGGCCTTGCAGATCCGGCGGTAGAAGCGGTCATCCATAGCCTTGAGATCGATGTTGGCGGCATCGATCAACGGCAACAGCTCGGCCAGTGGTTCCGGATTAAGGAAGCCGTTGGTCACCAGGACGTTTTTCAGTCCCTTCCGGTGGGCCAGGCGGGCCGTATCGCGCACGAACTCGAACCACACCAGCGGTTCGCTGTAGGTGTAGGCGATCCCCACGCTGCCGGCCCGCAGGGCCGCGTCCACCAGGGCCTCGGGGGAAGTATCGCTGGCGGGGGTCTCGCGCCCCTGGCTGATGGACCAGTTCTGACAGAACAGGCAATGGAGATTGCAGCCGACCGCCGCCACCGAAAGGATGTCCCGCCCGGGATGGAAATGGTACAGGGGCTTCTTCTCGAGGGGATCGACGGCCACCGACACGATCTGTCCGTAGGACAGCAGGACCATGGTCCCATCGTGGTTGGCGCGGGATCCGCAGGGCCCGTCCCGGCCCGGCCTCAGGCGGCACCCGATGGGGCACAGATCGCAGGCCACCTGCCCGTTGGGCAAGGAATGCCAGTAGGCGGCGGGAACGGTCATCATTTCCCCTCCTGTGATCCCTGCGCGGTCCTGAAGGCCAGCACCCGGGCAGCGTTGCGTCGCATGCCCTCGGGGTGACAGCGCCACAACGGGGTGTGCCGGAAGAGCCGACGAAACTCCCGCGCATCGATAGCGGCCAGGTCCGCCAGGCCGACCTGGTCATGCTCGGACAGGGTATCATATTCAGCGACCACCGGGGGCAGATCACGGCCGGCTGCCCGGTTGTTCCAGGGGCAGACAGCCTGGCAGATGTCGCAGCCGAACAGGATACCTCCTGTCTCCTTGACGCGATCGACCGGCACCTCGCCCCGCTGCTCGATGGTCCAGTTGGAGATGCAGGCGCCGGCGTCCAGGCCGCCGTCCGGGCCCAGGGCGCCGGTGGGGCAGGCGTCGATGCACCGTGTGCAACGGCCGCAGGCGCTCAGATAGGCGGTCTCCACCTGCCGGCGATGCCGGGGAACCACACCATAAAGAGGCTCGGCACGAGGTCTGCCGCCGGGGCCGAAGACCGCGGCATCTTCGAGTTCCAGGTTGGTCAGGGCCACGCCCAGGAACAGGCCCGAGCCCAGCTTCTCGTGGATCAGGCAGGTGTTCTTGCCCAGGAATCCCAGCCCCGCCAGCCAGGCGTATTCCCGTTCCAGGTAGGGGCCGGTGTCACAGCTGGCATGGGCCACAAGATCCGGCCAGCTGCTGCGCAAATCCCGCAGCACCCCCTTGATGGCCTTCAGCAGGATGTCGTGATAGTCCCGACCGCGCGCATAGCGGGCCACACCTGCGGTCCAGGGGGACTGAAGATCCCCCCTGCCGGTGGCCGAGGGATCCGTGTCATGGAGAGGCCAGCCCCGGGTGTAGCCCTGGGCGAACACCAGCAGGGTCCCGTTACCCCCCTGGTTCAAGCCCGGTTGAAGCCGTGTTTCCGGATCCCGGAGCATGTATTCCAGGCCGCCGTGGCGGCCGTCGGCCAACCAGCTGCGGAACTTCCCGGCCAGGGGCAGCCTGCAGGGCAGAGGCACGGCACCGGCCAGATCGATTCCTTCGGCAGGACACAGCTCCCGGAGCCGAGCCTTCAGCTCATCCACGGTAACCATGATGCCCATCGCCTCGCTCCTTGCCACTGCCGTATGGATACGAACCCGTCACGGGATATTATCACTCCCGGACGGTGGAACCGGACAGGGTAAAATAAGGGCGGCCCCCTGAGGACCGCCCCCTTTATCACACCTGGAATCCAACCGCTAGCTGTCGAACTCATCCTTGCGATGGCACTTGTTGCACAGCGAACGCTGCCTGTCGTCGGCGTAGGGGTTGGGGATGGCGTAGGATCCCGACTCGATTCCGTCATCCTTCAGGAAGGTGACGTTGAAATCCCAACGACCGGCGTCGGGCGCACTCGAGGCGTGGGCGCGGTGGCAGGTCAAGCACATGACCTTGCTGGAACCGGAAGCCCCCTCGGTGGACGTGTAATCGTGGCCGGGATCCTCGAAGGGCACCGCCGGCAGGTACGCCGTGGTGAAATCCCCTCCCACCGGATCGCTGGTTCCGTTGTAGGTGTTGTAGATGGCAGCGATGGCCGTCCCCATGGCCTGTCCGGCCGGGTGGATGAACTTCCCGGTCTGGGCGTGGAAATCCCCGTGGCAGTTGCCGCACCACGCGCTGAATCCGCCGTTGTACGCCGTGTGCCGATCCGCCCTTTCCTGCCCATGGTAGATGGACAGTCCGAAGCCGTCGGGGGCCGGGTTGTTGAAGTAGAAGGACTCGTTCTGGATGCTGCCGACTCCGTAGAGCATGCGGAAGTTGGTGTTACCGTGGGGGTCGTGACAGCTGGTGCAGCCGAGCTGCGTGGAGGGAAAGGATCCGCCGGGAGAAGTGGCCAGGGTCCCGTCCGGTCCCACGCCCTTGGAAGGCGCCAGGATGCTGTGGCCCGCCTTGTAGCCGGGGATGGGCGACAGGGCCCCGTTGTAGCCGTCGTTGAGGTTGTCCTCGAGCAGGAACGTGAAGTTGCCCCCGCCGATCTCGGTGGGCGGCGCCAAGGGATCGTCCCCGAACACGTTGCCGATGAAGCCGGCATGGCAGTTCAGGCAGACATCGCTCGGGGTTCCGGCGACAAGCAGCCACTGGTTGCCTCCCGGATGGTCCGGATCCACCAGGGTTCCATCCTGGGAATTGTGCATGGTGTGGCACATGTTGCAGCTTCCCACACCACGGGCATGCATCCCGTAGTTGGCCTTGCCCCACATGCCGCCGTGGCACAGGATGCAGTCCTCCGCCAGAGCGGTACCTGTTAAAAATAAAATTATGCCGGTGACAAGCAGGATCCCAGCTTTCATGGTGTTCTCCCTCACATGGTTTTGCTGGGTTATTGCCATTACTTGTCAAAATTATAGCAGATGCATCATATAAAACCAAGTGATATGTTAACAGGTTATCAGGATTGATTTTCCTCCAGGACGCGGTCATCCCACCAGCGATAAAGTCCCAGGGTCCGCTCCCTGCCGAAAGGATCCCGCAGCGACTTCTCGAGGACCGGTTGCAGGAAGCCCAGTTTGCCGGCGGTCCGGGGCGTCGTCACGACCAGCCGCCGGGGATCTTCCCTCAGTCTGTCCAGGACCTTGGATCGCGGCTCATTCAGGTAGGGATGCCCGTGGAGATAGAAAGCTGTCAGCGGCACCGGCATTTCCACCAGGATGACCTCGGCCTCCCCCAGTCGGGGAACGATCTCCTCGAAAAACGGCCTACCGGAGAGGTAACGGTTCTCCAGGGGCACGAGGTGGCCGAACCAGGCCAGGAACAGGACGGAGCATCCGGCCACCAGGTAGGAAAAGACCGCGCGGGGATGATGCCGCCGCCACCGGAAGATCGCGACCGCTCCCAGCAGCAACGTCGCCGTTCCCGCCAGTGTGAAAGGCACCCGGGGTATTCCCGGGTAGACGACAGGAAGGACCAGAAAACCCGCGCCGGCTGTCAGGATCAGGCCCAGGACCACCGCCAGCATGCGCCGCGCCAGCGGGTCGGTAGGCCGTTCGGCAGCGAACCAGTGATCCCAGCCTCCGGCGATCATCAGGGCCATCCCCGGATAAAGCGGCAGGAGGTAGAAACTGCGCTTGGAGGTGGAGGAAAAGGTGTAGAACAGGAACCCGCCGACGACCCACCATCCCAGCGTCCGCCAGGCGCGTTCCCTGCGCCTGCGCCAGGCAACCACCAGGGCCGGGATCAACAGCGGCAACCAGGGCAAGGTGCCGGACAACTGCGGCAGGTAGAACCAGTAGGGGTGACGGGGCCAGGTGCCGGTGGCCTCGTTCTCGGACAAGCGGCCCACCAGTTCCCGAGCCCATACGTCCGCGGCCTCCGGGACCCGGTGCAGGACGAGCAGGGGCCAGGGCAGAACCAGGGCCGTCAGCAACAGCACCATGGCCAGAGCCAGCCCCCGGCCGGGCCTCGGCACCCCGCTGCGCCACAGCAACGGCGCGGCGATCAACGCCAGGACGGGTATGCCCACCGGCCCCTTGGTCATGATGACGGCCCCCAGGCCCACGGTGGCCAGCAGCCACCAGCGGCCTCGGGCGACCCCGCCCGCCGTCGCCACCTGGACCAGGGCGCCGATGCACAACATCATGGCCGCCAGCAACACGGTGTCCATCAAGGTGTGGCGACTCATGTCCAGGAAGAAGAACATGGTCGGCAGGATCAAACCCGCCCGCAGAGCCGCGGCCTCACCGAGCAGATTACGCCCGATCCACCACGTGCAGACCACCACCAGGATCATGGCCAGGGCGCTGGTCAGATCCCCCGGCAACTCATCCTGGCGACCCGTAATCCGTCCCACGGCGGCCACGGTCCAGTACATCAGGGGCGGCTTGGTCAGCAGGGGATGGCTCCCCAGGCGGGGCACGAGCCAATCACCGGATTGCGCCATGGTACGGGCGACCAGGGCGCGGTCGACGTCGTCGAACCGTCCCCGATGGGGCGTGCCGTCCAGGCGGTACAACATCAGCAGACTGCAAAAAAGCACCAGACCGATCAGGACACGCCAGGTGCCCCCCTTGAAATCCGTATGCGGCATGGTCTATCCTCGTGTCTGAAGCCGAGCGGCAGGTTTCCGATCCGGACAAACATCCGCGATCTGGTTTGCGGAAGCAACCGGGAACCACGATCTTCCAGACTACGAATTCAGTCACCACGGCCCCGGGAGCAGCGCAGTGAAACCCCTGAGCATCGTCATCCCCATCTACAACGAGGAAGCCTGCCTCAATGACCTGCTGCGGGAAGTCATGGCCGTGGTGGGCTGCGACCCTCGCCGGGTGGAGATCCTGGTGGTGGACGACGGCAGCACCGACGGGACCCCGCGCATCCTGCGCCGGTGGCAACAGGAATGCCGGGCCCTGCGCGTCCTGACCTTCGCCGCCAACGCCGGCCAGTCAGCAGCCATGGCCGCCGGATTCCGGGCCGCCAGCATGGACCACGTCGTGGCCATGGACGGCGACGGACAGTCCGACCCCGCGGACATCCCCCGCCTGGCCGCCCTGCTGGATGAATACCCGGTGGTCTGCGGCTACCGCACCCGGCGCCACGACACCTGGAGCAAGCGCTGGGGGTCGAAGCTCGCCAACGCCGTCCGGCGCAGGGTCACGGGCGACCGGATCATCGACATCGGGTGTTCCCTCAAGGCCTTCCACCGCCGCCCGCTGCAGGACATCCCCTACTTCGAGGGCAGCCACCGGTTCCTGCCGGTGCTGCTGGCCATGCAGGGCTGTTCCATCACCCAGATCCCCGTCCACCACCGCCCCCGCAGCGGAGGCACCAGCAAGTACTCCAACTGGGGCCGCCTGCGCCGCACCTGGATCGACCTGCTGGGAGTCCGCTGGCTGCAGAACCGCACCCTCCGCTACCTGGTCAGGGAGGATAGCCGCCCCGCAAGTCGGCACACCGCCGACGCCGCCCCGTCCCGGGAAGCGGCCGCATCCAACTGACCGGATCAGGCCGGCTTCCTGACCGCCCGGTCGTAGAGAGACAGCAGCACCACCGAAGTCAAAGCCAGACCGGCGAAGATCACCCACATCATCCCCGGGTTGTCCACGCCGCCGCGCCCGACCGGGCCGAAGTGCTGGTAGAGTGCCCCGCTCAGCAGGCCGCCGAAGAGGTTGCCCAACGCCACGCACCAGTAGAAGTAGCCCATGTACATGCCCACCTTGTCCGGCGGCGCGATGCGTCCGGCGTACTCCTTGGAGCGCGGACTGGCCAGCATCTCGCCCACCGAAAAGACCAGGATGGCCAGCACGATGACCCAGCCGCCCTGGCCCACCAGATACAGCAGGAAGCTGATGACGGTGATGAAGCTGCCCAGGATGATGCATGTCAAGGGCGCCAGGCGCCGCACCATGTACGCGATGGCCACCTGGCCCACGATGATGCCCAGGGCGTTGAGGTTGATCAGGTGCTCGGGCTTGACCTGGCCGTGCTCCAGCACGGCGCGCCCCCACTGGCTGGTATCCAGGCCCAGGCTCTGCGCCACCCCGGTGATCCAGCCGGCGACCGGGGTCAGGCTGCGGATCAGGTCGCTTGTATCGGCATAGTCGCGGATGTACTCGGGCAGGGTCATGAAGATCTGGTTGAAGCTGGTCCAGAAGAACGCCATGAGCACCAGGAAAACCAGGTAACGGCCTTCGCCCACCCGCATGCGCTGCAGGAACCAAGGGCGGCCCACGCGGTCGGAGCGTCGCAGCCCGCCCACGGCGAAATCCCAGGCGAAGTTGGCGAGGATCCAACCCGCGGCCGCGGGCAGGTAGACCACCGGCGGCAACCACTTCGACCCCATCACCAGCAAGGTCAGCAACCCCACCACCAGCAGGAAGAAGCGGCCGTTGCCCACCACCGCGATCATCCCGGAAAAGACCTCGCCCAAAGAGCGCCTGGACTCGGCCTCCGCATCCCGCGGCGGTTCCTTGTAGAAGACGAGGGCGATGATCCCCATCAGGACGATCCAGCCCGCCGAGGCGTAGAACACGTACTGCCAGTCCCAACCGCGGACGATCCCGGCCACGATGGGCCCCAGGAATCCGCCGATGTTCACCATCATGTAGAAGATGCCGAAGCCCATGCTGCCGTTCTGCTCGGTTGTGGACTTGGCCACCGTGGAGATCACCACGGGCTTGAACATGCCGTGGCCCACGGCCACCAGGAAATACACGGCCAGAAAACCCCAGAACCCCTGGGGGATCCCCAGCAGCAGGTAGCCCGGGATCATCACCGTGCACGAGGCCAGGAACATGCGCTTGAAGCCGTAACGGTCGGCCAGGGCGCCGAACACCGCCGGGAAGAGATAGAGGAAGAACGTGGCCAGGCCCTGGATCACGCCGCGGTCCTCGCTGCTCATGCCCAGGCCGCCATCGACCACCGCGCCGGTCAGGTACAGGCTGCTGACGGCGTAGAAGCCATACCAGCCCATGCGCTCGAAGATCTCCATGGTGTTGGCGACCCAGAACGCGCCGGGGAACTGCTTCCAGATGCTCACCTTGGCGGCGGTTGTCGTCGTCATGGGCTGCTTCTCCTGGTTCGGGGGATGCGGCATGACCGCATGGGTTTCGGGCTACGGCGGGCGCTGGTCGGACCCGGTCACTTTCCCGTCAGGCGCGCTACCGCCGCGTCGTAGTCGGTCAGCAGGCGCTGCATGATCTCGGCCGCCGAGGGAATGTCGTCGATGAGGCCGGAAACCTGGCCGATCTCCAGCTCGCCTTCCTCCAGATCCCCTTCGAGCATGCCGCGGCGGGCGCGGCCCGTGCCCAGGGCGGCCTTGAGTTCCTCCGCGTCGGCGCCACGGGCCTCCAGTTCCATGATCCGCTCGCGAAAGGAGTTGCGCAGCAGCCGCACCGGAACGTGGCGCTTGAGCACCAGGTGGGTATCGGTCGGGCCGGCCTCTACCACCGCGCGCTTGAAGGCCACGTGCCCGCTGGACTCCATACTCACGGCGAAGCGCGAGCCGATCTGCACCCCGTCGGCCCCCAGGGCCAGGGCCGCGGCCATCTGCTGACCGATGGCGATGCCTCCGGCGGCGATGACGGGGATGGACACGGCCCGAGCGCATTCGGGCACCAGGACCATGGTGGTGATCTCCTCGCGCCCGTTGTGGCCGCCGGCCTCGAAGCCCTCGCATACGACGGCGTCGCAGCCGGCCTGTTCGCACTTGACCGCCAGGGCGGGACTGGCCACCACGTGCACGCTCACACAGCCGGCTTTCTTCAGCGGGCCGATGACCTTTTTCGGCGAGCCGGCCGACGTGAAGAAGATCCTCACCCCCTCCTGCAGGGCGATGTCCAGGCACTCCCCGCTGTGGGGGTACAGCAAGGGCAGGTTCACCCCGAAGGGCCGGTCCGTCAGCGCGCGTGCCTTGCGCACCTGCTCCCGGAACAGGTCCGGGCGCATGCTGCCGGCCCCGATCAGGCCCAGGCCGCCGGCGTTGCTGACTGAGGCGGCGAGCCGGGCACCGCTGTTGTAGATCATGCCGCCCTGGATGACCGGATGTTCGATGCCCAGCAGGTCGCAGATGCGGTTGCCGTCCCAGCGTCCCATGCTCACAACCCCAGTTCGTCGGCCACCGGCACCAGCGCCGCCAGCACATGGGCGATGACCTCGTCCTGCTCCAGGTTCAGGTCGGCGGCGCCCTCGGCGATCTCCTCCCGGCTGACCTTGGCGGCGAAGTCCTTCTTCTTCAGCTTCTTGCGCACGGACTTGACCTTGACCTGGGCGATCTTGCGGTCGGGCTGAACCATGGCGCAGGCCATGCAGAAGCCGCACAGCTCGTCCACGGCGAACAGCCATTTGGCGCAGTCGTTCTCGCGCGGGACACCGGTGTAGGAAGCGTGGGACATGATGGTGCGCACGAATTCCTCGGAGTAGCCGCGCTCGCGCAGGATCTCGGCCCCCTTGAGGGGATGGTCCGGGGGATCGGGGTAGCGTTCGTAGTCGAAGTCGTGCAGCAGGCCCACGGCCGCCCAGTACTCGGGGTCGCCCCCCGTGCGTTCGGCCGCGGCCCTCATGGCCGCCTCCACGGCGTAGGCGTGTCGGCGCAGACTCTCGGACTGCGTGAACTCGTGCAACAGGGCCAGGGTGGTGTCGCGGTGGTAGAGATCGCCCATGCCAGTCCTCCGGTAACGGGTTCGTGTGGGGATGCCGGACGATACTACCGGGGCAGGAGGAAAATGTCCCGGTCGATATAATCGCTGCGCGATCCCGCAATGGGTGAGGCCGCGGGGATCTAGATCCCCGCAGGCTCATGATAAATCAAACTTCTACACCACCAGCGCCTCGTGATGCTCCCGCAGCCATTCCCGCACCCGGCGGTGCTCCGGGCAGACCCGATCCAGCAGCTCGTAGAAGCGCGGACCGTGATCCAGATGCACGAGGTGGCATATCTCATGGGCCACCACGGCGTCGATCACCTCGGGCGGGGCCATCACCAGCCGATAGCACAGCGAGATGGTCCCGGTGGCCGAACAGCTGCCCCAGCGGCTCGTGCGCTCGCCGATGATGACACGGCGGGGCCGGCGACCGACGACCCCCGCCCAGTGTTCCACCCGCGGCGGCAGATCCTCGTGGGCCAGCCGGCGCAGGTACTTCTCCAGGGCCGGCCTGATATCCAATACCTGGTCCGGCGACAGGATCATGACCAGGGCCTCATCCTGCAGTTCGAACCGCGGTCGCACGCGGCCGGCCGGCAAGGAGCGCACCTCGATGCGGCGTACGGTCCCCAGCACCAGGATCTCGCTACCGCGGCCGTACTGCTTCACCCGCGGCCCCAGGCGCACATCGAACTCGTCGGCCTTGGCATCCAGCCAGTCGCTGAACTCCTCCAGCAGACGGGGTACCTCGGCGTAGCTCACCCGCTGCGGCAGGGTTACGAGAACCCCCTCCCGCTTCGACACGCTCAGTCCCAGCTTGCGCGCCCGGCGGCTCTTGCGCACCCGGTAGCAGAGCGGTCGGTCGCCGATGACGGTCATGATCGGCCGGTCCTTCACGCGCTACCCGCGGTGGCGGCCTTCTTCGCGTCCAGCCTCCTGGTTACGGCGATGAACACCAGCAGGGCCACCAGCGAGATGAAGCCCACCCCGCAGTAGGCGTACCACAGGTAGTGGGCGTGCACATAGGCCTCGGGCATGGGCCCCTGGCCCAGCAGGGCGGCCTCGTGGGCGGCGCGCGTGGCCGCGTCCAGCGTCGAGGGCTCGGGGCAATACTTGCTCAGCAGATAGCCCGAGAACGCGAAGCCGAAGATCCAGGCGAAGAAGGTGTTCATGTGGGCGAAGCCCAGGAAGGTGCCCTCCTTGCCCTTGGGGGCCTGCAGCGAGGCGAACTCCAGCCACTTGGGGCTCAGGAAGCACTCGGCCAGACCCTGGATGGAGATGCCGATGATCATCATCAGGGTGATGGGGTGCACATCCATGCCCAGGATGTGCACGTGGTGGTGGATCCAGGCCGACGAGGCCATGGACACCGCCGACAGGGGGATCAACGCCATGGCCACCAGGATGGAGTTCTCGGGTTTCCACTTGCGCACCAGCTGGGTGATCATCACCACGAAGATCACCACCACCAGGGGGTTGATGTTGGCGTACCACTCGGGTTTGTACGTTTCGCCCGCCATGCGCAGCACGTAGTCCGGCATGGAGGCGTAGAGCTGGCCCTGGATGGCCCAGAACCCGGCAGTGATCAGGATCAACGCCAGGAAGCGCAGATTGGACAGGGCCATCCACATGCCCTGGAGGGTCTCGGCGATGGTCTTGGTCTGGTTGTGCTCGGCGTTCTTGTCCGGGAAGTAGATCAGCGCCACCAGGACCAGGGCCAGCAGGGCCGCCCCCGCCGAGAAGAACGGCACCTTGTCCACACCCAGGTCGATGCGGATGGGCGCCACGATGGTCTTGCCCGTGAACGACCCGATGTTGACCACCATGTAGAAGATGCTGAAGGCCCGGGCCCGGTTGGCCTCGTCCGAGGACTTGCTCACCGTTCCGGTGATCACCGGCTTGACGATGGCCCCGCCCAGGACGATCAACACCAGTCCCACCGAAACCGGCCCCATGGTGTGGAACACGCCCAGGGTGCCGTAACCGGCGGTCAGCAGGGCGAAGGCCATCATCAGGGCGTTGCGGAACCCGATGCGGTCGGCCAGGGCGCCCGTGAAGAACGGCACCATGTAGATCCAGCCGCCGAACATGCCGGCCGTCCAGCCGGCCTGCACGTCGCTCAGGCCCACCACGCGGATCAGGTAGGTCCGCAGGGCGATGAAGGTGCCGTAGTAGGCGGCCCGCTCGCACAGCTCGGCGACGTTGCCGGTCCAGAAGGGGCGCGGGAAGCGCCAGGTTGTTGCGCCTTGGGTCATGGTATTCCGCTCCGGGGGGGTTGGGGACAGGGTCGGCAAGGTTTGGCGGCATTCTAGGGGATTCGCGGCCGAAAGGGTACCCGGAAATTACCGGGCCCCTTCCTCGGCTGCCACCCCGTAGGCCATCTGCCGGTTGGCCGCCACTCCCCAGCCGTCCCTATCCACGGCGATGATCCCCACCGACCACTCGGACGGGAAGGAGGCCGCGGCCCTGGCCACGGCCTGGCGGGCGCTCAGTCCGCCGGCCATGAGGTTGTAGACCGTGCGCGCCTGCATCTGCCTGATGATCTCCTCGCCGTGCCCGGTGCAGGCCACCGCACCGGCGGGTCCGGCGTAGCTGCCGCAGCCGTAGATGGGCACGTCCCCCACCCGACCGTCGAGGGTTATGGACGTGCCGCCGGTCGAAAGCGTGACGGCGAAGGTGCCGTCGGCCGCACGCGTCACCGTGCCCACGGTGTCGCCGGTCTCGGGGCCGGCCGGACCGGCTCCGGCGGCCGCCTCAGCGGGCAGAGGTCCGGGGAAATTCCAGGCCCGCCGCCAGTCGAAGTGGTCGTATCCCCCACCGGCCTCACCAGCCAGAAGCCGCTGCCACCTCTTGTGGAACTTGGCCTCGGCCTCCGGACACGTAGGAACCACATCGGCGAAGCCCATGACATGGGCGAAGCGCGTGGCGCCGTCGCCGGCCAGCATGCGGTGGGGCGTGTCCAGCACCTTGCGGGCCACCAGAATGGGGTTCCGTACGCGTTCGATGACCGCCACGGCGGCAAACTCGCCGCCCGAGGTCATCAGCGCCGCATCCATCTGGATGGTCTTGCCGTCCAGGCGGATGTTCGCCCCCGTGCCGGCGTTGAAGATGGGGATGTTCTCCATGAACACCGTACCGGCCAGGGCTCCGTCGAGGGCGTCATCGGTGGTCGTCAGCCGCCGACAGGCGCTGTCGGCCGCCTGCTGGGTCAACGGTGCCCACTCCGGCGGCGAACCCACACCCCCGTGGGTGACCGCCAGGGGTCCTGAGACCACACCGCCGACGGCCAGGGCCAGGTTGCCCGTGTCAACGGGCTGATCGGCGACACGCCGGCAGCCGGTCGCAAGTACCAGGAGGGGAAGCAGCAGCCAAACCAGGTATCTCTTCATGACAGGATCTCCTCGAGGGTCGCCACCAGGCGGTCGATGTCCGCGGACGTGTTGTAGCCCTGGACCGATACGCGCAGCCAGGGCCGGTCGGCAAAAGTCGTCACCGGAATCTCGATGCTGTGATCATGACGCAGGGAATGCTGCAGGGCCTCCCCGTCCGTCCCTGTGGCCAGGGGCAGGGCGGCCATCTGGGCCAACCAGGGATCGGCAGGGCACAGGGGCTCCAGACCCGTCAGGGAGAGGATCCTTTCCCTGGCCTCCAGCAGCAACGCACGGCACCGGCGGCGCACGGCGGGCCAGTCATGCGCGGCGAAGAAATCCAGGGCCGCGGGTACGGCCAGGTAGGCGCTGAAATCCTGGGTGCCGGTCCATTCATGCTCGTCCACGAAACGGCTGGGTCCGGGCCAGTCGCTCTCCCAGCCCCAACTGACCACCAGGGGTTCGACGAGATCCTGCATGTCCCGACGGACGTACAGCGCCGCAGCGCTCTTGGGCCCCATGAGCCACTTGTGGCAGTTGCCCGCCCAGAAATCACAGCCTAGGGCGTGCAGATCGCAGTCGATCTGACCCGGAACATGGGCGCCGTCGATCATGGTCAGGATGCCGCGCCGGCGAGCCCGGTCGATGAGCGGCTTGACGGGCAGGATCGCTCCCGAGGCCGAGGTGATGTGGCTGAGAAACAACACCCGCGTGCGGTCGGTCACGCCCGACCAGACCGCCTCGATCACGGCGTCGGGATCGGCCAGGGGCAAGGGCAGCGGGCGGCGCACATAACGGGCCTGCTGCTTTGCGCACAGGAACCGCCACATGCGGTCCATGGCGCCGTACTCGTGGTCGCAGGCCAGCACCTCGTCGCCGGGATCCAGACGCAGGGAGCGGGCGACGATGTTCAGACCCGTGGTGGTGTTGGGCACCATGACGATCTCGTCGCGGTCGGCGCCCAGGAAGCCGGCCAGACGGGAACGGACCGCCGCCAGGCGCCCGCATAGCGTGCGGCGCGTGTGCAGGAAATCGACGGGCTCGGCTTCCAGCTCTCGTTGCAGTTCCTGGTAGCGTTCGAACACCGGCCGGGGGCAGGCCCCGTAGGAGCCGTGGTTCAGGTAGACCACGTCCGGCGTGATG
>CAYPVD010000002.1:0-57843 GCA_964414055.1 uncultured Fibrobacteraceae bacterium
TCAGTTAAAGACTAAAAATTATCGTAAAATTGCCCGTCAGCTCCAGGTCGATGATCCCGGCGGTCTCCTGGACCAGGTGGGCGACGGCACGGGCGAGTTCTCGTCGCCGGTCGCCTTCGAGAGGGAGGTCCTGGGGATCGGGGACCGGTTCGTGGTCCCCGCTTTCGCCGTAGCCGAGGGTGTGCACGAACCGCCTGGCCAAGGACAGGTTCAGAGCCAGGGGAGAGGAAGATGCCGTGGCGGGGTCCAGGCCGTCGGCCACTGCGGCGGCGATGTCCTGCGGGACCTGCCAGCGCACCAGCAGCTTGGCGGCCAGGTGGCCGTGATGGAAGCCCAGTTCCCGGTTTTCGGCCGCGGCCAGGGTCAGCTTTTCGTCGGTGGCCAGGGCCAGGGCCCTCGTCATGGCCGCCGGGGCCTGCCGGGCCAGAAGGGGTATGCCGATTCCGTGCAGCAAGCCGGTCAACCAGGCATCCTCGAGGTCCAGCGCCGGGTCTTCGGATGCCAGGCATTTGCAGGCACCGGCGGTGGCCAGGGTGAAGCGCCAGAACGCGACCGCGTCGATGCCTCCCCATTGCCCTGTTACCGGGACCAGATCATGCATTCCCATCAACAGGGCGACATCCCGGGTCCTGCGCAGACCCAGGCGTACCACGGCCTCCTTGACGCTGCGGACCGGGCAGCGTGGCGAGGAGGCGGCGCAGTTGGCCAGCGCCAGGAACCTCAGGGTCATGGCGGGGTCCAGTTCGATCACCCGGGCCAGGGCATCCAGCCCGCAGTCGGGCCGGGAACTCAGGGCCACGATGCGGGCGGCGACCGAAGGCAGGCTGCCCACGTTCTCGACGAGGTCGGTGAGGGTATGATCGATGACGGTGCTCATGACCTGTCTATCGGTCGAACCCGGCCGCGGTAAACGCTTATTTGACCAGGGAAAGCTTGCCGGTCGCCGTCAGGGAGCCACGGCTTTCAAGGGCGTAGAAGTAGGTGCCGGCGGCGGCCGGCCGACCGCTTTCACCCTGTCCCCGCCACAGGAGGGAGTTTGTGCCGGTGTGACCTGCCACCACGGGACCCGCCCAGATCCTGCGGCCCCGGGCGTCCAGGATGATCAGCCTCACCGGTGCGTCCCCGGCCAGTTCGAAGCTGATGACGGTCCGGGGGTTGAAGGGATTGGGATCGGCCCTGTGATGGAGGATCAAGGAGGTGCCCCGGACCGGGAGATCGACAGGGGGAACGGCGGACAGTTCGTAGTTCGACTCGATGATCTCGTCGACGTTGATGTGGCCGAATTCGCCGCTCTCGTGATCGACGATGCGGATGAAGCACTCGGTGCCCCGGTAGGGTCTCAGGTCCCAGGTGCGCGGGGTCATGAGATCCTGGTCGAGGCCGGTTTCCCGGTACAGGACGGTGGAATCGGCCACGGTCAGCAAGGCCACATAGCACGTGGTCGGGTAATGACCTCCGCCCACCAGCAGTTTCATCATGTCACCGGTGATGACGAACGGCCTGCTGTCCATGCTGCCCTGGGCGGCATCCCCCAGGGACAATCCCGGGGCGCCCTTTCCTGAAAGAGGACCCTGGTAGTATTCCTGGCTGCTGAAATACCCGTTGCCCACCATCCCCACCGAGGGCTCCCCGCGCCACAGGGGATTGTCGCCGAAGGTGGGGTTGGCGTTGACCGAGAGCCCCGTGTGAAAGGCCCAATCCTCATCCAGGGGGTGGGGCTGGTAGATGGCTGGAGCGGAGCCGTCGGGGGCCGTCAGCAGGGTGTCCAGGCGGACGACGTAGGTGAGGCTGTCCGAGTCCGGCAGATGGAACGGCGTGATGCGCGAGTAGATCCAGTGGCCGGGGGAGAACTCGTTCAACTCCGGCGCGTAGGCGCCGTCTTCCAGGAAGGTACGATGGTCCATGGTCCAGGCGGAGGGATCGGTGTCGGATATGATGCTGACGCCTCCGGTATCGAACTCGCCGAACAGCAAATGATGGTATTCGCCGATCACACGGTACTGGGAGCTCTCCAGCACACGCCAGGGATCGGGGCCGTCGTTGAGGAACATGGGTCCCACGTCGCTCCACGTGAGCAGATCGGACGAAACGGCGTGGTACAGGATGCCCGTGCCGGTGCTGTAGTACTTCTTGGCCGTCACCAGGATGTGCCACGTGTCGTCATCCTGCCAGAGGAAGGGGTCGCGGAAGTTGCTCCATATGTTCTGCGTGCTCCACATGTAGGCGGTGGAGTCCGGTTCCAGCACCGGGTTGTCCTGCTCCTTGGTCCATGTGAAGAGGTCCGGGGAATAGGCCAGGGCGATGCGCTGATTCATGCGGGAGTCGCAGGCGGTGTAGGCCATGACCCAGCGCTGTCCGGCTTGATCGAGAAAGACATCGGGAGCCCATACGGCGCCCGTTTCCCACTCATCCGTGCTGACGGTCAGCACGGGGCCCTGGATGGTCCAGTGTTTCAGGTCGCCGGTTGTGGCGTGCCAGATCGTGTCGCCGCACGAGGCGTAAGGCGTGGCGTCGGGGATGGCGTGGTAATAGATGTGAAAGAGGGAATCCTGCTCGACGAGGCTGAAATCCCAGACCTGGTGGCCGGGATGGACGAAGAATTCCTGCTCGAAGTCGATGCGGACCATGGCTCCGGTTCCGCCCGAAACAAGGACGCAGACCGCCGTGACGAGCCCCAAGACCAACCGGCGCATCCTGCGAATCGATGGGTTGCATGCAGAGTTCACCTGAGAGGATCTCCCGGGAAGCGGTTTGCCTCGGCAGTTGATGTATGATTATATCATGGGGTGTCTTAGGCCGTCAACGGAACACGCTCGTGGAGGAGGGGGATGCCCGCCATGCCGAAACTCTCTCCCGGCAACAGGTTGGGATGCTGGGTGTTGTGCGCCATGATCCTGGGTGTCTCATCGGCCGGAGCCGGGCCGGATCCCCGGATCTCCGGCCGGCTGGCCGCTGTGGACAGCCTGCTGGCGGTCCCCGACGCCGCGGCCGCGGCCGCGGGGGCCAGGGACCTGTGGGACCGGTTCGGGGATGATCCCGTTTACGGGGGGCAGATAGCCGGCAGATTGGGCCTGGCGCTGGTCAGGGTCGGCAAGGCCCTAGAGGGGATGCCTTTCCTGGAGGCCGCCGTCCGTGACCGGCCCCAGGATGCGGAACTTCACCGGAACCTGGCTTATGCCCTGCAGGCCCTCGGGCGCAGGGGGCGGGCCCTGGCCGAGTACGAAACGGCGGCCCGGCTCGCTCCCGCCGACCACAGGATGCGCCTGGAGTACGGGCAGGCCCTGCTGGCCTACAGGGATTATTCCCGAGCGGAAAAGGAACTGATCCTGGCCTGGCGGCTGTGCGACGGTTGTCTTGACGCGGAGCAGGCCCTGGCGAACCTCTACCTCCAGAAGGGGGATGCGAAACGGGCCGCCGACCACCTGGCCCGGATCTGGGAAGCCGATCCTTCGGCCAGGGTGAGGTTGCTGTATGCCTCCGCCCTGGCCCGGTCCCATCACCGGGAGCGGGCTTATGCCCTGCTGGATTCGGTGCCCCGGTCCTCGTTGCAGCCGGATGAGTGGCGCCTCCTGGTCCAGATGGAGAAGGACGATCCCGGTCTGGGGGTCCGCTGGTCCTTGCGTGCCGTCCATGGTCTGGAGGAAGGCGGCCGGCGGGTCATTCCTTCGCGACTATTGGCCGAGAGCGGTTTCTGGGCCGTGGCCGGTTCCAACCTGCAGGCCGCCGGAGAGCTCGTCCGGGCCTTGGCGGCCCTGGACCAGGCTCTTGCCCTGGAGCCCGATAATGTCGTTTACATGCGCAACCGGGTTGTTATCCTGCAGGACCTCGGGCGCGCGGATGAAGCGCGCCGGGAGTGGGAAAAGGTCCTGCGCCTTGATCCTGAACAGAAACCCCGAGAAGGACCCTCGCATGATCCAAGTCCGTAAGGTGCGGTTCCGGGGCCGGATGCTCCTGGTCTGCCTGTCGTTTCTTCCGGCCGTGTCCCTGGCCCCGGGGTGTGCTTCCGGGCCTGGCGCGGGCAGTCCGGCCACAGGCACGGCTGCCGTCGGCCCCGGTTCGGCAACCGGGCAGGGCACGCTGCACGAGGTGCCGGTACCGCCGGGCAAGTGGCGGGAACACAGGCTTGCACGGTGCCGGCCGGATACGGCCGTGCCCTACCGGGTGGAAAAGTATCTGGGTACCTGCTCCGAGCTCTTCCGCGACCGTTCCGGTTCCGACGGCATGATCGAGCTGGAGATGGCCCTGGAGGCGGGAGTGAAGCATCCCCTGATCCTGCTCACCCTGGGGCAGCTCTACCTGATGGCCGGCCAGGGCGAACCCGGATTGATGCCCAACGAGGGCCCGGCAGCGGACGTGGGAGACTGGCCGCGCAACCAGCGGCGTCTGCTCGGCAGGGCGCGCCTGCTGCTGGAAGAGGCGGGCCGGGGGCGGCCCGATGATGCGGCCGTGGACTACCTGCTGGCCGATGTGGACCGGGCCGAAGGGGATTTCGAGGGCGCGGCCGAACTTGTGGCGCGGGGCATGACCAAGTGCACGGGCGGGCGCAGCTTCCGTATCATGCGGCAGTATCAGGATCTGCACCACTATCCGGCCAAGTATCTGGGTGGGGTTCAACCCGAGTTTCCCCAGGAGGCCCTTGCCGAGGGTCTGAGCGGGGATGTCGTTCTCGACCTGCTGCTGGATCCGGCCGCACGCGTCCGTCAGGCCGTGGTCGTCTCCTCTCCCGGAACCCCGTTGACGGCAGCGGCGCAGGCCGCTCTCGAGGCAGGGGATTTCACGCCGGCCAAGGTGGGAAAATATCCCGTGTGGGCATGGTTGCGGGTGACCATTTCCTTTAATTTGACTTCGTGAATGATGAACAGGACCGATCCCCAGGGATCCGCGAAGCAAACGGTGGTTGATTTGCAGGGATGCCTTGCCTTATTTTCACAGATCAGGCCAGGCAGCTGGTGTCGGCCTGTATCGTTATGAATCCCATCCCCGCCCCGGAGGTTCAGTTGAACATGAAGTGGCAGCGCACCCGCTTCCTCGTGCTTTCTTACCTGGTGGCTCTTTCCATCCTGGTCATCGTCGGTTGTTCGAGCAAGGAGGACCCCTCAGAAGTCCTGGACGTGTGCGGCAACCATTCCTGCGGGGATCTGGTCATGGTTACCACCGATACCTCCAGCGACGGCTACCAGTACCTGGATCCGACTCTTTCCCCGGACGGAAGCCGCATCCTGTTCACGGCCGACTGGTGGGCCATGCCGACCACGCGTGATCCGGGCGATGCCCGTTACGTCGACTATCGTCAGATGGTGCTCATTCCCGTACGCCAGGGTGTCGAGCCGGCCCTGAGTCTCGAGGACGAGGGGGCGACCCTGATCAGGCTGAAGGAGTTCGGACTGCATATCGGAGGGGGTACGGAGACCCTCGTGGACATCGTCAACGACCGCAAGGCGGATCCCATCTGGCAGAGCGACAGCACCGTGATCTTCTCCTACGCCACGAGCTTCGGGTACAGGCTGTTCCAGGCCGACATCTCCAACCCCGATGAGGCCCCCGTCACTCCCCTGTACATGGAGCCCTCGGATGCCAGCAATTCCGTGTTCTTTTGGCAGCACCAGGATCCCGCTCTCTCTCCCGACGGGCGCTGGCTCGTGTTCACCCGCTCGGGGTGCGCCATTCCCGATTCCTTCGAAACCTGCACGGGCATGGCCCTGTATTGCCTGGATATGGCCACGGCCGGAGGCCCCAACCAGGGCTACGACGGAGTCATCTTCCCCCTGACCAACGAGTATTCCCGCCTCCTGACGCCTTCCTGGTCCCCCGACGGCAGCAAGATCGTCTTTTCCGGCAACAAGGACGTCGGTGGCAGCTTCGGGACCGGCACCGAACTGTTCACGATCGATTTCGATACCACCGGATACGCCGCCGGGAATGTCGCCCTGGACAGGAACCTGGAAAGGTTGACCTTCACCACGTACTCCCCGGGCGATCCCATCACCGGCGTGTTCAACGATTCGCCCGTGTACTCCAAAGACGGCGGCACCATCTACTTCGTCTCGACACGGCGTGCGCCTTCGATAACCCTCCATGACCGGAACATCTGGGAAATTCCCGCCGATGGATCGCAGGAACCGGAGATCTATTTCTTCTCCCGATCCGACGACTGGGAGCCTTCGATCATGCCGGACGGTTCACTGCTCTTCAGCAGCATGATGGGTTTCCCCACCTCGATGCTGGATCGTCTGGAAGAAGAGGCCTACCAGCGGTTCAAGCAGGAGAACATCGACCTGGGCCTGGGATTGACGGAGGTGCAGCTGCGTTCCAAGGCCGCCGATGAAAGGGACCTGCTGAGCTTCTTCGAGGGTGTCATGTCGCAGATCTACATCTTCCGGTAGCGGATCCGTGGCTGATCTGGTGCTGCTGCGCAGGCAACTCGTCGCTTTCGGACGCAGGATGCGGGAGCAGGGCATGATCGTGGCCGCCGAAGGGAACCTCTCGGTTCGCTGCGGCGGCCACTGCTTTCTGGTGACGCCCGGCGGGGTGTCCAAGGGAGAGCTGCGGGTGCAGGATCTGGTGGAGGTGGACCTGCAGGGCCGGTCGGCGGGAGGGCGTCCGACCAGCGAATGGCCCATGCATGGATTCATCTACAGGGAACGTCCGGATGTGCGGGCCGTCTGCCACGCCCACCCGCCCTGGGCGACGGCCGTGTCGGTGGCCGGGCGCAGCCTGGACGGAAGCATCCTGACGGAGACGGCCGACCCGCTGCCGTCGGTGCCGCTTGCCGTGCGCTCGATGCCCGGAACGGAGGAGGTCCCCGCCGCCATCGCACCCTTGTTACAGGACCATGACGCGATCCTGCTGGGCGGCCACGGAGTCGTGACGGTAGGGTCGGATCTGTCCTCGGCTTTCATGCTGATGGAGACGGTGGAAAGATTGGCCCAGGTGACGCTGCTCGCGGAACTGGCCGCCGGCCGGAGCACGCTGTCGACGGAGGAGTTGATCGAACTCTGCCGGCAGGGTCGCCGAGGGGGCTGAATCGGTGCCCAGGATGATTCCACGGTCGGATCCGTGTCGCTGTCTAGACAACCGGGGCTCGGTCTGATAACTTTGCCGCGTGAATCATAGTCGTCTTCGGGTCGCGCCCCGCGGCCTTTTCTTTGTTGAGCGACAACGCGGGTAACAGCTGCATGAATGATGTCCAGCAACGGCTAAGGGAACTGCCCCAGATCAGCACTCTGCTCGACGACGACTCGGTGCGCGATCTGGCCCGGGGGCGCAGGCAGGGCTGGGTGACGCGTGTCGTTCAGGATACCGTGGACGAGCTGCGCCGCCGGCTGCAGGCCGAGGACGGTCCCGTCAGGAAGCGAAGCGAATTGACGGAGACGGCTCTGGACATGATCAGGACACGCTGCAGGCTCCTGCTGGCCCCTTCCTGGACCAGGGTGATCAACGGCACCGGGGTGGTGGTCCATACCAACCTGGGACGGTCCAACCTGTCCCCCGAGGCCGCCGCGGTCGCCGCGGAGGTCGCCGCCCGCAACAGCGATCTGGAGTACGACCTGGACAAGGGCGTACGCGGCCACAGGGGCAGGCGGGTCGAAGGAAAAGCTGCGCTGTTGGCTGGCGCCGAGGATGCCCTGGTGGTCAACAACAACGCCGCCGCGGTCTGGTTGTCGGTACGGTACCTGGGTTCCGGCGGCCCGGTGCTGTTGTCGCGGGGCGAGGTTGTGGCCATCGGCGGCTCGTTCCGCATGAACGAGATCATTGCCGAGACCGGGTCTCCCCTGGTGGAAGTTGGCACGACCAACCGCACCTCGCTTGCCGATTATGAACGGGCCATGACTCCGGGGGCGACGGTCCTCAAGGTCCACCGCAGCAATTTCACGGTGGAGGGTTTCACCGAGGATGTGACCCTGGCCGATCTCGCCCGCCTCTGCCGGGAAAAAGGCGCTTATCTGGTGTACGACGCCGGCAGCGGTGCCCTGTTCCCTTTCGCGGAATTGGGACTGCCTGAGGGCGAAAAGCAGTTGGACGAGGATGTGGCCGCGGGACCGGACCTCGTCACCTGTAGCGGAGACAAGCTGCTGGGGGCCTGCCAGGCGGGGATCATCTTCGGTTCGCGGGAACTGATCGCCGGTCTGAGGGACCATCCCATGCGCAGGGCCTTGCGGGTCGATAAGATCACCCTGGCCGTTCTGGACAGTGTCCTGACCACATACCTGGAGGCCGAGGGATTGCCCGCGATCCCGACTCTCGCCCTGCTGGCCCAGGGTGAGGACGAACTCCAGCGGCGTGCGGAGCGGCTGCTGGCCGAGCTGGCTCCCCTGGCGCCGTCATCCTGGTCGGGACAGGTCGTACCTGGGCGATCCAGCGTGGGCGGGGGATCGTTCTCCACCACCAGCGTTCCCTCGCGCCTGGTGCTGTGGCAGGGACCCAAGGACCGGCTGGAGGCCTGCCATGCACTTCTGCGCCGGGGAAAGCCGGCCCTGGTGGGCCGCATGAACCAGGATGGCCTTGCCGTGGATGTGCGGACGATACTTCCGGACGAGGAGCCCCTGGTGATCGAAGCCTTCCGGCGGGCCTGGGAGAAGTCATGAACGGCACACCGGAAAGTCCCGTCATCTGGTCGACCGGTTTGCCCGGCGAGTTGCCGCCCGCCGGCGTCGGGGAGGATTTCTGGGCCGTGGCCGGCTCCTTCGTCCGTGGCCTGGAAATCGAGGCCGGTGACCTGGGACTCGACCTGGATGCGTCGTCCGACAGACCCCGCGTCTGGTTGCTGTTGAACCGTCTTGGCGGCGAGGAAACGGGGGCGGTGGCCGGCTTGGAGCTGACCGGATTCCTCGCGGGTCTGGGCCGAAGAACGCTGCTGATCGACGCCGACGAGTCCGAACGGGTCTTGACCGGCCGCAGCGGCAGGACGTTCAAATCCGGCTGGCTGGACATGGCCCGTTACGGCACCTCCCTGGCTGCCGCGGCGGTGACGGTGGACTGGGAGGGGCGTCAAGGGTATTTCCTGGGCCTGGGCAGCTACTGTCCGCCGGAGATCACAGGCGAGGAGATCCAGGGGCTGGTCTCCCGTCTGAAGAGCCAGGTCGATGACGTTATCGTCGTCTGCGGGATGGGCGCCGCAGCGGAACCCTGGGCCGCCGTGGCTGATAACTGCTGGTACTGCTGGAACCGCACCACCGATGTGCCCCAGGTCCTGCAGGCCGCTCTGGCCGATCTGCGGGAAAAGGGCCTGGAGTGCCGGGGCGTGCTGGCTTTCGGCCGGGAACCGGTTCCTGAATTTTCACCGGATCCAGAGACGGCCGCCCCCGACCTGGAGAATGGGGGTCCTGCGGTTCCTGCCTCACGGGTCCGGGAGCCGGTGGATTCTCCGGTCGCCCCCTTGCCTGCGGCCGCGGCGCCGTCGGGAACGGACGGAAGTTCCCACTCCTCGGGCATCTTCAGGGTGGTGGCCTTGACGGGGCTGTTCGTGGTGGTCGTGCTGGCTGTTTTCATCTGGAAGTTCACGGATCTCGGGCGACCGGCAGCCGAGTTTTCCGTTCCGCTCCGGGCGACCGGAAACGGGAGCGTCGTGCCGGTGAGCAACGATTCGGCCGGACAGGCGGAAACACGACTCGACTCGGTCGTCGTGGCCCGACCCGATTCCACCGCCGTGGTCGCCTCAGACACCATTGCCGGCCCCGCTGCCGACGTGGCGGTGCCCGACACCGTGACCGCAGCGTCCGATTCCCTGCCGGCTGTAGGTGAAGCGGAACGTCCGGAGAGCCGGAAGGCTCAGGAGGACGACTGGGACGCCGTGGCAGCCGCCTTCGAAGGTCCCGTGGGAAGGGACGGCTGGTGCCTGCACGTCTATTCCCTGCGCGACAGCACGGCGGCGTGGCGCGAGATCAGGATGATCGAGGCCCGGGGGGTCCGGGCCGTGGGGGCGCCGGTAGTGCTGCCCGACTCCACCCTCTGGTATCGTGTCTACGTGGGGAGCTTCGCGTCCCGTCAGGAAGCGCGGGCTGCGGAGCCGGCCTTGAAGAAAAAATTGCGGACCGACTGGGCGCGACCCACGATGTTGCCCCGTTCCGCCCGGGACTGATGTCCGGTTCCGGCAACCATGCAAGTTCAACGTAAGATCCAGCGGAAGGTTCAGGCGTGAAACTCAAATCCATCGAACTGCAGGGATTCAAGTCCTTCGTCGATCGCACCCGCTTGGAATTCGATGAGGGGATCACGGCGATTCTCGGCCCCAACGGCTGCGGCAAGTCCAACGTCGTGGATGCCGTGCGCTGGGTGCTGGGCGAGCAGTCGGCCAAGCAGCTGCGCGGCGGGAAGATGGACGACGTGATCTTCAAGGGCACCACCAAGCGCCGCCCCGTGGGCATGTCCGAGGTGACCCTGGTGTTCGACAACGAAGACCACGGCCTGCCCATCGAGTTCACGGAGGTGGCCATCAAACGGCGGGTCACCCGGGACGGGGGCAGCGACTATTTCCTCAACGGCCAGCCTTGCCGGCTGAAGGACCTGCGCGACCTGTTCTACGACAGCGGCGTCAACAACACATCGTATTCGATCATCGAGGAGTCGATGATCAAGCAGGTTCTCAACGAGAACAACGACGAGCTGTTGAACCTGCTGGAGCAGGGCTCGGGCATCACCAAGTACAAGGCGAGGCGGAAGGAGACCCAGCGCAAGCTCGACCGCACCCAGGCGGACCTGGTGCGCCTGTACGACATCATTGAGGAGATCGGCCGCGAAGTGCGCTCCCTGCAGCGCCAGGTGGGCAAGGCCAGGCGGCACCAGAGGCTCTTCAAGGAGATCAGGGCCCTGGATCTGCTGGTGGCCGGACGACGGCACAAGGAACTGGACCGCCAGGAGGAGGAGGCCCGGCGCCGGCTGCAGGAATTCCGTACCCAGGCCGAAGCGGGCGTGGGCGAGCTGTCCCGGCTCCAGGCCGATATCGAGGCCGCGCGGCCGAAGATCGACGAACGGGAGGCGGAGCGCAGGCAGCTGGAGGAATCGCTCCAGGCCTTCGAGGAGGAGCTGCAGGAACACGAACGGCAAGTCCTGCTTCTCCAGCACCGGATCGGCGAGCATGAGCGACGCATCGAGGACAACACCCTGGGCATCCAGGAGGCGACCGACCGGCAGAAGGAGATCGAGAGCCGCATCACGGGCATGACTGCGGGACTGGAGGAACTGGCCGGGCAGATCGAAGAGACCGCGGGCACCCTGGCTGCGATGAACGAGCAGCTGGAGCTGGTGGACGGGAAGCTGGCAGCGGACAGGACGGCCCTGGAAGAGGCTTCCCGCCTGAATCTCGAATACATCGAGCAGGACGCCGCCCAGCGCAGCCGCCTGCGCGAGCTGCAGGTCAAGCGGGAAAACCGCCAGGAACGCATCGCGATCCTGACCGAGGACCGCAAGCGGATCCTCGCGTCGGCCGAAGATGCCGACCGGAACCTGGTCGAGCTGAAGGACAAGCAGGAGGAGAGTCGCAACCTGCGCGGACGGTTGCTGTCGGAGCTGGCTGAGCTGGAGAAGGCCGAGCATGACCTGGAGGATCGCAGTGCGGTTCTGCAGGAGGAGACGTCCGCCCTGGCGGCCCGTCGGGAGGCTGCCCACTCCACCCTCGAGCTCCTGCAGAAGCTCCAGGACGACTACGAGGGCTACGGCCAGGGGGCGCGGGAGATTCTGCGACGCCATGGCGGAGATCCGGGGATCAAGGGTGGTCTGGCGGACATGCTCCGGGTCGCTCCCGAGGATGCTCCCGCCCTGGAGGCCTTGCTGTCCGGGCTGCTGGATGCCGTGGTGGTGCAGGATCCGGAACAGGCCCTGGGATTGACGGCCGAGCTGGATGCCCATGATTTCGGCCGGGCCAACATGCTGTGCGGTGATGGTTTCCAGGCCGGCAAGGCCATGGATGAGGCGCTGCCCGAAGGCGGTCGGCTGGCTGCCGAGGTAATCACCGGCCCGGGGACCGAGATTCCCTATCTGCGGGGGCTGTTGGCCCGTACCCTCATCTTCGCTGATCGTGGGCAGGCCCTGACGGCGGCCCGCAGCTGGGGCGGGACCGGGCAGCTCGTGTGTGTCAGCCGGGACGGCCTGCTGGCCACCAGCGACGGCCGGCTCAGCGGAGGCAGGGGGGAGGCCCAGGAGACCGGGCTGCTCGGACGCCGTGAGAAGCTGGATGAGCTGCGGGCGGAGGTCGAGCGGCTGGACGGTCGCCTGGAGGATCTGAGGGACAAGGCGGCCCGCAACAAGGCCGACCGGGAAGATCTGCGCGAGAAGCTGATCGCCGGCCGGAGCAGGCTCGCGGAGCTGGACGAGGAAGCCCACGCCCTGCAGGTCCAACTGGCGGAACTGGTCCACACGCGGGACGCCGCCCGGCAGCGGGCCAGCGAAATGTCCGTGGAGCAGGAGCGCCTGGCGGTCGAGGTCGCCGAGCTGGCCGCCCAGGAGGAGCAGCTCACCGATCTGCTCGACGAGAGCGGGCGTTTGCGCGAGACCAGCACCGTCGACCGGAATACCCTGCGCCAGAGGGTGCAGGCCGCGGAGGAGCAGCGGGACGAGATCCGGCAGCAGGTCGAGGAATTGCGCCTGACCCACCAGCGGCTCCTGAGCCGCCGGCGGGAGACCGAATCGACCCTGGAACACCTGCGCCAGGGCGTCGCCGAGCAGTTCTCGCGCCGGGAACGACTGGCCCAGGAGACGGAGGTGAGCCGGGAGACCCTGCAGGCCCTGCAGGAGGATCTCGAGACCAAGCAGGAGATCCTCGCCAAGGGCATGGATGAGCGTCAGAGGAGGCGCCAGGTCGTCCAGGCCGCGGCCGAAGGCATCAAGGCCCTGCACGCCGAGACCGAGGGCTGGCACCAGCGCGTGCAGGTCATCGAGAAGCAGCGGGGAGGGTTCCGGGACCAGGCCCACGAGATCGAGACCCTGCTGGCGACCCTGGACATCAAGCGCAACAACCTCGAGGAGCGCATCGAACAGCAGTACGAGGGTAATTTCCGGGATCTCCTGGACGGCCTCGACGAGGAGGATCTGCCGCGGGAACTCGAGCGCGACGAAGGGACCTTCCAGCTCGATCAGGCCGAAGCCCTGCTGGCGCAGAAGAAGAGCAAGCTGGCCGGTCTGGGTCCCATCAACCACCTGGCCCTAGAGGAGTTCGACGAGAAGAAGGAGCGTCTGACCTTCCTGGAGAACCAGCGCGACGACGTTGAACGCGCGCGGGACGACCTGCAGAAGGCCATCAACGAGATCAACCGCACCGCCCGCAAGAGGTTCCTCGAGACCTTCGAGGAGGTGCGGCGCAACTACATCGCGGTCTTTCAGACCCTGTTCAAGGGGGGGCGTGCGGATCTGCAGCTTATCCGCACGGACGACCCGCTGGAGAGCCAGATCCACGTCACGGCCCAGCCCACGGGCAAGGTGGTCGATACGGTGGCGCTGCTGTCCGGCGGCGAGCGTTGCCTGACGGCCCTGTCGTTGCTGTTCGCCGTCTACCTGGTCAAACCATCGCCCTTCTGCATCCTGGATGAGGCGGACGCGCCCCTTGACGACACGAACATCGGACGCTTCGTCAACATGCTGCGGGAGTTCAGCAAGACCACCCAGTTCCTGGTGATCACCCACAACAAGCTGACCATGGAAACCGCCAACCACCTCTACGGGGTGACCATGATGGAGCCCGGGGTTTCCAGCATCGTCTCTGTGAGTTTTCACGACGTGGCCCAGACGCGCGGTGACCAGGATCTGGGTGACGCCATCGCCAATCGTCGCCGCCGGCTGGATGAAAAGGCGGGTCCGGTGGACGCCGTGCTGGCGGACGAGGAGATCCAGGAGCCCGATGAAGGCCCGGAGACCGGGGATCACGAGGCGGCCCAGCCGTCCGCTGACGACGACAGCCGGACCCTGGAGGCCAGCGAATGATCAAAGGGGCCTTCAACCGTTTCCGCCAGGGGCTGCGCAAGACCCGCGAGGGGTTCGTGGGGCGGATGCAGAACCTCTTCGGCGGCAGGATCCGCCTGGACGAGGACACGCTGGACCAGATCGAGGAGCTGCTGATCTCCGCGGACATGGGTGTGCAGTCGGCGGTGGCGATCACGCGCAACATCGAGAAAAGGCTGAAGGAGGAAGGCGGCGAGGCCACCCTGGATTCGGTGCTCGAGGTCATCGGCAAGGACGTGCGCCGCATCCTGACCACCGCTCAGCCCAAGCTCAAGCCCGTGAGCTGGGACCAGCAGGACAAGCCGGGCGGCGGCAAGAAGCACAAGAAGCGGAAGGAAGCCGACCCGGTTCCCGAGGCGGCCGTTGCCGGGTCCCTGCAGGTCATCTTCGTGGTCGGTGTCAACGGCACCGGCAAGACCACCTCCATCGCCAAACTGGCGCACATGCTGAAGGCCGAGGGCAGGCAGGTGATGCTGGCCGCGGGCGACACGTTCCGGGCCGCGGCGGTGGAGCAGCTCCGGATCTGGGCCGAGCGCGTCGGCGTGGACTGCATTTCCCAGGGCCAGGGCGCCGATCCGGCAGCTGTGGTCTTCGACGCCCTGAGCGCCGCAGAGGCCCGCGGCTGCGACGTGCTGATCGTCGATACGGCGGGCCGCCTGCATACCAAGACCAGCCTGATGGACGAGCTGGGCAAGGTGGCGCGAGTCATCCGCAAACGCACAGGCCGCGATCCCGAAACACTGCTGGTCGTGGACGGCAACACGGGCCAGAACGGCCTGAGCCAGGCCCGGGTTTTCGCCGAGACCATTCCCGTTCAGGGGCTGGTGCTGACCAAGCTGGACGGTACGGCCAAGGGGGGTATCGTGGTGGCCATCGCCGAGACCCTCGGTTTGCCCGTACGCTACGTGGGCATGGGCGAGAAGGTGGAGGATTTCGCGGTGTTCGACCCCGACCAGTTCACCGACGCCCTGTTCGCCGACTGGACGAGTGAGGATCAGGAAAACCCGGGGGAAGCCCGATGACGCGGGGAACGAGGCGTGGCGCGGTTTCCTAGACGCAAGCGGTCACCCGCACAGCGGATCGAGGCGCTGCTGGATCAGGTCAGCGGCAGGTCCGGTGCCGGCCGCGGCCGGCACGGCCGGGATGAGAAGAGCCGCTACGGCGGGGCGCGCACCATGGATATCCGGCGCGACGCCGAACTGTTCAACAGGCTCGTGCAGCTGGATTTCGACTACCTCATGCAGCAGAGATTCATGGCCGGGTCCCGAACCCTGGCCGATCTGTTGCCCCAGTCGGTACTGGGGCGGGCCCAGAACGGCCACGGCTGGTTCACCGACGAATGGGGGGTGGCGCTCCAGTTTCCAGACGCCACCTTCGACAGGGTGCTGAGTGTCCTGGAAATCGGCGATCCCCGTCTCAAGGGGTACCTGGTGCGCCAGCGACGCGGCGACATGCTCAACCGTTTCAAGGCCTGGATCCTGGCCAACCTGTGGCAACCGGAACTGGAACTGGTCCTCGACGGGGCGCCGGTATTCGGGGTGGAGTTCCTGGCCGACCGTACGGTCGATACCCGCACCTTCCTGACGGGCATGGTCATGGCCGGATTCATGGATGACTGGACCTACCGCGAGACGGCCATGATGCACCGCAAGAAGACCTTCGGCGGCTATCCCTTCCATATCGGCGGCGGCGAGATCCTCATTGTCGACCGGGAAAAGTTCAAGCTCTGCGGCCTGGGGGATACGGGTCAGACGGTGTTCAGCGACGACCAGTTGCGGGATCTGCGGGACGCCGGGGTCATCATCCGCAACCGTGAGATCGCCTGCCGCTTCCCCGACAACGACCAGGTGTATTTCCGGCGTTGTGCGGGAGACGGTGTCAGCGACGACATGGCCATGCTGTACATCGGCGCCCGCCACGGTTTCGACGCCATGCTGGGCGCCTTCGTCATGGACGCCATCGATACCTACGACAAGTACGTGATCGACCTGACCTGGGGCGGTGTGGACACGGATCTCGCCCGCACCATCCAGAATCGGTTCCTGGACCGTGAGGACGAGGCCCTGGTGGATGACCGTGCCATCCTGGACCTTATCCACTTCGCCGCCAAGCGCAACGACCCCGCCGTGAATCTCAGTTCATCCCATCGGCGCTTCATCCAGCTGGAATGGCCGGCCAACATCCCGACCCTGTTGAACCACTGGCGTTTCCTGCAGGGCGAGCCCGTGTTCGACATCAAGCTCGGCTACAGCAGGGTGCCGGCCAAGCAGTTCTACGGCCTCGCCCGTCAACGTCTTGCCGCCTCGGGCATTCCCGTCAAGGAGCCCGAGTTCCTGGCGCCCAAGCGCTGAGTTTCCGCCTTGGATCGGCGGTTGACCTTGACGCTCGAGCCTGGTGCCCGTATCATTGATTGCAACAATACCATAGGGCCCGTCAAGACCCGGGCCCGAGCCTTCAACTTCAGGGCGGGGTGGAAGTCCCCACCGGCGGTAACAGCCCGCGAGCTTGTGTCCAAGGCCTTTGGCCGCACATGCTGATCCGGTGTGATTCCGGAGCCGACAGTGAGAGTCTGGATGGGAGAAGTTGGCGGACGACTCATGGCGGCGCAGGCCTGCGCGTGCCTTGTTTTCCCCTTTTCTCCGTCGATAATGCCCTGTGGATGTTCATGAATGTCGAGCATGCACACGCTCCTGATCCCGTGCGTGAACAGGATGCCCGGTACATGTCCATGGCCCTCGACCAGGCATGCGCCATCACTGCGCGCCCCTGGCCCAACCCCCCGGTGGGGGCGGTCGTGGTCCGCGACGGCAATGTCGTGGGCCTGGGCGCCCATGAGGGCCCCGGCACACCCCATGCCGAGCGGGTCGCCCTGGCCAAGGCGGGTTCCGCCGCCAGGGGTGCGACCCTTTACGTGACCCTCGAACCCTGCAACCACACGGGCCGCACGCCTCCCTGTGCGCCCTTGATCGCGGAGGCAGGGGTGCGTCGTGTGGTCTTCGCCATGCGGGATCCCAATCCGACGGTCACCGGCGGAGGGGGGCGGTTCCTGCGCGAGCGCGGCCTCGAAGTCGTGTGCGGCGTCAAGGCCCGGGAAGCCCTGGAACTCGTCTGGCCCTTCGTGGTCACGGGGAATTTCCGGCGTCCGTTCATCGAACTGAAAACCGCGCAGAGCATGGACGGCCTCTTCGCTCCCGATCCGGAGCGCAGGGAACCCATGACGCCCGCCTACCTCACCGGAACCCTGTCGCGCCAGCAGGTGCATCGCCGCCGCTGCTGGATGGATGCCGTGCTGGTGGGGGAGGGGACGGCCCGGGCCGACAGGCCGCGCCTGGATTCCCGCCTGGCCAAGTCGCCGGTCGACGGGCCGCGCACTTCTCCCAGGCCGGGTTACATCGACACGGATCTGAGTTTCACAGACGGGCTGACAGCCGCCTCCTTCCTCGTGATCGCCGGGAGGAACTCGGCGGCTGCGGAGAAGGTCGAGGCCCTGCGCAACAGGGGAGCGAAGGTCCTGCTGGCGGAGGAGAAGGACGGGCATGTCGATCCCGCCGCCGCCGTGTCCGCCCTCCACGAGGCCGGTATTCATGTGGCCATGGTAGAGGGTGGTCCCCGGCTGGCCCGCTCCTTTCTGGCGGCGGGCATGGTGGATCGCTGGTCCATGTTCGTGGCGCCCGTTTTCCTGGGCAGCGGCGTATCCTGGCCCGATGTTCCGGTGGCCGGCCGGAGCTTCACCCTGACTCGGGTGGAGAGATACGGTCAGGATACTCTGAGCGTCTTCGATCGGCAGAGTTTCCTCGATGTGTTGCTGAAGGTCATGGTGTGAAAACCGGCCGACTTGGGAGGTGACGAGGTGTTCACCGGGTTGATTCGAGAAATCGGGATCCTGCGCGCGACCACGGCGCGCGGCGGCGTGGTGCGCCTGGATATCACCGCACCGGTGACCGCGGAGGACCTGGGAGTCGGCGACAGCGTGGCGGTCAACGGGATCTGTCTGACGGCCATCGCGGTCGGTGACCGGGGATTTTCCGCCGAGGCCGCCACCGAGACCAGGCGGTTGACGACCCTGGACTCGTGGCGCACCGGCCGGCGCCTGCACCTTGAACGAGCCCTGCGCGTGGGTGATCCCCTGGACGGGCACATGGTCCAGGGGCACATCGACGGGCTGGGTACGGTGAGGTCGTTGCGTCGGGCCGCAGGCGGCTGGATGCTGACGGTGTCATACCCCAGGGATCTGGGCCGTTTCCTGGTGCCCAAGGGTGCGGTCGCCGTGGACGGGGTCTCGCTGACGGTGGACCGGGGCCCGTTCAACGGGGTATTCACCGTCAACCTCATTCCCCACACCATGGAGAAGACGACCTTCGCGAAACTGGGTCCCGGCGACAAGGTCAACCTGGAGATGGACGTGCTGGTCAAGGCCGCCGTGCAGCGCGGCGACAGCGCCGCGGCAGGCGTCGGACCGGTACCAGCGGCCCCCGCAACAGGTGGGGGCCTGACAATGGACAAGATCCGGGCCTCCGGGTTCGGACGTTCCATGGACAAGGGGTCATCATGAGTGGCGAACAAGACACCGCCTTTTCCTGCGACACCATCGAAGATGCCCTGGCCGCCCTGCAGAGGGGGGAGATCGTCATCGTGGTGGACGATGAGGACCGCGAGAACGAGGGTGATTTCATCATCCCCGCCCAGATGGTCACTCCCGAGGCGGTGAACTTCATCGCCAGGCACGGACGGGGGCTGATCTGCCTCGCGGCCCGCGGAGAACGGCTGCGAGAGCTCGACATCCACCCCATGGTCACCCGCAACACCGCCGCCCTGGGTACGAATTTCACGGTGAGCATCGACGCGGCCACCGGGATCACCACCGGCATCAGCGCCACCGACCGGGCCCGCACCGTCCAGGTCTTCATCGATCCTCGGACAAGGCCGGACGATCTGGCCCGGCCCGGACACATCTTTCCCCTCGAGGCCCAGCCCGGCGGCGTGCTGCAGCGGGCCGGCCACACCGAGGCGGTCGTGGACCTGTGCCAGGCTGCGGGCCTGTATCCGGCGGGACTGCTGTGCGAGATCATGGACGAGGACGGGGAGATGGCGCGCATGCCCCGGCTGCGGGAGATCGCGCGGGAGCACGGACTGAAACTGGTGACCATCGCCGACCTGATCGCCTGGCGTCGCCGGAACGAGCAGCAGGTCGTCCGGGAAGCGGAGGTTCCCCTCCCCACGGACTGGGGCGAATTCCAGATGGTGGCCTATTCCACCCGCGTGGACAACGCCATCCATATCGCCCTGGTCATGGGCGAGATCAGGTCCGAGGATTCCATCCTGGTGCGTGTGCACAGCGAATGCATGACCGGCGACCTCTTCCACAGCCTGCGTTGCGACTGCGGGCAGCAGATGGACGCCGCGCTCAGATGCATCGCCGCCGAGGGAACGGGCGTGTTCCTGTACATGAGGCAGGAGGGCCGCGGCATCGGGCTGGTGAACAAGATGAAGGCCTACCGGTTGCAGGACCAGGGGGCCGACACCGTGGAGGCCAACGAGAAGCTCGGCTTCCCCGCGGACCTGCGCGACTACGGCATCGGGGCCCAGATCCTGCGCGACCTGGGCGTGCGCCGCATGCGCCTGATCACCAACAACCCCCGCAAGATCGTGGGCCTGAAGAGCTACGGGCTGGAGGTGGTCGACCGGGTGCCGGTGGAGATCGCCCCCAACCCGCGCAACGAGCGCTACCTGAAGACGAAGAAGGCCCGCATGGGCCACATACTCGACCACCTGTAAAGGAGTGTGACATGGGCATGAAATTCGAGGGCAAGTTCGATGCGCACGGCAAGAAGATCGCCGTGGTCGGGAGCCGATTCAACGACTTCTTCACCAGGGAGCTCATGGACGGGGCGCTGGACTGCCTGCACCGCCACGGCGTCGACGACGAGCAGATCGACACGGCCTGGGTACCGGGCGGTTTCGAGATCCCCATGGCCGCCAAGCGTCTGGTGCAGACCGGCCGCTACGCGGCGGTCGTCTGCGTGGGCTGCATCATCCAGGGGGACACGCCCCATTTCCACTACATCTCCAGCGAGGTGACCAAGGGCATCGCCCAGGTGGCGCTGAACTCCGACATCCCGGTGGTTTTCGGCATTGTCACCGCCGAGACCATCGAACAGGCCATCGAGCGCAGCGGTACCAAGGCCGGCAACAAGGGCTTCGACGCCGCCATGACCGCGCTGGAGATGATCGACCTGTGCGCCGTGATCGACGAGGGTTAGAGAATGCGCATGAATGAATGGCCGCGCCCGCAACCCGGGCCGTACGATGCGGAACACACGCGATACCTGGAGCTTCACCGCGGACATGAGGGCGCGGCGCGGTGTGTGCGACGGTATCGAGGTGATCGCCGGGGCCCTGCCCTGGCTGGTGGCCGGCCACGAGAGACACCATCTGGATGTTCTGCGCGACAGGTACGGACTGGGGGAGTGAAGGCCGGTTCTGCCGGTCGTCGTTGCAATCACGCCCCCGGTGGGTTAAAATTGATGCGGGAAGGCGCAGCCTTCCCTTCTGCTTGGCAGGGGACCGGCAGCCGGTCGTTTCGGCTGTGCGGTGCGGTTCCGGTGGTTGCTCTTTGACAGGGGTGAAGATTCTTGGGTAAGCGCAGAAAGGGACGCGAGATCGTTCTGCAATCCATGTACGCTTCCATGATCAGCGGCGCGCCGCTGCTGGAAGTCCTGGACGATCAGATCCAACGTCGGGAGTCGGCGCCCGAGACGGCGGCGTTCGCGCGCCAGCTGGCGGGTAAGGTCAAGGCGCATAGCGCCGATATCGACCGCTGGCTCAAGACCCTGGTCACCAGCAACTGGGATCCGGACCGGCTGGGCTCCCTGGAAATCGTCATCCTGTCCCTGGGCCTGGCGGAACTGCGCTACAGTCCGGACGTACCTCCGGCCGTGGTCATCAACGAGGCTCTCGAATTGACTCATCGCTACTGCGAGGACGGCGCCGTGGGCTTCGTGAACGGGGTGCTGGACAAGGCCGCTTCAGAGATCACGGACCGGGACGGGACCGCCCCCTCCGGCAACGCAACCGAGGATCAAGCGTGAGATCATCCACCCCCGATCACTGGCAGCGCTTCTGGGATCAGGCCGAGGCCATCGACCTGGATGAGGTCTACGACAACGACGGCAGGCTCGTCCGCGAGATCACACGGCTGTACGACCTGGAGTCCATGGGGGATCTGAGCGGCGTCCGCATCCTGGAGGTGGGAGCCGGCAGCGGGCGCGACGCCGTGGCCCTGGCCCGGGCCGGGGCGGAGGTCGTCACCATCGACTACGTACGCGGCTCCCTGGATCTGACGGCCAGAGAGGCCGCTGCAGCCGACGTGACCGTCTTTCCCGTCTGCGGCGACGGCCTGGGCTCCTCTTTTCCCGACGGGACCTTCGACGTGGTCTTCCACCAGGGGCTGCTGGAACATTTCCGCGATCCGCTGCCCCTGTTGCAGGACAACATCCGCATCCTCAAGCCGGGCGGTTTCCTGGTGGTGGACGTGCCCCAGACCTTCCACTACTACACCCTGGGCAAGCAGGTCCTCATCGCCCTGAACCGCTGGTTCGCCGGCTGGGAGACCCAGTTCACCGTCGGCCAGCTGGAACGGATCATGGCGGGCCAGGGTTTGGAACTGGTGCGCAGCTACGGCGACTGGATGGTGCCGGGGCTCTGGTACCGCGCCCTGCGCAAGGTGCTTGTGACCAGGTTGGGCTGGAAACTGCCCATGCATCCGGAGCCCATCGGGCCGCTGGCCCGGCTGGGCGAGAAGTGGCGCGACTGGTTCGGCGGCAAGCGATTGTCCCTTTACACCACGCCGACCATCGGGGTCATCGGTCGCAAGCCCCGGCCGGGGTCCGGCCGTTGATCTCCAGCGCGGAGGACGTTCCCTGAAACTGCTCGCGGTGAACTGGCGGGATATCGAGGACCCCCTGGGGGGCGGGGCCGAACTGCACCTGCACCACATCCTCAAGGGGGCTGCGGCGGCGGGTTGGGAAGTCGATCTGGTCTGCAGCGGCTATGAGGGTGCGCCGCGCACCGGGGTCATCGACGGTGTGAACATCCACCGCCGCGGCCACTGGGCCGTGGCCAATTTCGTGCTGCCGCCGGTGGTCCGTAGCATGCTGCGCCGCAGCCGCTACGACCTGCTGGTCGAGGACATCAACAAGATCCCCTTCTACACGCCCCTGTACCGCGACGGTGTTCCGCTGGTCGCCGTCGTGCCGCACCTGTTCGGGCGGACAGTCTACCGGGAAACCAACCCGGTGACGGCCAGCTATGTGTACGCGGCCGAAAGTCTCATCCGGCATCTGTACCGCGATGTGGATTTCGAGGTCATCAGCCCCTCGACCCGGGACGACCTCATCGCCCGGGGGCTGGATCCCGAACGCATCCGGACCATCTACTGCGGCATGGATCACGCCCGTTTCACCCTTGATGATCCGCCGCCCAGGGAAGATGAGGCGCCCCTGGTGGTCACCTGGAGCCGCCTGCTCCGCTACAAGAGCATCGATGTGGCCCTGCGGGCTTTCGATGTCATCCACCGGGAGCTGCCCCGGGCCCGCATGCTGGTCATGGGACGGGGGCCGGACGAAGCCCGTCTGCGCCGCCTGTGCACGAGACTCGGCCTGGACGAGGTGGTGGAGTTCAGGGGGTTCCAGCCCTGGGACGAACTGGTCAGGACCCTGCACCGCTGTCACGTGTTCCTGAATCCCAGCCCCAAGGAAGGATGGGGGCTGACCGTGATCGAGGCCAACCAGTGCGGGTTGCCGGTCGTCGCCAGCGATCGCCCTGGCCTGAAGGATTCTGTGCGCGACGGGGAGACCGGACTGCTGGTCCCCTACGGCGACCACCGGGCCATGGCCGCGGCCGCCCTGGGTCTGCTGAGGGACCGGGAAACCTGGTCCAGGTTCAGTGAAGCAGCCAGGCGCTGGGCGGCCGGCTTCAGCTGGCAGCGCTGTGTTGACGAGTCGCTGGCCTATTTCCAGGAGGTCGCCGGCCGGGGTGACGCTTCATGACGGGGGAGCGTTCGGCACCCCGGGGCTCGTCCCTGCGCCCGTTGCTGGTGTTCGCCGGCAAGCTCCTGATCAGTTCGGTGCTGATCTGGTTCGTCCTGTCGCGCCTGTCGTTGACCGAGATCACCGCCGCCATGACCCATCCCCGCTGGGGATTGCTGGTGGCCGCCTTCGCGGTCTACGGGATCTCGGCGCTGGGCGGGGCCCTGCAGTGGGCCTGGATCCTGCGTGCCGGCGGCATCCGGGTCTCGCGGCGACGCATCCTGCGCGTCTATTTCATCGGCCTGTTCTTCAACAACTTCCTGCCTGCGAACATCGGGGGCGACGCCTGGAAGATCGTCGACCTGGGCGGTCAGGAAGGACGGCGGCTGGGGGTGTTCTGCGCGACCCTGCTGGACCGGCTCATCGGGCTGGGAGCGCTGTCGCTGGCGGCGGTGCTCGTGCTGCTGGGCACGGCCCTGGGGGGCGTGCCGTTGCCCGGGGTCACCCTGGTGATGATCCCCGTCCTGCTGATCCTGATGCTGGTGCTGGTGGTGCTGCTTTCCCGCCGTCTGGGCGGGTGGGGTGTGTCCCTGCTGACCCGTGTCGGGTTGGGGCGGCTGGCGGCCCCCCTGGAGCGTGTGACGGGGGAACTCGGTCTCTACCGGCCCCAGGTCGGTCTGTTGCAGCGCGTATTCCTGTTCAGCATGGGGGTCCAATCCCTGCGCATGGCCACCCATATCCTGGTGGCTCTGGGGCTTGGATACGTGCTGGACGGATCCCAGATCCTGCAACTGCTGGTGCTGGTCCCGGTGCTGGCGGTGAGTCTGACCCTGCCGGTGACCATCAACGGCATCGGCCTGCGGGAATCCGTCTCGGCGAGTCTGCTGACCTGGTCGGGCCTGGCGGGACCCCAGGCGGTGGCCATGGAAGTGGCCGCCTACCTGGTGCAGGTCTTCTTCAGCCTCAGCGGCGGGATCCTGCTGCTGACCCGCCGGGGAGGGACCGGAACTTCCGGGGCTGCCGACGGTTCCGAATCGGTCGATGTTTTGTGACGGTCCGGTTGGCTGGTTGTTGCCGGTGCGGCCGTGTGTTAGGTTCTGCGGGCCCGTTTTCGCGTGGTCGCCGCGCGTCATGGTGGATTCCAGCTGTGCGAAGGTGATGTCTTGACGAAATCCGTATTATCCCGTCCCCAGTTCCTGGTCGCCGTCGCTGTTTTCCTGGTGGCCCTGGGTGTCTACTCCTCCACCATGGGACCCACGATCAACTTCTGGGATTGTGGTGAATTCGTGACCACAAGCCACATCGTGGGCATTCCCCATCAGCCGGGAACCCCCCTGTACGTCCTGGTGGGGCGGGTCTTCGATATCCTGTTGGGACAGGCCGACATCACCCGCCCCAGCTACGAGACGGCCCGCGCCCTGAACTTCATGTCGGCATTCTTCAGCGCCCTGGCCGTGGCCTTCATCTACCTGCTGATCTGGGAACTGGCCCGGAGGTCAGACCCCGACGCCGGCTGGCTGGCCCATGCGGGCGGTATCGTCGGCGCCTTCTTCCTGGCGTTTTCCGAGACCTTCTGGAACAATGCCATCGAGGCCGAGGTCTACGGGCTGGCGGGATTCATGATGGCCCTGCTCTCCTGGCTGGCCGTACGCTGGTATGACACCCGTCAGCAGTGGCGCAGCAACAACCTGCTGCTGCTGATCATCTACCTGCTGGGATTGGGGGTGGGGTTCCACCTGGGGACCCTGCTGGCCTATCCGGGGATATTCCTGCTCGTCCTGCTGGCCAGGCCCAATCGCCTGCCCATCTACGATCTGTTGTTGATGAGTGCCGGGCTGGCCATCTTCCTGCTCTCGACCGCCAGCGGCAACAACGCCCTCATCATGTTGTTGCTGGGGATCTATGTCCTGCTGGTCATTTTCCGGAGTGTCCAGGGGAGGCATTTCGTCCTGCTGGGCAGCACCCTGTTCTTCGTGGGGCTGACCGTCCACGCGATGATGATGATCCGCGCCGGGGCCAACCCCGAGCCCATCATCAACCAGACGGACCCGGACAATTTCCACACCCTGCTGAAGGTCATCCGCCGCGAGCAGTATCCGCCCATGAATCCCCTGGTGCGCAGGGCGCCCCTGGGGTGGCAGTTCGGCTATTTCTACCACTACCTGCTGGAGCAGTTCTATTTCCTGGGCCCGGGCAAGGGCGCCCTCACGGTGCTGACCACGGTCCTGGGGCCCATCTTCCTGGCCCTGGTCGGGCTGTTCCAGGGGCTGCGCAGGGTGCGGCTGCTGATCCTGGTGCCCTTGACGGCCTACCTGATCAACGGCGAGATCCTGACCCTGTACCTGAACTTCACCGACCACGAGGTTCGCGACCGGGACTACTTCTACTTCGCGGCCTTCATGTTCTTCGCGGTGTTCATCGGTCTGGGGGCGAGTTCCCTGTTGCGCTTCCTGGCCGGTGACGAGGGCGAATCCGCCGCCCAGATCGAGGCCTCGGGCGGCAACTGGATGACCGACATCAAGGCCGTCGCCCCGGGTTCGGGCGTCAAGGCGGCGGCATTCCTGCTCGTGCTGCTGGCCCTGTTGCCCCTGGCTCCGGGACAGACGAAGTATTTCCAGCACGACCGTTCCCAGAACCGCATCGCCTACGAGTACGCCTGGAACATCATGGCGGGGCTGGATGAGAACGCCATCGTCTTCACCAACGGCGACAACGACACTTTCCCCATCTGGTACCTGCAGATCGTGGAGAAATTCAGGACAGACGTCTCGGTGGTGAACCTGTCCCTGGTCAATCTCCCGTGGTACATCAAGCAGAACAAGCATGCGGAAAACGGCGTGGACATGAAGCGTTCGGACGCGGAGATCGACGCCCTGCAGCCCCGTCTCTTCGCCGACCCCAAGACGGGGAAACGGACCCTGGTCATGGTCAAGGACTACGTCCTGCACGACATCATCACCACCAACCGGGCCGGCAAGAACAGGCCGGTGTTCTTCGCGGTGACCATTCCCCGGGAAAACATGGAACGGTACTACAACAACCTGCGCATGGAGGGCATGGCCTACCGCCTGGTGGATACCAAGGGGCCCGACGGTTTGCCCACCACCGATCCCCAGCGGGTGCTGGAGAACATCCTGGGCGTGTATCGGATGGGTTCGCTCATGACCGGCGACACTCCTGAAAGGCAACAGGCCTTTGCCCGGATGACCGGTCTGCCCGTTACCGAGCAGGGCGAGATCGTTCTCGGACAGCGCGGACGGGATCTGAACGCCGGCCGGCTGAACACGCTGAACCATATGCTGGGCAAGGTCCGCACGGACATCTTCCGCAACAAGAACGCCGTGCACCTGCTGGGCAACTACCCGGCCGCGTTGAACCGGGCGGGTTACGAGTTCTACCTGATGGCCGACAAGGTGGCCGAGACCGACAGCGCGGCCTACCGCGAGAACCTGGCCAAGTCCATCATCGCCTTCGAGGCCAGTCTGGCCATCGAACCTTTCAACGACCAGGCCCTGGATTTCTATCCCCTGCTGCTGGTCCAGGATTATCGCGACGACGATGCCAAGGCCTTCCTGAGTTCCCTGTCGGGCAATGTCCCGCCCGAGATGGAGGAGAAGGTCGTCTACACCGCGCTGCGCGGCATGCTGGGCGGAGGCGCCAGCGATCTGGCGTTGGGGTGGATCCAGGAGCAGATCCAGGCGCATCCGGACCGCAAGTTCTACTATCAGGTCCAGTTCACCATCTACCAGGCCATGGGGCAGCGCGACATGGCGCGGGGGGTCATGGAGAACTGGGAACGCCAGAGCGGCGAACGGGATCCGGACATGGTCCAGGCCCTGAAGGATATGCAGCAGGAGGCCCTGCAGCGCGAGCAGCAGCGCATCGAGGATGCGGCGGGACAGCACAACCGAGAGCGGAACTGATGAATGAAACCGAAGTGAAGAAAATGACGGCCGAGCTTCCGGCGGCGGTAAGGGAGATCCTGGCGCCTGGGACGCCTGTGGTCGTCACAGGGTGCGCCGGCTTCATCGGCAGCACCTTGACCGAGGCCCTGCTGGGTCTGGGGTGCAGGGTCACGGGCGTGGACTGCCTGACAGATTACTACGATCCGCAGCTCAAGCGGGAGAACATGGCCGGCTTCGCAGGCAACCCCGATTTCACCTTTGTCCAGGACGATCTGCAGACCCTCGACGCCACGGCCCTGCTGCGGGGCAAGAGGGTGTGTTTCCACCTGGCGGCCCAGGCGGGAGTGCGCGCCAGTTGGGGAGAGTATTTCGCGGAGTACGTCGGGCGCAACGTGATGTCAACCCAGCGTCTGCTGGAAGCCTGTCGGCGGCCGGAAATCGCCTCTGATCTGGCGCGGTTCGTGTACTCGAGCAGCAGTTCCGTGTACGGCGACCAGGAGGTCCTGCCGGTGACCGAACAGGCCCTTCCCCAGCCGCGGTCGCCCTACGGCGTGACCAAGATGGCGGCCGAGCACCTTTGCGTCCTGTATTCCATGAACTTCGGCGTGCCCACCAGCAGCCTGCGCTACTTCACCGTCTTCGGCCCGCGCCAGCGGCCGGACATGGCCTTTCGCAAGTACATCGAGGCGGCCCTGGACGGGCGTACCTTCGAGGTCTACGGCGACGGGTCCCAGACGCGCGATTTCACCTACGTGGCCGATGCGGTGCGATCGAATCTGCTGGCCGTGGCCTGCGATTCTCCCTGGGAGGTCTTCAATACCGGCGGCGGCAGCCGCGTGGTCTTCAGCGAGGCCCTGGATATGCTTCAGGAGATCCTGACCTCCCGCGTTCCGGGTCTGAAGGCCAGCATCACCTACGGGGAGACGGCCAAGGGAGACGTGAAGAACACCTTCGCCGACCGTACCCATGTGGAAGCCGTGATCGGCTACCGGCCCACCATCAGCTTCCGGGAGGGGCTGGTCAGGGAGGCTGAGTGGGCCATCGCCAGGAGGACGTCGGATTGAACAGCGAACAGACCGGTCGGGATGAGCTGCTGGATCTGGCCATCGTGGTGCCGGCCTTCAACGAGGCCGAATCCCTGCCCGAACTCGTCCGGCGCATAACCGCCGCGGTCGAACCCCTGGGCCTGTCCCACGGGATCTGGATCATCGACGACGGCAGCAGCGACGGCACCTTCGAGGTCATCTGCAGCCTGGCGGCCGAGAATCCAGCGGTCCACGGGGTCCGTTTCGGCCGCAACTTCGGCAAGTCAGCCGCCCTGGCCGCCGGCTTCGACGAGGCCAAAGGCGACATCGTCATCACCATGGATGCCGACCTGCAGGACGATCCGGCCGAGATCCCGTCCCTGATCGCCAAGCTCCAAGAAGGCTGGGACCTGGTCTCGGGCTGGAAGCAGGACCGCAAGGACAGCTTCATCAAGAACAAGACGAGCCGGATCTTCAACTGGTTCACCAGCAGGATGTGCGGCCTGAAGCTGCACGATTTCAACTGCGGCCTGAAGGCCTACCGGCGCCGGGTCACACGGCGGGTGCGCATCTACGGCGAGATGCACCGCTACGTGCCGGCCCTGGCCCATCTGGAGGGCTTCCGGGTCACCGAAAAGCCCGTGCGCCATTTCGCCCGCAAGTACGGCCGCACCAAGTACGGCCCGGCCCGCTTCATCAACGGTTTCCTGGACCTGCTGACGGTGTATTTCCTGCACGCCCGCCGCACTTCGCCCCTGCACATGTTCGGACGGCTGGGGCTGCTGTTCCTGACGGTCGGCGGCGGGATCAGCGCCTACTTCCTCGCCTACTGGCTGCTCGGCCACGGTCTGCACCTGCGGCCCATGCTGCTGCTGGGCCTGGTCCTGATCATCCTCTCCTTCCAGTTCATCAGCCTGGGCCTGATCGCCGAGCTGGTCGTGGCCGGGCGCCGCCCCGAGCGCGACTACAGGATCGCCGATCGTGTCTGAGGGTACCGGGCGCAGGGAAGAGGGCGGTCTGCCGCCGCTGGCTGTGGTGGTCATAAACTGGAACGGCCGCGAGGTCCTGGCCGATTGCCTGGGGTCCTTGGCCCAGGAGAGCTATCCCGCGCTGCGCCTGATCATGGTGGACAACGCCTCGGCAGATGATTCGGTGGCCTGGACCAGGCGGCACCATCCCGAGGTCGAGATCCTCGTCTCGGACCGGAACCTGCGCTGGGCCGGCGGCTGCAACCTGGCCCTCAGGGCCCTCCAGCGGGAGGGTTTCGCGGGCTGGATCCTGTTGCTGAACAACGACACGGTGGTGCCCGAGGGCAGTCTGCGGCGGCTGGTCGAGGCGGTTGCCTGCGTACCCGAGGCCTGGGCCGGAACACCGCGGATATGTTACGCCTCCGACCCCGGGCGCATCTGGTACGACGGCGGGATCATCGGCCGCTGGTGCGGCTGGGTGCGGCACAAGGGGATCCGGATGGTGGCGGGAGATCTGCCCCTGGATTCCCGGTTCGTGGACTACGGGACCGGTTGCGCCCTGCTGGTGGGGCAGAAGGCCCTGGCGCAGGTGGGGCTGTTCGACGAGGACTTTCATTTCTACGGGGAAGACGCCGACTATTCCCTGCGGATCCTGGCGGCAGGTGGCAGGATTCTCCATGTGCCGCGGTCCATCGTGCTGCACAAGGTCAGCATGTCCGTGGGCGAGTCCTCGCCGCTGAAGGTCTGGTTGCGCAACCGCAGCCACTGGCGCCTGCTGCGCAAGCACTGGCGCTGGTACCGGTGGCCCCTGCTGGCGGTCTGCCAACTGGTGTACCTGTCCGGGCACACCGTCTTTCACCTGTGGCACGGGCGCATGGGCACGGCAGCGGCGGTCTGGCTCGGCATTATCGACGAGATCCGGGACCGGCCCTATCCCCGCCGGTAGGCGGGCGGCCCCGGGATTCGGCCGGGTCTTTCCGGGTGGCGGCATTGGACAGCCGCGGTCCGTAATGATATGATTCGACATGGTTTGTAACGCAACCTGACGGGCCTGGTTCAGTGCCCTCGCCTTCCCCGCAGGGGATTTTCCCGGGAGGCCCCGTGGCCAAGCAACGTATGCGACATCCGGCCTCGACCAGCACCGAGACTGGCGGCAGTGGTCTGTCCGCGGCCGGCCCGGCCCGTTGGTTGGCCTGCGACCAAGGCTGGGGCTACTGGCTGAAGATGACGGTCCTGATCCTGGTGGTGCTGGCGATCATCTATCCCGAGGCCGTGTTCCGGGGCGAGGTCTTCCGGAGCAGCGACGCCGGCAATTCCCTCATGTTCTCGCAGATCGGCGACCAGGCCCTGTCCCGTGGCGAGTATCCCCTGTGGAATCCCTACCTTTTCGCGGGCATGCCGAGCTTCGGCTCCCTGGCCTACGTGAAGTACCTGTACCCGCCCGGGATTCTGTTCAACTTCCTGCAGAACAGCCTGGGCTTTCCTCCCTTGACTTGGATGCTGGGGCATCTGCTGTTCGGCGGTCTGGGGATGGTCTGGCTGTTGCGCCGCTGGAAGCTGGGCCAGGGCGAGGTTCTTTTGGGCGTGGTGATCTGGCTGCTGTTTCCCAAGGTGGTGGCCTGGGGCGTGCACGGCCACGGCTCCAAGCTGGGGGCGGCCATGTATCTGCCCTGGCTCGTCGGTTGGACCTTGCGCATCCTGGACGGCGGCCGCCTGCGGGCTATCGCCGTGACCGGTCTGCTGGTGGGGCTGCAACTGCTTCGCGGTCACATCCAGATCGCCTATTACAGCCTCGGCCTCATGGCCTGGTTGGCCGTGTGGGCCGTGTTGTGGCCCATGGAAACCCCTTGGCGGGGGGTGTCCCCGGGCGTGCGTCTGCAGCGGGCCGGAAGACTGGTGGCGGGGTTGGCCCTGGGCTTCCTCATCGCGGGGATCCTCCTGGTGCCGGTCCAGCGCTACGCCAAGGTCTCCATCCGGGGCCAGGACACCTCCGGCGGGGGGGGGGTGGGCCTGGCCTACGCCACCGGATGGTCCCTGTCGCCCCAGGAAATGCCCACCCTGGTGCTGCCTTCGGATGCCGGTTTCGGCCAGGCGACCTACATGGGACGCATGCCGTTCACCGATTACCCCAACTACGTCGGGTGGCTCGTCCTGTTGCTGGCGGGGCTGGCCTGGGGCCGGGGCCGCCGGCGCTGGGCCGTGGTCTGGGGCGTGTTGGCTTTGCTGGCCATCCTGGTTTCCTGGGGCAACTACGGTTTCGGGTTCTACGAACTGCTGTACCGCCATCTGCCCTTCTTCAACAAGTTCCGGGTTCCTTCGATGATCCTGATCCTGGTGTCCTTCGCCCTGGCGGTGACCGCTCCGCGCGGGCTGGCCGCATGGCGCGAAAGGCGTGCCGTCGGGCCCCGGTGGTTGCCCGTGGCGGTCTGCGGGATCCTGGGTCTGGTGCTGCTGCTGGCCGGGGGACTGTCCCTGGCTCACCAGGGATATGTGGACCATCTGCAGAAGCTCGCGGGGCTGGAACAGAAACCCACGGCCCCGGTCCTTCTGGAAGCGGCCTGGGACATGCAGAAGAACGATCTGGTCAGGATCGGATTCTTCCTGTTGCTGGCCGCCGGGGCGTTCCAACTGGCCCGTTGGAAAGAGGGGTTCGCCCGCTACGGTCTGCCCTGGGTGCTGTGCCTGCTGGTGGTGGCGGATCTGGGTCGGGTGGATGCACGGATCACCCATCCGGAGGATTTCCTGCTGCGGGTAGGGCAGGGGCAGGGAGGACAGGCGGCCCTGATGCCGGCGGTGCCCCTGGTGACGGACCCACCATCCCGGGATGTCGCCAGCGGACCCCACGCGGATGTCATCAAGCGCGAACTGGGGCACGACAGGTTGTTCCCCCTGGGGCAGGACGGGAGCCGCAACACCTGGATGGCCGACGGCATCAGGTCCCTGGGCGGATACCACCCGGCCAAGCTGGCGGCCTTCGAGACCATTCGCAAGCGGTTGTACGGACAGTTGCCCGCCGGGCGCATCGCCGCCTGGCTGGCTGCCAGGCTCGTGAGCTTCGACCGGCCATTCAATGAGCAGGAGTTGTCGCTGCTGGCCGAACAGGGCCTGGATCTTGTGCCGCGGCCTTTGACCAGGAGTGCGCCTTACCTGTACAGGATGCGGTCCTATCTTCCGCGGGCCCGCTTGGTGTCGCGCTGGGAACCCGTGGCGGCGTTGCCGGGCGGGGACGACCTGGGCTCCTTCCTGGATGGGATCCAGGCCGGTATCGTCGATCCGGGCGCCGTAGTGCACCTGGCCGGGGATCTGCGCGGGGTACCGGATGTCGCCGCGGATACGGAAGGAGAGTCCGCTCTGCCGGCCGTGAAGTTCCTCGTCGACGGCATGAACGAGGTCGTGCTGCAGACCTCGACCCCCGTGGCCGCGGTGCTGGTCCTGGCGGACATGAACGCCCCGGGCTGGCGGGTGCTGGTCGATGGCCGACCCAGGCCGCTGCTGACGGCGGATCTCGTGCTGCGGGCCGTGGCGATCGAACCGGGGGAGCACGAGGTACGCTTCGTCTACGGGGATCCGGCCGTGAAATTGGGATTGATCCTGACCGTCAGTGGCGTGATCATCGTCCTGTTCCTGCTGCTGGGGGATTTCTTCCTGATGCGGCGTGCAAGAGCTACCGGAGGTCAAGAGGCATGAACGAGAACCGGGGCGGTTCCGGCGTCACTCCGCCTTTGAACCTGCGCAAGGCCGTGGTGGTGGTGCCCACCTACAACGAGGCCGAGAACGTAGGCAGATTGCTGCCCCTGATCCTTGAACAGGATCCGCGGCTGTCCGTGCTCGTGGTCGACGACAGCTCGCCCGACGGGACCGCCGATGTGGTCAAGGGTCTGCCGGAGTTCGGCGACCGCATCCTCATCCTCGAGCGCCCGCTCAAGGAAGGGCTGGGCGCGGCCTACATCGCGGGTTTCCAGTGGATCCTGGCCAACACCGATTTCGAGGCCGTGTTCGAGATGGATGCGGATTTCAGCCACGATCCTGCGGCCCTGCCGCTTTTCCTCGAACACATCGAGACCCACGACTTGGTCCTGGGCAGTCGTTATCTGCACGGCATCACGGTGGTGAACTGGCCGTTGCGGCGCCTGGTCCTGAGCGTGGGCGCCAACATGTACGCGCGGTGGGTGACGGGTCTGCCCATCAAGGACAGCACCGGCGGGTTCAAGTGTTTCCGGCGGACGACTCTCGAACAGCTGCCCCTGGACAGGATCAAGAGCGACGGCTATTCCTTCCAGATCGAGATGAACTACCACTGCTGGAAGCGCGGCCTGACCATCAAGGAAATTCCCATCATGTTCGTAGACCGGCAGGTCGGAGTCTCGAAGATGTCCAAACGGATAATCCTGGAGGCCATGTTCATGGTCTGGACCCTGCGTCTGCGGCGCATACCTTGAGGTCCCCCGGGGTGTCCGCCGTTGCAGACAGGGACAGGGACGGGATCCTGGACCTAGGGATCGTCATCGTCCACTTCAACAGCAGCGCCGACCTCCAGCGTTGCCTGGAATCGATCTTCGCCAACCCGCCTTCCTGTTCCTTCCGGGTCACCGTGGTGGACAACGCCTCCACGGATCCGGGACTGGCCGCGGTCAGGGAACGGTTCACCGGTGTGGATTGGCTTCTCAACAGTCAGAACACCGGATATGCACGTGGTTGCAATCAGGGCATGGCGGCCCATCCGGCGGCGTGGTACCTGATCCTCAACCCCGACATCGTCGTGCAGCCGGGGGCCATCGACGGTCTGCTCCATTGCGGCCGTTCCCATCCCCGCGCCGGGATCATCGGGCCCCAGCTGCTGAACGAGGACGGTTCCATCCAGGAGTCCTGCCGCCGTTTCTACACCCTGGGCACCCTCTTGCTCAGGCGCACCTTCCTCGGCAGGCTTTTTCCCCGCAGCAGCATCGTTCAGCGTCACCTGATGCGCGATTTCGATCACAACACGACCCGGCCCGTGGACTGGGTGCTGGGCGGCTGCATGCTGGTCAGCGGCCAGGCCCTCGAGCGGACCGGTCCCATGGACGAACGCTTCTTTCTCTATTTCGAGGACGTTGACTGGTGCTACCGGATGTGGCAGGCCGGTTGCGAGGTGCTCTACACGCCGGACGCGCGTTTTCAGCACCGGCATCGGCGTGCCAGCGCGCAGAGGACCTTCAACCGCTCCTTCTGGCTGCATCTGGGCAGCATGATCTCCTTCTACGAGAAATGGGGTCTGCTGGTCTGGCTGGTCAAACGCTGGCGGGAACCCATGTTGATGCTGCTCTTCTGGCTCCTGGACATGACCTTCGTGGGCGGAGGCTTCGTGCTGGCGTATGGGCTGCGCAAGTTGGCCGGCCGGTTCTTTCCCCAGGAGCTCTTCGCCTTCAGCGAGTATACGCCCCTGTTGATCTACACCCTGCTGCTGTCCACGGTGGTCTTCCTGGGCAGCGGACGGTATGCTCCCGGCAGCCTGCGCGGGGGATCGCAGCCGGTGCGCGATCTGCAGCGTGCCGGCACGATTTTCATGCTGCTGCTTGCCAGCACGTACCTGGGACACATGGAGGTTATCAGCCGGGCCGTCCTGTTGATCTATCTGCCCCTGCTGGTGACCGTCGTCCCGGGGACCCGTCGGCTGCTGAACCTGGTGCTGCACAGGCTGGAACGGGGACGTCTGGCCCTGGAGAGGACCCTGCTGGTGGGAACCCACGGACGGATCGCGGCCTGGCTGAAAGATGCGGGAGATCCTGTGGCCGAGGGGGTGGACCTGGTGGGCTATGTCTGTCCCCGCGAAGGCACTGGCGTGCTGCCACCCCTGGGCGGTGGTAGAATCCCCTGGCTGGGCGAGCCTGCCGATCTCGACGCCGTGGTCCGCCGCTACCGCGCCGGGCAGGTGGTCATCTGGCCCGAGGACGAGGCCGGGCCGGGGACCCTGCGCATGTGGGGCAAGTTGCGCCGACTGGGCGTGCGCCTGCGGTGGCAGACGGGACATTCATGGTTGCTGGCGGCCGGTGCCCGCGTCGAGGTGTTCGGAGGCGGGCTCGGGGCGGTGCGGGGAGTGAACCAGGCCTCGTTGTTGAAGGGGGCGGCACGGCGTCTGGTGGATCTGGTCGGGGGTGTGCTGCTGATGATCATCTGCGGTCCCTTCAGACTGTGGGACCGGATCAGGGGTCGTTCCAGGCACCATTTCCGGTCGGAATCGTTGCGTTTGCGCGACCCCTGGGGGTTCGATCCGGAACTCCGGGTGCTGGTTTCCGACGAGGATGCCGTATTGCCCCTGGCATGGCAGTGGGATCTTGGGTGCGCCCTCTTGAGGGGCAGGATCACCCTGGTGGGACCCTGGTGCCTAGCCGACGGACTCCAGTGGCGGGAGCCTGATCCCGAGGGTATGCTGGTTTTCTGGGGCAGCGATCCTGTACCATGCGCCCTGTGGGCCTCCGGTCGGGCCCGGGGCTGGGCCGGTTTCCGCTATTTCTGGTCACATCCGGGTGGCTTGTCCCGGTGGCATGTTCCTGCTGCCGACGGCGACCAGCCCGGTGCGGCCGTTGCTGAACATAACGAGGTGGAATGATGATGTGCGACAGGCACCGTGACGGATCCGGTCGGATGCCGACGGGACGGGTTCTCATGGCTGGTTTCCTGGCCTTGATGATCGGCACGGGAGTGGAAGCCGAGCCGGTTTTTCAGCCGCTGCTGGCCGCCCACGACATGACGAGCCTGCTAGAACACGACGGGTTCGTGTATGGCGGATTGGATGGGGGCGGGCTGGTCGTGCGTCCGGTGGATGACCCGGGGCATGGCGAGCGGTGGTACGCCGGACTCGGTCTGGGAGGCAACGAGATCACGGATCTGGCCTGGACCGGAAGGTACCTCTGGGTGGCCACCGCCGACGGGGGGCTGACCCGCATCGGCGACCCCGGCGGGAATCCGGATTTCCGGCAATACACGAGCAACCTGGGCAGCCTGGATATCACGGCGGTCACGGGCACGATCATCGGTGAGAGCGAACGGGTGTTCTACGGGATGCGTAACGGTGGTTTGGGCCAGATCACCGATGGCTTGTCGGGAAACATCTACACCGCCGAACAGGACGATTTGATCGACAACGATATCAACGCCCTGGTGTTCTATCATGACGACCTCTTCATCGCCACCCCTTCGGGGATCTCCCGCTTCGCGGGCAACGTGTTCACGACCCTCAACGAGGGTCTCCCTGCGGGAGGGGTCACGGACCTTGTGACCACGGATGCGGACCAACTGCTGGCCGGAACCGAGGAAGGTGTGTACGGCTGGGACCCGGAGCTCGAATTGTGGCAGGCGGTGGGTAATTTCGGTTTCCCGGTCGGCGACCTCGCCGCCGGCCCGGCGGGGGTCTATGCCCTCAGGACAAAGTGGAGCGGACTTCTGCGCCGCTGGAACGGCGAGACCTGGACCACGGTGGACATTTCCGAGTCCCGGTGTTCGGCGGTGGCTTCGGGGCGGGAACTCTGGTTTTCCGGCCCGTGGACCCGGCCCGACGGCTCCGCCGGCCAGGCCTACCTCGGCCATGTCTCGAATCAGGGAGTGACCGGAATCCATATCCTCGCGGCACCCCTGGTGCGCAACGCCGAGGGTGTGGCTTTCGATACCCAGGGGACGGCCTGGGTCGGCTCCTACGTGGCGAATGCGGTTTCCGGCCTGAAAGTCGAGGACGCCTGGATCAATATCTATTCCCTGGCCGAGGATTCGGACTATGAATACGGTCTGTTCAACCATTACAGCAACATCCTGTCCATGACCGGCGATCTGCAGGGCCAGGTCTGGATCTCCCAGTACACAACCGGCCTGATCCGGCACGACCCTGTCACCGGGAAGGACACCTACTACACTCCCGCCGACGGGGGCATGTCCGGAGCCTTCATCCTGGACATGGTCGTGCACCCGGACGGACCATTGATCACCACCCATGATATCGTCTGGAAGGAGGGCCGGGAGTATCCGGAGAAGGTAGACGTGCTGCTGGATACCGATCACGGCGACGACCCCGGGCAGTGGCTGACCCTGCCGTTGGACACGGGGGGCATCACCAGCACCAACCGGATCTGGAGCGCCCTGGTGGAGCGCCGTGACGTGGTGTGGTTCGCCGCCGAGGACTACGGCCTTCTGCGGTGGGACATCAACGGGGACGGGCAGGGACCCGACGACCCCCTGACCTGGAGCGATTTCAGCGACGACCGCTGGGACGGTCCCCTGACGGCTTTCTTCGGCTCCGGCAGCGATCCCAAGAAAGTCAAGGGTTTGGCCCTGGCGCCCGACGGGAGCATCTGGGCCGGCGGCAACGGGCTGGTGCGCTTCAGCTACGATGCGGTCTCGCGCCTGGCTACCGTCCTGGAGACCTACGGCGAGAAGACCAGCAACTTCCTGCCCGGCCTGGTCAGCGGATCTGTGTCCGACGTGGTGGTCGACGGCAACGGGGACGCCTGGGTGACCAGCACGGCAGGTGTGAACCGGATCAGCTCCCGCGGCGGCGAGGTCACCGTCGACGCCTGGATCGACCTGCCCAACTACCTGGCCAATTCCAACTACGGGTTGCTCTACTCCACGGGGGTCATCGCACCATTGCCCGGCACGATCTACCGCGACCTGGCGGTGTCGCCGGACGGCAGGCATGTCCTGCTCTCGGCGGACAGGGGCGCCGTGCTCATCGACGTGGGCAGCGGAAGCGCCGGTGCCGGCCAGGCGAACCTAGCGGGGATCTACTGTTATCCCAATCCCTGGCATCCGACCGATAGCGGCGGTACCGTGAAGCTGGGTGGGCTTCCCGTGGATGAGCTGGGGGGCACGGGAGTGAAAGCGGAGGTCTATAACCTCGAGGGGGAACTCGTGTTTCGCAACACCGGCGTGCTGCCCGACCAGGGTTTCTGGGACGGACGTAATCGTTTCGGCGATACGGCGGCCACGGGGACCTATGTGGTGCGTGTTTCCTGGTCCGGCCAAGCGGTGACCATCCCCTTGAGCGTGGTGCGCTGATGCGAAAACCGCGGGTCCTGATCATCGGCGCCGGTTCGGCCGGGCGCTCCCTCGTGGACGAGATCCAGGCCAAGGATCTGCCCGTGGAACCGGTGGCCTTCCTGGATGATGATCCTGCGCTGCAGGGGTCGACCGTCTGCGGTCTTCCCGTGACCGGTGGAACGGAAGAGCTGAAGGCCGCCTGCGACACGGTGGGGGCCGACCAGATCCTGCTGGCCATCCCTTCGGCCGGCGGCCCCCTGATCAGGCGGCTGGTCCTGCTGGCCAAGAAGGCGGGGCGCCCCTTGCGCATCGTGCCGGGTCTGCGGGACATCATCCTGGGCGACGTGAGTTTCCAGCAGGTGGCCGAGGTCCGTCCCGAGCACCTGCTGGGGCGCGAGAGCGTGGACTTCCAGGAGGAACCGGCCCGCCGGGTTGTCAGCGGTCGGACCGTTCTGGTCACCGGGGCCGGCGGATCCATCGGCGGGGAGCTGTGCCGCCGCCTGCTTCCTCTCGAGCCGGCCCGCCTGATCATGCTGGGCAGGGGTGAGAACAGCCTGTTCGAAATGGAGGCATCCCTGCGCAACGATTTTCCGCAGGCCCCCCTGCAACTGGTGGTCGCCGATGTCAGGGACAGCAAGAGGATGTCGGTGCTCGCCGGGAGGATGGCTCCCGACCTGGTCCTTCATGCGGCGGCCCACAAGCATGTGCCCCTGATGGAGGACAACCCGGAAGAGGCCGTCATGGTCAACGTGGGCGGAACGGCCAACGTGGTGGACCTGGCCCGGACGGTGGGCGCCGAGCGCTTCGTGCTGATCAGCACCGACAAGGCCGTCGAGCCCTCCAGCGTCATGGGGGCGACGAAGAAACTGGCCGAGGAGGTCGTCCGGCGCGCGGCCGCCGAGGGCGGCGGGACGCGGATGATGACCGTGCGCTTCGGCAACGTGCTGGGCAGCAGGGGCTCGGTCATCCCCTTCTTCAAACGACGCATCGAGGCCGGTCTGCCCCTGCCGGTGACGCATCCGGATATGACGCGCTACTTCATGACCATCAAGGAGGCGGCGCTGCTGGTGATCGAAGCCATGGTGCTGGGCGAGTCGGGTGCGACCTACATCCTGGAGATGGGCGAACCGGTCTCCATCCTGGAACTGGCCAAGAACCTCCTTGTGCTCTCGGGCGTAGCGGCGTCCGATGACGATTCATGGCCCCAGATCGATTTCACGGGTCTGCGGCCGGGCGAGAAGATGCACGAGGCCCTCCATGAACCGCGGGAACGGATCCTGCCCAGCGCCAACCCCCTGATCCGCAAGGCGGTCATCCAGGGGCCGGATGAGCCCCTGGGCCCTTCGGACCAGGAGGCCCTGTTGGAGCTCGCCGCCCAGGGCGATATTCCTCAGCTGCGCCGCCTGCTGGCTGATCTTCTGGACAGCCCGGTGCTGGGGCCTGGAACGGGAGATGACCATGACCGGCAATGAGGGCGGTATCGGAGGCAGGGTCTTCATCTCGCGCGACGAATTCCTGCCGTTTTTCCGGCCCGACGTCAGCGAACAGGAGATCGCCGCCGTGGCCGAGGTCCTGCGCTCGGGATGGCTGACGTACGGGGCCAAGGTGCGGGAGTTCGGCCGGGCCTGCGCGGACTATCTCCAGGTCCCCCGTGCGGAACCCGTATCGAGCTGCACGGCGGGATTGCACCTGGCCCTGGAGGCCCTGGAAGTCGGACCGGGGCACGAGGTGATCCTGCCGGCGTTGACTTTCGTGTCCACGCTCAGCGCCGTGGTCCACAGGGGTGCGAAGCCCGTACTTGCCGACGTGGACCCCGTCACCCTGTGTGTGAGTCCGGGTTCGTGCGGGGATCTCGTCACACCCCGGACTCGTGCCATCATTCCCGTGGACATGGGCGGGCATCCCTGCGACATGGCCGAGCTGCGCGAACTGGCGACAGCCAACGGCCTGCGCATCGTCCGCGACGCGGCCCACAGCTTCGGTGCCCGAGAGGGCGGCCGTCTTGTCGGCTCCGGCTGTGACGCCACCGTGTTCTCCTTCTACGCCACCAAGTGCATCACCACCGGCGACGGAGGGCTGGTGACCTGCGACGACGACCACCTGGCCGATCGCATCGCGAGACTCGGTTTTCACGGCATGGACGGCAACGCCTGGCAGCGTTACGGCGACAAGGGGCGCTGGTACTACGAGATCCTCGAACCAGGCTGGAAGTACCACCTGAGCGATCCCGCGGCGGCCCTCGGACTGGGGCAGCTGGCCCGCGCCGACGAGTTCATGGCCCGGCGTACGTCCATCGCCCGCAGCTATTCCTCGGCCCTGGCCGACCTGCCCGGGGTGACGGTGCCCCGTGTCGCCGACGGGATGACCTCCGCCTGGCATCTCTACCTGTTGCGGGTGGATCCGGACATCGTTCCCGGCGGCCGGGATCGTGTGATCGCTGACCTGACCGCCAACCGGATCGGTTCATCGGTCCATTTCATCCCCCTGCACCATCACCCGGCCTTCAGGGAGTTGGCCGTCGAGTTCGGTGACCGCCTGCCGGAAACGGAGCATTACTTCCGGGCCGCCGTCAGTCTGCCTCTTTTTCCGGCCATGACCCCGCAGGATGTGGATGACGTGGTGACCGTGGTGCGGGCCAGCATCCAGGCCGCCGTCGGGTGATGGGCACCGTGGGCGGACACGAACCCTACACCATCGAGCAGTCGGTCTCGTTGCCGGCGGACTGGGACGACCTGGTCCTGGCAGATCCGGCGGCCGAGTACACGCACTGCGCACACTGGCTGGAATCGGTCCGCCGTTGCTACGACGGTGCGAAGCTGCTGGTGCTCACGGTGCGGCAGGAGGGAGAACTGATCGGCGGTCTCGCCGCCGTTGACAGGAGGGTCGGCCGTCTCCGGCGGTTGGACAGCAGCCTCGACGGCACCACAGGCGGCCCTCTTTTGCACCGCCAACTGGACCAGATGTCGCGGCGCAGGTTGTTTCTGGAGCTGGTTCGCCGGTTCCGGGCGTTGCGCCGAGGTCCCTTGACCGCTCTGGGCATGGCCCTGAACGCCTCGGGAGAGGAAGCCTACGGGCCGCTGCTGGCGGGGGAGGGGGATTGGCTGCGCCATGACGCCCCGACAGCCGTGGTCTCCCTGTCAGGCGGTATCGAGGACGTGGAGAAGAACAAGCTGGTGATGAACAAGCGCAACGAACGAAACCGGGGCCTGCGGCGCGGAGCGGAAGTGTTCGCCACCAAGGATCCGGCCTGGCTGGAGCGGTACTATCGACTGTATCTGCAGGCGGCCCGCCACTGGAAAGTGGAGCCGGTGCCGGAATCCTTCCTGCACAGCCTGCTCGACGGCCCCGGGGATCGTGACGGCGCCGGCGATGTCTTCTTCACCTGCGTGAAGATCGGGGACCGGGTCATCGGCGGCCACCTGAATCTGCACCTGGGCGACAGGGTGTTCGCCTGGAACGGTGTGACGGATCCCGCCTACGCCCGCTCCCATTTTCCGGCCACGCTCTGTTTCTGGGGCGACATGGTGGAGGCCTGCCGACGCGGGGCGCTGTGGCTGGATTTTGGCGCCAGCGGTGTCGCGGCCTCCCTGTCGACCTTCAAGAAATATTTTGGTGCGCAGATGGAGCAGCGCGGCTACTACACCAGTGAATCGGCGGCCCTCAAACTGGCGAGAAAACTGCGCCGGGGGCCGGCGGGATCAGGCCGCCACCGGGTCCGCTGGCACGATACCCTGCGGAGGCGCTCGTGAGTCTCATCAGGCCCGGATCGCGCATCTTCGCCAGCCGTCTCGTGCAGGTGGCCGCCAACGCGGCGGTGGTCCTGATCGTGGCCTCCATCCTGGGGCCCGAAGGCCAGGGTCACTACAGCCTGACCTTGGCCTTGGCTCTGTTGCTCGCCTCCCTGCTGGCGGGGGGGCAGGGGCTGGCCGCCGTCCCGTTGCTGCGGCGGGGAAGCCCGTCCGGCGCCCGGATCTTCAGGGCACAGCTGCTGTGGGCCGCGGGGGCGTTGGTGGTGATGCTGCTCCTGGCGGCGGCGACCATGGCGCCGGGGCCGGCGGGGTTCCTCGCAGCCCACCTGGGCTGGTTCCCGGGGCTGGGATTCGTGGTCGTCGGCGCGGTCATGGGCATCCTGCTGTTCGAGATCTTCTCCTATGATCTGCTGGCCCGCGGCCGGCTGGTGGTGGGGGCCGTGATCAACGGAACCAGGGCGCTGACCCACCTGGTACTGGTCTGTCTCGCGGCGGTGGCCGGGGCCCTGACTCTGGGCAAGGCCGTGGGGCTGGTGGCGGCGGCCCAGGCGCTGGGGGGATTTCTGGTTGTCGTGGTGGCGGGCAGGGAAATCCGGCACGCCGTGGTCGGTGCCTCCGGAGCCGTAGCCGGCGACACGACCAGGTCGTCCGGCGACCCGCCCCTGTCCCTGACAGGGCTGATGATGTTCCTGGCTCGGAGAGGCTGGCTGGGACAGCTGTCGGCGGTGGCGTATTTTCTGTTGCTGCGCCTGGACCAGGCGTTGCTCGAACATTTCCGGGGTGCAGCCGAGGTGGGAGTGTATTCGGTGGCCGTGTATTTCGGCGAGATGCTGTGGCTGCTGCCCGGCGCCCTGACTCCCCTGCTTGTGCACAGCGCCACCGCCGAGCGGGGTGACGGCACGGGCGACCGTGATTCCCTGGGGGCGGTGAGACTGGGGTTGGTGGTGACACTGGCCGCGGGAATCCCCCTGTATTTCCTGGCCGGCCCGTTGCTGCCGTTCCTGGCGGGCGGGTCGTACGTGGCCTCGGGGCCGGCCCTGCGGGCGCTTCTGCCGGGGATCGTCGCCTTCGCGCCGGGGGCTGTTCTGGCCGGGGATTTCATCGGGCGCGGTCGTCCCCACTGGAATACCCAGGCCAGTCTCATAACCCTGGTCATCAACATCGTTGCTGGATTGTGGCTGATCCCCGTTCACGGTGCCGTGGGTGCGGGATGGGCCAGCACCATCGCCTACACCTGCGGATCCGCCCTCATGATCGCGCGCTTCCTCTCCGCCAGCGGTTATCCATTTCGTTCCCTGTTCACCGGTCGTCCCTAGATATGCGGCTGCGGCCACGGCCTCCGGTATCTTCCCCGCCGGGAGGCGGACTCTTGCTTCCCGGGAACCGGTGTGCTTAAATCGCGCCGGTTCGCAATACACCATCTCTTGCCGGAGCTCCGATTCCATGACCAACGACCGCGGCCAGCACGCTCCTGACTTCCTCGGCATCGGTGTCGTGCGCGGTGGCACGACCTGGTTGTGGCGGCAACTCGCCCAGCATCCGGACGCCTGGATGACCCCCGTCAAGGAACTCAACTACTTCACGAGGCGGCACCCCATCATGGTGGCCCGCCCCGACGACAAGACGCATCGGGCGGAACAGCAGCCCAACCTGTTCGTGCAAAGCCTCCAGCGGTTCAACCCCGGGAAAATCTCCCACTATCTGCAGACCTATTCCCTGGATTCCGTGCGCTGGCGGTGGCGCTTCTACCGCGGCCGGCCGGGGCCGAAGTGGTACCGCTCGCTATTCGAGGCGGCCGGCGGCCGACTGACAGGCGACATCACGCCTCATTATTCCGGACTGGGTGAAACCGCCGTGCGTGAAATCATGTCTTTCCTGCCGGATGTGAAGATCATCCTGATATTGCGTGATCCCATCGACCGCGACTGGTCCCACGCCGTGCACTACCTCACCTACAACCTCGGATGCAAGCGCGACGAACTGACCACCGACCGGATCCTCTCCCATGTGCACGACCCTTCCACGCGCTTGCGCGGTGATTACCTGCCGATGCTCGATCTCTGGCGCCGATATGTCCCGCCCGCCCGGTTTCGTGTCATGTTCTTCGACGATATCCAGCGACGACCGGTGGAGTTTCTCGACGAGATCCACGAGTTCCTCGGCCTTTCCCCCTTCACGCCCCCTGGATTGATCACCAAGGTCAACGCCAGCGGGGCTACCGCCATCCCGGCCGAGGTGGAACGCCATCTGGCGGAACTTCATTTGCCTGCGCTGGAGAAAATGGCGCAGGAGATGGGGGGGTATGCGGTTGCCTGGCGTGATCGCGCCCGCCTCCTTGTGGTATGATGGTTGTGCCTCTGAAATTGTGTCTTTCCCTCTCCCACTTGGTTTGATTAATCCATAAGCAATTGTCAGAAAGTGTTTTAGGTGGTTTAGCGCCATGACTGGCGAAGGGGCTGGTGCATGGCTATCTCCTGGCATGGTATATGGGGCTAACTCCTTATTTAGCAACGTGTAATTGGAATCCAGGGAGGCCTGGATCGGGCATCCAAAGTGGTCGGACACAATTTCGGCGGCACAAGAAAAAAAATCCAGATTAGGGGAAAAGGGGCTTGACCACCCCGGTGGGGACCGGTTATTGTGCGGTGGTTGGCAGTGGGGAAAAATGGTGGAAATAGGTGAAAATTGACGAAGGACCAGGGGTTGGCGGGACGCCGCAGGAGCGGCACAACTTACACGGATGTAATGAGTTCCCGCCAAAACCCTGACTTTTCCCCGCCGATCCATGGTGATTTCCTTATTTGATCTGGAGCGCATGAATCACTACGAAACGGCATCTCCCTGGACTTCAGCCCCCTGCAACTTCACGGGGGAATATACCCGCGCCGTCGATGCCAAAGGCCGCTTCAACCTGCCTTTCAGGTTTCGCAAGGCTCTTCCGGGCAACGAGGAAGAGAAGTACGTCTTGACCAGCAGCCCCGAGGGGGCCCTGGCCCTGATGCCGTATGCGACCTGGTTGGAGAACTTCAACCGTGTCCGCCAGGGGCCGCCCAGCAAGGAGCGACGTCAGTTCCTGCGCATGATGTCCCGCGCGAGCCACGAGGTGACTCCCGACAGCCAGGGACGGATCGCCGTCCCGGCACGGTTCCTGGCGGCGGCGGGCGTGTCGAAGAAAGTGACCGTGGTGGGGGTGGGGGATTACATGGAACTGTGGAATCCCGAGTCCCTGCCCGAGATCAGCACAAGTCCCCAGGAGATGAACGAGCAGTTGAGCAACGAGTTCTTCCGCTAGTTTCGTGTTGGCGGTTGGATCCCGGCGGCAAGGAGGCCGGCCGGAGATCGCCGGGCCACAGGGCATCGATGGATCGATACCGGCCCGGCGGCCATGACAGGAACAGGGTCAATGGATAACAGGCCCAGGGAGGGGCCGAACCAGGGAAGGATCCCGCCATGCCGAGAGAGAGCACCCAGCAGTCCGCGAGGCAGGAGGCCGCACGCACCACGCTGGATATGGAGATCACGCACAGGGACAGGACTGTGTGGGTCTCTCTCTCGGGTATCCTGGACCGTGCCTGCCTGCAGAGGTTGCTGGCCGGCATAGCGCCCTTCCTGGGGGACAGGGGACATCGGATCGTCCTGGACGGCTCCGGTCTCATTCACATGGACTACCGGTGTACAGGCCCCCTCCTGGCCTGGAACCGGACCTTGAAGCAGTACGGCCACCAGCTTTTCCTGCGTAACTGGAGTGCGTATCTCAAGGCGATCCTGGTCATGGAGGACTGGGAGCGCGAACTGGGAGCGCCGGAACCCGGTCTGGCAACCTGGCGCCGCCCCGCGGCGGCGCCGCGCACCCGGCGGCCATGAGCGATGCCCGGCACACACCGGTTCTGGCCACCGAATCACTGGCCTTCCTCGAACCGGGACCGGGCAAGCGCATCATCGACGGCACATTCGGTTTCGGGGGCCACGCCACGGCCATGCTCGAGGCCGGGGCCCAGGTACTGGGTTTGGACCTCAGCGCGGACGCCTTCACGGCCTGCGGCGAACTCGCCGCCCGTTATCCCCGTCTGGGCTGTGCGCGTTGTTCGTTCGACCGCATGCGGGAAGCCGCCTCCGATCATGGTTGGGACCGGGTCGAGGGAATCCTGCTGGACCTGGGCGTCAGTTCCCTGCAATTGGACGATCCGAACCTGGGGTTCAGCTACCGCCGGGATGGCCCTTTGGACCTGCGGTTCGACCAGCGCTCGGGAAAATGCGCCGCCGATCTTGTCAACGATTTGCCCGAAAAGGAGTTGGCCGACCTGATCTGGCGCTTCGGGGAGGAACGGGCCAGCCGCCGTATCGCCCGGGCGCTGGTCAGGGCACGTGCGGAGGAGCCTGTCACGACCACCTTCGCCTTGCGGGCGGTAATCGAGAAACTTGTCCCGCCCGGAAAGAAAACCACCCCCGTCCTCAGCCGGGTCTTCCAGGCCCTGCGTATCGCGGTCAACCATGAGATGGATGCCTTGGCGGCGGCGCTGGAACAGATCCCCTCCCTGCTCGCCCCGGGGGGGGTGATGGTCGTGATCAGCTACCATTCCCTGGAGGACCGCCAGGTCAAGCGGTTCATCGATCGGGAACGCCGTGACTGCCTGTGCCCGCCGGAACTGCCGACCTGCCGCTGTGGGCACCGGCGCACGCTGGATCCCCTGACGCGCAAGGCGGTCAAGGCGGGTCCCGCCGAGGAAGCAGCCAATCCACGTTCCCGCAGCGCCCGTCTGCGGGCGGCCCGCAGGGTGCAGGAGGTTTCGTCATCATGATGTGGAGCGGATCAGGCGTTCGCCCGGTTTCCGGCCAGGACTATTCCAGGTACGAATATGGCCTCATGGCCCAGCGGCAGGACCTGTTCGGGCGGGGTGCGGCCTTGGCCGTTCCCCTGGTGCTGCTGGGGGTGTTGCTGTTGGCCGGGGCGGTGTTCATATCCAACCAGGTGGTGACCTGTCGGTTGCAGATCGCCCAGCTCGATGATCAACGGGAATTCCTGGACGCCCGGTCCGCACTGTTGCAGGCCCGCTGGAATTCCCTGAGCAGGCCCGCAGTCATTCAGGCCCGGGCCAGGGAGGAACTCGGCCTGGTGGTGACCGGGCAGCCCCATCTGGTCCTGGTCCAGACGGTACCGGAAGCTCGGGAAAAATTCGGTATCTGGCGGCGGGTGCTGGCGCATTTCTCGGCCGGGACGCCGCTGGAAGCCGCGACCGATCCCCTTGCCGGCACCGGAGGCCGTGCCATGGTCACGCTGGAGCCGGTATACGGCAGGGATGGGGCCCCTTGACGGGGGCAACGGACATGCGGGGCGTATTCCTGGCCCTGCGTATCCTTGTGGTTGCCGCGGGACTCCTGTTGACCGGCCGGATCGTGCAGATCCAGGTTTTCGCTCATGACCATTACGGACAGATCGCCCAGGTCGTATGGGGCAAGACCATCCCCCTGTCGCCCGAACGCGGGCGTCTAGAGGACAGGGAGGGACGTCCCCTGGCCCTTTCGGTGACCACCTGGCAGGTGGGGATCGCTTCTTCCAAGGTCAAGGATCCGCAGCGTACCGCCGACCTGACCGCACGGGTTCTGGGGCTGGATGCGGCCGTGATCCGGAAGCGTCTCCGGGAGTACCGGGACCGCTTCCTGCCCCTTGCCAATGATGTGGTCCTGACCAGGCAGCAGAAACTGGCCCTGGAGGGCGACCAGGCCGTGACCCTGGACGGCAAGCTGGCGAGGGTCTATCCCCATGACGGGGTAGGGGCTTCCCTGGTGGGCTTCTTCAGGTACGGCGCCGAGGATACCGTGGCCACGGGGCTGGAGTACAGCCTGGCTTCCCATCTGGCGGGCAGACCCGGTCGGGCGCGGCTGGTCAAGACTCCCGTGGGCAGCCGGGACCTGGGCCGCATCGTGCTGGAGGAACCGGTCGACGGCGAGGATCTGACCCTGACCCTGGACGTCGTGCTGCAGACAATCAGCGAGGACCGGCTGGCCGACGCGGTGGAAAGGTGCGGGGCCCGGGGCGGGTCGGTGCTGATCCTGGATCCCCACAACGGCGACGTCCTGGCCGCCGCGAGCTGGCCCCTGATGGATACCCGCCAGGGCCCTCATCCCGATCCTGCGGTGTGGAACAACTGCAATTTCACGAGTCAGTACGAACCCGGATCGGTGTTCAAGATTTTCACCATGGCCTCCCTGCTGGGCAACTGCGCCATCGACACGGCCACGGTGTTCGATTGCAGCGATCCCCGTTTCGACGGCTACACCATCGACAATGAGAACCATCACCGGTACGGGAACCTCAACCTCATGCAGGCCTTCACGAGGTCCAGCAACATCTACTTCGCCCGCGCGGTGGGGAACCTCAGCGACCGTGAATTCTACCGTGATCTGGTGGCGTTCGGTTTCGGCCAGCCGACGACCCTGCCCTACCGCGGGCAAGCCGGAGGCATTCTGAGGGATCCGGTGCAGTGGAGCAGGCGCTCCAAGTCCACCCTGGCCATCGGTCAGGAAGTGGCTGTCACGCCCCTGCAACTGGGATTGGCCCTGTGCGCGGTGGCCAACGGGGGCACGCTCTACGCGCCGCGTCTGATCCGCGACATCACAAGCCCCGCTACGGGGCGCACCCGGCAATTGCCTCCCCTGGCCTTGCGACGGGTCATGACCCCCGAGCTGGCCGCGCTTGTGAGGCTGGCCATGGGACGGGTGGTGACCGAGGGAACGGGGACCGCGGCCAGGATGGACTGGATCACCACCGGCGGCAAGACCGGCACCGCCCAGATGAGCAGGGACGGGCGCACCCTGGCCTCTGGTGCCTACATGGCCAGCTTTGGCGGGATTGCTCCACTGGACGATCCCCGGCTGGTGATCCTCACGGTCCTGAACCAGCCCCGCGGCGTCTTCCACTTCGCATCCCAGAGCGCTGTGCCCCTTTTCCGGGATATCCTGCGGGAGATCCGCAACGAAACGGACTGGTTGACTGATGTCCCCGGCTCCCGTACGGCCATGGTTCCGGTGGCCGGGCCCGGTCGGCGCACGGCGGTTCCCGATGTCCTGTTCCTGACCGTGGCCAATGCCGCCCAGCGTCTGACGGCTGCGGGTTTCACCCTGGCGGGAGCCGAACGCAAAGGTATTGTGGTGGAACAATTGCCGGGCCCGGGATCCATGTGTCCACCGGGGACGACCATCAGTCTGACCGTGGGTCCCAGACGGCCCGGCCGCCCGAAGGAGACTTCGCTTTGCCCCGATTTTCACGGTCTGAGCGACCGCCAGGTTCGGGGGCTGGCGGCCCGCCTGGGGGTTGACGTGGAGATGATCGGCAACGGTTACGCCGTGGACCAGGACGTTCCCCCCGGCCAGCCCCTGGCCGACCGTCGTGTGCAGGTTAAGATGGGGGGGCTGTGGCCGTGAAGCTGGACGACCTGGTCAGGACGATCGCACCCCTCGAGGTCAGGGGCGACCAGGGTCTGGAGATCACGGCCGTGACCGCGGATTCCCGCCGAGCGGGCAGCGGAACGATTTTCGTGGCGGTCAAGGGGGTCCGGGCGGACGGGCATCGGTTCCTGGCCGCGGCCCTGGAGGCGGGCAGTCCTGCCCTGGTGATCATGGCGGATATGCAGACGCGGTTGGATCCTCGCCTGCTCGAGAGGGCCCCGGCCCTGGTCGTGGTGGACGACTCGCGGCCCGTGCCGGCCCTGCTGGCCAGGGCCCTGGCCAATGAACCCGACCGCACCCTGTTCACCGCCGGTGTGACCGGCACCAACGGCAAGACCACCGTGGCCTTCCTGCTGCGCAGCGTGCTGGAGAGGTTGCGGGGACCTTGCGGATTGCTGGGCACCATCAGGTACCAGGCGGTCGATACCGTGGAGCCTGCGCCGTTGACCACGCCGGCGGGACCGGACCTGTATCGCTGGCTCGAGACCATGGTCGCCGAGGGTTGCCGTAGCGTGGCCCTGGAACTCTCCTCCCACGCCCTGGACCAGCGGCGCGCCGCAGGACTGGAACTGGACGTAGCGGTCATGACCAATCTGGGGCGCGACCACCTCGATTATCATCCCGACCTGGACGCCTACCTGGCGGCCAAGGCGCGCATCCTGGGGATGCTGCGGGCGGAGCGGGGGCAGGCGGTCATCAATGCCGATGATCCGGGTCTGGCACCGCTGGCTCATGAGCATCCGGACGCCGTCCTGTTCTCCGTGTCGGGGCGGCCGGTCGTCGCGCGCCGCTGTGACCTGTCGGTCACAAGCAGTCGTCTTCAACTGACGGGGACCAGCCTGGACCTGGACTGGCGTGGCCACCCCCTGCATGTGGAAAGTCCGCTGGTGGGGCTTTATAACGTGGAAAACCTGACCGCCGCCCTGGCTGCCGTGCTGGCGGCGGGCTTTCCTTGCGATGAGGCGGTAACGGCCCTGGACAGCCTGCAGCAGGTGCCCGGCCGCCTGGAGCGGTTCGTCCTGCCTGTCGGCGGTCTGGCGGTGGTGGATTATGCCCACACGCCCGATGCCCTGGCCGCCGTGCTTTCTGCCTGCCGCGGGTTGACGGACCGGCGGGTGCTGGTGGTCTTCGGCTGCGGCGGGGACAGGGACCGGGGCAAGCGGCCGCTGATGGGCAAGGTTGCGGCCGAACTGGCGGACGAGGTCTGGATCACCGCAGACAATCCCCGCAGCGAGGACCCCGCAGCCATCAACGAGGAGATCATGAAGGGCGTCAAGGCGGTGGCCGCCCCCCGGGCGGGGACCGTACACCTGGAGCCTGATCGTCGCGCCGCGGTGGCAGAGGCCCTGTCGGCAGCAGGAGAACGGGACGTGGTGGTCATCGCCGGCAAGGGGCACGAGGATTACCAGCTGGTCGGGGACGAGGTCTTGCCTCTGGACGACCGTAATCTGGTGCGCGAGTGGATCGCCGCCGCCGGAGGACATCATGGTTGACCCGGCGGGATACCCGGTCGATCTGGCGGCCCGCGATCTCATGGCTGCGGGAATGCTGGTGGGAGTCTGGTGCTGCCGTCAGGGCGGTCTGGTCCCGGTACCGGCCGAGGCGCTGACGCCTGCGGATGGAGCGTGGTCGGGTGCGGGCCTGGATTCACGCACCTTGACCGAAGGCCAGCTGTTCGTGGCCCTGCCCGGTGAACACGTGGATGGACGGGATTTTCTGGACCGGGCCGTGGCGACCGGACACTGGGTCCTGGCCGGGCGGGAAAACGGATGGTCAGGGGAGCAGGCCCTGGCCGGTCTGCCTGCAGCTCCCGGCGCCGGGGTGTTGCTGTGCCGTGACGGTGCCGAGGGTCTGGCTTTTCTGGCCGGTCGCCACCGGAGCCGCTGGCAAGGGACGCTCATCGGCATCACCGGCTCCAACGGGAAGACTACCTGCAAGGACCTGTGCGCGGCCCTGCTCGGCGGTGCGGCGCGGGTTTGGGCTACCGCGGGCAACCACAACAACCGCCTGGGCGTGCCCCTGACCCTGCTGGGCCTGCAGGCGGAGCACAGGTTCGCGGTGGTGGAAATGGGGGCCTCGAGCGAGGGGCAGATCGCGTTCCTGGCGGACCTGGTCCGGCCGAGCATCGGGGTCATCACCAACGCGGCGGCTGCCCACCTGTCGGAGTTCGGTTCCCTGGAAGGCGTGGTCCGGGGCAAGGGGGAACTGCTCGACGCCCTGCCGGAGAACGGGACGGCGGTTCTGAACGCCGACAGTCCCGGCTTTGATCAATGGCGGCGGCGGGCGGGCTGTCCGGTGGTCTCCTGGGGCCGAGAGGCGGGGGATCACCGTTGGACCTGGAAGACCGTGCCGGGCCGCGGCTGGGTGACCGTCATCGACGGCGAGTCCTGGCCAACGCCCCTGCCCGGGCGTCACAACGGGGCCAACCTCACCGCGGCCCTGCTGGCCGTGCGGGCGGCGGGCCTATCCGACGAGGCCGCGCGGTCCGGTCTGGCCCGGTTCGAGGGCTCGCCCCATCGCAGCCATCTGCTGCGGTGGGATGGGCGCCTGATCCTGGATGACAGCTACAACGCCAACCCGCGCAGCATGCTGGCGGCCGGCAGCGCCCTGGTGGAACTGGCGTCCGGCGGAAAAAGCTGCGCCGTCCTGGGGGCCATGGCCGAGTTGGGCGACGACGCGGCCGGCCTGCACCGTGAAACCGGGCGCTCCCTGGCTGATCTGGGCGTGCAGGTTGTGGTGGCGGTGGGAGCCGGGGCCCGGCCCCTGGGCGAGGGCTTTGACGAAAGGGGGGGCGAGGTCCACTATTGCCCCGACCAGGAAGCGGCGGCCGACTGGATCAGGTCCCGCACACGGCCGCGGGACGTCGTTCTCCTGAAGGGATCACGCAGTTCCGCCATGGAAATCGTTCTGGATTATCTGCCCGGCATCACGACGGCTTCACAAGGATCGTAGGTCATGTTCTATCAATTGCTGTACCCTCTGCACCAGTACTGGTCGGCGCTGAACGTCTTCAAGTACATCACATTCCGTGCGTCCTACGCGGCGGTGACGGCGCTGCTGATCAGCTTCCTGTTCGGCGGATGGGTCATCCGCAAGCTGGAGCAGATGCAGATCGGCGAGACCATCCGCAGCGACGGTCCCGCCCACCATCAGGCCAAGACGGGTACTCCGACCATGGGCGGGGTCCTGGTGCTGACCGCGGTGGTGCTGCCCACCCTGCTGTGGGCCGACCTTGGCAATCGCTACGTCCAGCTGGCCCTGCTGGGCACCGTGTGGATGGGGGCCATCGGTTTCCTGGACGATTACCTGAAGGTGGTCAAGAAGCGCCCCAAGGGCATGGTCGGGCGTTTCAAGCTGGTGGGCCAGGTCAGCTACGGCCTGGTGCTGGGCGCCGTCCTCGTCTTCGGCGGGGACGGGGGAGCACTGGCCACCAGCAGCACCGTACCCCTGTTCAAGAACACCTTGGTCCACTGGGGCTGGGTGTACATTCCCCTGGTCATCTTCGTGGTCACAGCCACGAGCAACGCCGTGAACCTGGCCGACGGCCTGGACGGCCTGGCCATCGGCCTGAGCGGCCTGGCCTTCGTGGGATTCGGGGTCATCGCCTACCTGAGCGGACACGCGGGCTTCGCGGACTACCTGAACCTGCTGTTCATTCCCCAGGCCGGGGAACTGGCCGTCTACTGCGCTGCGGTGGTGGGGGCCGGTCTGGGCTTCCTATGGTTCAACGCCCATCCGGCGCGGATCTTCATGGGCGATACCGGAAGTCTGGCGCTGGGCGGGGCCCTGGGCACGGTGGCCATCCTGGTCAAGCGGGAGTTCCTGCTGGTGATCATCGGCGGCATGTTCGTGGCCGAGGCCCTGTCGGTCATGTTGCAGGTGCTGTACTACAGGCGTACCGGCGGCAAGCGCATCTTCCGCATGGCCCCGTTGCACCATCATTTCGAACTGGGAGGCTGGTCGGAGACCCAGGTTGTGGTCCGGTTCTGGATCATCGGCATCCTGCTGCTGGTCGTCGGCATGTCATCCCTCAAACTGCAGTAGCAGGGGAGTTTTCCGAGCATGGTTCCGGAGGTGCGTGACAAGGTGTTCTGGGTGTTGGGCGCCGCCCGCAGCGGCTGCGCCGCCGGGGCCCTGTTGCGTCGCCACGGCGCCCGGGTCGTCGGCATAGACGACCGGAACGAGGCGGCCCTGGGCCGCCGGTGGGAGCGTGAAGGCCTGACCGATCTGGCACCCCGGGCTTTCGACGATCTCCTGACCGGCGGCCGCCGCCCTTCGCCGGGAAAATTGCCCGAGGCGGTCGTCATCAGCCCCGGTGTCCCGCCGGGTCATGACCTGCTCACCGGCCTGCCGGAGACGGTGGAGGTCATGGGCGAGCTGGAACTGGCCTCCCGGTTCTGCCGTGCTGAGCTGGTGGCGATCACCGGCACCAACGGCAAATCCACCGTGACGGCCTGGTGCGCGCATGTCCTGGGTCACGGAGGACGGCGGGTCGAGGCCGTGGGCAACCTGGGCCGGCCCCTGGCCCTGGTGGCGGACGAACTGGCGCCGGGGGATGCGGCCGTGGTGGAGGTCTCGAGTTTCCAGCTCGAAACCATGCGGACCTTCAGCCCGCGTGCCGCGGCGGTGCTCAATCTGGCCCCCGACCATCTGGACCGGTACGGGAGCCTGGAGGCCTACTACGCGGCCAAACGGATCATGGCCGGACTCGTCCCGGTCGGCGGCAGCCTGGTGGTCTGGACGGGCTGTCCCGAGGCCGTGTCCTGGCCCACGTCGGCCGACCGCATCCTGTACGGTTCCCGCGAGCTGGGGGCCAGGATCTATGAACAGGAGGGCGACTTGGTGGCCGAGGGCGGCGACGGCGGGATCCTTCCCCTGGTTCCGGTGGCCGAGCTGGCCCTGTCGTCCCCGCCCAACCGCATCAACGCCCAGGCGGTGGCCGCCCTGGCCCTGGCCATGGGGCTGGCGCCGGAAGAGATCGCCCCGGGACTGAGGGATTTCCCGGGCCTGCCTCACCGCCATCAGCTTGTGGGCCGCCTGGGGGGCGTGGATTTCGTCAACGATTCCAAGGCCACCAACGTGCATGCGGTCTGCGCGGGCCTGCGCGGGTACGCGCGGCCGGTGATCCTGATCGCCGGCGGCAGCGGCAAGGGGGAGGATTATTCCCCCCTGGCCGAGGTCATGGACGCGGTGCGCACGGTGCTGGTCATAGGCGAGGAGGGGCCGCGCATAGCCGCGGCCCTGGACGACGTGGTTCCCTGTGCCGCAGGAGGCACAATGGAGGAGGCCGTGACCCGCGGTGCGCAACTGGCCGCCGAGATCGGCAACGCCACGGTCCTGCTGAGCCCGGCCTGCGCCAGCTTCGACATGTTCGCCAACTACCGGGACCGGGGTCGGGCCTTCGCAGCCGCGGTCGCCGGTCTGGGTGCCGAGATGATTTCCGGGCCCTGACGGGAATCCGGGTTCGATGGGGAAGGAGCCCCCGTGCGACGAAAACTGAGACATCTTGCCGGCACCATCGAAAGCACCGACATGCCCCTGGTGCTGGCGGTGGTCGGCATGCTGCTGTACGGGGTGGTCATGGTGTACGGGGCGGGTTCGTTCAACCGCCACGCGGCCACGCCGGTGGGCTCCTACTACCTTATCGCCAAGCACCTGGTCATGATCTCGATCGGCCTGCTGGTGGCGGGGGTCCTCTTCCGTGTCGATTACCACCGTTTCGGACACCCCGGCGTGGCCTGGGTCTTGGTGGCCGTCAGCTACTTCCTGGTCGCCATGACCCTGGTGACCAAGGGCGACCGCGCCATCAACCGCTGGATCTACATCATGGGATTTTCCGTGCAGCCGGTGGAAGCGGCCAAGATCGCCCTCATCATGTTCCTGGCCGGGCGGGTAACCGTGGAGCGCGGACGCCCGCAACCGACCGCCAGGGCCGTCCTGCTGGCCCTCGGTTGCGGCGTGCTGCCGCTGCTTGCGCTCCTGGTCGGGCAGCCGAATTTCGGCAACGCCATGGTCACGGTGGGGATGACGGTGATCATCCTGGCGGTTTCTGATCTCTCGCCGCGGATCCGGTGGAGCGCGCTGCTGCTGCCTCCGGTGACGGTGGTCCTGATCATCCTGGTGTCGGCCAAGGTCCGGGAGAGGCTGGGCGACGTGCTCAAGGGCCTGCAGGAGGGCAGCTACCAGTACCAGGTCAAGGCCTCCCTGACGGGCCTGGGCGCGGGCGGGTGGCACGGCCTGGGCGTGGGTCAGAGCCACAACAAGTTCGCCTTCCTGCCGGAGGCCCATACGGATTTCATCTACTCGCTGCTGGGGGAGGAATTCGGCCTGCTGGGGACCATCCCGGTGATCATCCTGCTGGGGCTGCTGCTGTGGCGCGGTTACGGCATCGCCAACCGTGCGGCCGACAGTTTCGGACGCTGCGTGGCGGCGGGCCTGACGACCGGGTTGGCCATCTACGGTTTGACCAACATCGCCATGGTGACGGGCATCTTTCCGGTGGTGGGTGTGCCGCTGCCGTTCATCAGTTACGGCGGGACGGCCATGGTGGGATGTCTGGCCTCCGTCGGTATCCTGCTGAGCATCGAACGTCACAGCCGGTCCTACCACCTGTGGCGCAGGCGCTGGGAAAGAAACGGAGCGCAATGAGGGATCGTCCGGACAGCGATGCAGGCGGGAACACCGGGCGTCGGCTGCGGGTCCTGATCACCGGTGGCGGCACCGGTGGGCATATCTATCCCGGGCTGGCCGTGGCGGAGGCCGTGGCCGAGGCGGTGCCCGGGGCCGACATCCGCTTCGCCGGAACGGCCGCCGGTCTGGAAGCCGAGCTCATTCCCGAGGCCGGCTACCGTTTGATCGTCCTGCCCGCCTCCGGCTTCCGTGGGCTGGGTCTGAAGGCGAGGTTGGCCTTTATCGTCAACACCTTCCTGGGGATCCTGCGCGGGATGTTCGTCCTGATCCGGTGGCGCCCCGCCGTGGTGCTGGGTACGGGGGGATACGCCAGCGTGCCTGCTCTGGCGGCTGCCCGCCTCCTGGGGATTCCCTGCGCGCTGCAGGAACAGAACTCGGTGCCGGGATCGGCCAACCGCCTGCTCGGGCGCTGGATGAGGCGCATCTACCTGGGTTTCCCCGCCGCGGACCGGTTCTTCCGGCGCGGGCTTTGCCGCCACACCGGCAACCCCGTGCGCCGTGCGGTGGTGGAGGCCTTTGCCGGTCCGGAACGTCGGGACCCGTCGGAGGAGGGGGCGCTGAACATCCTGGTCTTCGGCGGCAGCCGTGGCGCCCGCACGCTCAATCGGGCGGTTATGGGAGCCGCCGGTGATTGGGCGGCGCAGAAGGGGCGGAGATTTCTCGTGCAGACCGGGCCGCGGGAACTGGGGGAGGTGACGGCCGCCTGCGCCCACGCCGCCAACATCGAGGTGGTGGCCTACATCCAGGACATGGCCTCGGCCCTGCGATGGGCGGACCTGGTGGTATGCCGGGCCGGCGCCATGACCCTGGCCGAGATCCAGTGCGCGGGCAAGGCTGCCATCCTGGTACCCTATCCCCACGCCACCGACGACCACCAGCGGCACAACGCCGACGATTGCGCCGCCGCCGGGGCGGCGGTGGTGTTGCCGGACGAGGATTGCCGCGGCGAGTCCCTGACCCGGCTGATGGATGGACTCTTGCGTGACGGCGCCAAACTGGCGAGGATGGGACAGGTGGCGCGCAACCTGGCCCGCCCGGAGGCCGCCCGGCTGATCGCGGGCGACCTGCTGGCCTTGGCAGGGCATCCGGCAGGTACGATGTTGCCTCCGGCGGAACGATCCGCGCCGACCACAGATCCGAAATGAGGAACACCGTGTTCGGGAAGACGCGACATATCCATCTGGTGGCCATCGGCGGCATCGGCATGAGCGGCATCGCCGAGGTGCTGATGAGCCTGGGCTTCACCGTCAGCGGCAGCGACCTGCGCACGGGCGCCCTCACCGAGCGGCTGCAGAAATTGGGGGCGGTCGTTTTCCAGGGACATGCGCCGGAAAACATCGCCGGGGCCGATGTGGTGGTCCGCTCCTCGGCCGTGACCGAGGCCAACTGCGAGGTCGCCGCCGCTCACGCCGCGCGCATCCCCGTCATCCGCCGGGCCGAGATGCTGGCCGAGCTCATGCGGCTCAAGCAGGGCATCAGCATCGCCGGTTCCCACGGCAAGACCACCACCACGAGCCTGGTGGCCGGCGTCCTCAAGGCGGGAGGACTGGATCCAACGGTGATCGTGGGCGGGGTGGTCCGCTCCATGGGCACCAACGCCATCCTGGGTCAGGGACGGCATCTGGTGGCCGAAGCCGACGAAAGCGACGGCACGTTTTTGCACCTGACCCCCACCATCGCAGTGGTGACAAATATCGACCACGAGCACGTGGACTATTACCCGGACCTGGATTCCCTGCGCAGCGCCTTCCGCAGATTCGTCCAGCAGGTCCCCTTCTACGGGAGCTGCGTGCTGTGCGTGGACGACCCCGAGGTCAGGGCGCTCCTGGCCCACATCGACCGCAAGGTCGTGACCTACGGGCTGGGGCCCGACGCCATGGTGCGCTGTGATCCGGGAACCATCGTCACGGGGGACGGGGGACAGGAGGCCGTGGTGTGGGAGAACGGGCAGGAACTCGGCACCCTGCGCCTGGCCCTGCGCGGCACGCACAACCTGCGCAACGCCCTGGCGGCCGTTGCCGTCGGCCGCGAACTGGATCTTCCCTTCGCCGCCATCGCCTCGGGCCTGGCCGGTGATCTGGGCGTAGGAAGGCGCTCCG
>CAYPVD010000003.1:0-52704 GCA_964414055.1 uncultured Fibrobacteraceae bacterium
GTTGAGCTTGACCACCAGGGGAAATCCCAGCTCATCGGCGGCGCGTTCGAGAACGTGATCCAGGGTCAGGACCTTGCCCTGCAGACGGCCTCCGTCTCCGGTGACCGCACCGGCCCGGTCAGCCCGGTCGTCCCAGACGACCTGCAGCCAGTCCGGGGTGGCAAGGCCCGCCCCCCGCATGACCCGCTTGGCGGCGGCCTTGTCCATGGCCACGGCCGAGGCCAGGGGGCCGGACAACGCGTACGGCACACCCATCACATCGAGCACGGCCTGCAGGTGGCCATCCTCCCCCTGCCCCCCGTGCAGGGCGGGAAAGACGACATCCTGCTCCTTCAACCGGCCGTCCTGCAACACGGCCTCGACACGGGGCAGGTCCAGGGTCAGCACCTGATGGCCGACCCGCTCCAGGGCTCCGGCCACGGCCTTGCCCGACAGCAGGGAAACATCCCGCTCGTTGGAATCACCGCCCATGAGCACCGCGATCTTCATGCTTCCTCCAGCAGCGCCACGGCCTGCACCGTCACGCATTCTCCGCGCCCCTCGGGGCCCATACCTTCCCCACGGGTCCCCTTGATGTTCACGTCCGTGGGGATCGCACCCAGGGCCCCGGCCAGCTTCTGCTTCATGGCCGCGCTGCGCGAACCGATGAGCGGACGTTCGCAGATGATCACCACATCGGCGTTGACCAGCTTGTAACCCTCCTGCCTGACCGCGGCCCAGGCCTTCGCGAGCAAGCCCAGACTGTCGGCGCCGGCCCAGACGGGGTCGTCATCGGGAAACATCCCGCCGATATCCCCCAGGCCCGCCGCACCCAGCACCGCGTCGATCACCGCGTGGCAGACGGCGTCCCCGTCCGAATGACCCGACGGCCCCACGGGGCAGTCGGGAAACCCGACGCCGCCCAGGATGCACGGGCGACCGGTCACCAGCCGGTGACGGTCCCAGCCCTGGCCTATGCGCAGCTTCACCGGCGACTCCTCATGGAAAAAGCTCGGCCCCGGAAAAAGCCGACCCCTGCCGGTCCTTGTCCGAGACCACGATGGTCATGTCCGACGACACCGGCCAGTCGATGCCCAGGTCGGGATCATCGAAGCGGATCACGCGCTCGTGCTCGGGGGCGTAGTAGTCGGTGCACTTGTAGAAGAACTCGGCCTGTTCGCTGAGCACCAGGAAGCCGTGTCCGAATCCCGGGGGAACCCAGAACTGCCTCCGGTTCTCCGCCGACAGCTCCACTCCCGTCCAGCGACCGCAGGTGGGAGAGCTGCGCCTGAGATCCACCGCCACGTCGAACACGCGACCGGCGACCACGCGCACCAGTTTCCCCTGGGGATGCCTGATCTGGTAGTGCAGACCCCGCAACACCCCGCGGCCGGAGCTGCTCTGGTTGTCCTGGACGAAGGGGCCAGGCACCCCGTACTCGGCGAAGAAATCGGCGCGGTAGGTCTCCATGAAATAGCCCCGCTCATCCCCGTGGACCACGGGCTCGAAAACCAGCACGCCGGGGATGTCGGTTTCGATGACCTTCACCGCACGATTCCCTTGTCCAGCAACTGCAACAGGTATCTTCCGTAACCGCTATTCTCCAGGGGACGGGCCAGGTCCCGCAGCCGGGCGTCGTCGATGAAACCCATGCGCCAGGCGATCTCCTCGGGGCAGGCGATCTTCAGGCTCTGCCGTTCCTCGATAACCCGGATGAACTGCCCCGCATCCAGCAGGGACTGGTGCGTGCCGGTGTCGAGCCACGCCGACCCCCGGCCCAGGATCTCCACCTTGAGATCCCCCCGCTGGAGATAGGCGTTGTTGACCGCGGAGATCTCCAGTTCGCCGCGCGCCGACGGCTTGATATGGCGCGCGATCTCCACCACGTCCGAATCGAAGAAGTACAGGCCCGTCACCGCGTAGTTGGAGCGGGGATGCAGGGGTTTCTCCTGGATGTCCACGGCCTTCCCCGTGTCGTCCAGCTCCACCACCCCGTAGCGATGGGGATCCTGGACGTAGTAGGCGAAGATCGTGGCCCCTCCCACCTTGGAGGCGACCCCCTGCAGGCGCCGCGACAACCCCTCGGCGTAGAAGATGTTGTCGCCGAGGATCAGGCAGGCCGGGTGGCCGTCCAGGAACTCGTCCCCCAGCAGGAAAGCCTGGGCCAGACCGTCGGGACTGGGCTGGACGACATACTGCAGATCCAGGCCCCACCGGGCGCCGTCCCCCAGCAGTCCCCGGAAGGCCTCCTGATCCTGGGGCGTGGTGATGATGAGGATCTCCCGGATGCCCGCCAGCATGAGGGTGGACAGCGGATAATAGATCATGGGCTTGTCGTAGACGGGCATCAACTGCTTGCTGACCGTCAGGGTCAAAGGATGCAGCCTGCTACCGGCCCCTCCGGCCAGGATGATGCCGCGATACCCGCTGTCCTGCACTACTTTCCCCCTATCTTTTCCGCACATACCTGGTGGGTTTTTCCTTCACGCAGAGATTAGGATCCTACGCCTGCCACCCCCTGTCCAGATTTTCCTTGCCTTGTGCCTCTGAAATTGTGTCTCCGCATGAATCGCTCTGTCTTGATTACGGCGTCAACAGGCATAACCCGCTGTCAAATGGCGTCCTGGAGGCCTGGGAGCCATGGATGGCGGACAGGCCGGAAGGCCGAGGTTGCCGAAGCCAGGAGGGCGAAGGTAACCGTCCATGAGACAGCGGGTTATGCCTGCTGACACCATAATTTGGATGTGGGATTTTGGGGGAGACACAATTTCAGAGGCACAAGGCAAGGAAAATCTGGACAGGGGGTGGCATTCCCGCTCTTGCCTAATCCCCGCGAATATGGTTTGTTCAGTATAGAGACGGAGATCAGGCACGAACCCGCAACTTTCTCGCCGGAAAGTGCAGGACAGGGTGGAACCCTGGCAGACACTCGTCGAAGCCTACGAACTGGAGGACAGCCTCCTGCGCAAGTTGGTGTCCTCCTTTCCCCGTGAGTCGAGGGACAAACCGGGGTTAGATGGCTCGCTGAGTTGTCACGCGACCCTGGCCCACTTGGCCTACTGGGACGGGTTCACGGTGGATTTCTTCCGCCGCAAGCTGGATCCGGGTCGTTACCCCGCCCAGCCGCCGCTGGATTTCGAGGACCGGGACCGAGCCGCCCTGGACAGTTGGGCGCAGCTGCCTTTCGGCGAGATCCTGGCCCGTTACCTGGAGGCCGCCGCGAGCCTGCGTGATTTCCTGGCCGTCTTCTGGGATCGACTCAGCCCCAGGGAAAAACAGGAATTCTGGATTCCCTTGCGCCACCATCGCGACCATCGACTGGCCCTGGAACGGTCCCTGGCCGCCATCGAAGGCCGGAACAGACTCGACACCATGGCGCACGGGGCCTGACCCGGTTCGCCGGGAGCCTCTATGAGCAAGATCCGCGAGCCCGACTCCCCCCAGCCCGTCACCGTAGCCTTCCACGTCCCCCATCTCGACGCCGGCGGGATCGAACGGGTGGTGCTGAACCTGCTGCTCAACCTCGACCGCTCCCGCATCCGGCCGGTCCTGATCCCCGGCCGCGCCACCGGTACCCTTCTGGAACGCGTGCCCGAAGACGTGCCGGTGCTCGACCTGGGAGGCCTACCGGCCCGCAAGGCCGTGTTCGCCCTGATGCGTCGGGTCACCGAATGCGGGTCCCGCATTCTCTACTCGGGCACCAACGCCGCCAACATGACGGCCCTGATGGCGGGGCTTCTGCTGAGGCGCAAGGTGCTTGTGGTGCCCAGCGAACACACATCCCCCAGGGTGTTCATGGCCACCTCCAAGCATCGGATGCTGCGGAAGACCGCCATGCGCCTGCTCTACCCGCGCGCCGCCGCCGTCGCCGTGCCCCTGGCCGCGGTGGGCGAAGAGCTCAGGGAGGTCCTGGGCCTGCCCCGCCTGCGGATCCTCGTCCAGCCCAATCCTGTCCTGGACGCCCGCTTCGCGGAACTTGTCGCCCGGGAACCGGAAATCCCCCTGCCGGAACCCTCCGTCCCCCTGATCACGGCCACCGGACGCCTGGACGAGGCCAAGGGGTTCGACGACCTGATAAGGGCCATGGCCCTGCTGCCGCCCCTGGATCCGGCCCCCCGGCTGATGATCATGGGCGAGGGCGACCAGCGCCCCGTCCTGGAGGGGTTGATCGAACAGCTGGGGCTGCAGGGCCGTGTGCTGCTGGCGGGACACGTGGCCAATCCCTATCCCGTCATGAAGCGTTCCCGCCTGGCGGTCATGTCCTCGCGCCGCGAGGGGTTCGGCAACGTTCTGATCGAGGCCATGGCCTGCGGGGTGCCCGTAGTGGCCACCGACTGCCCGGTGGGCCCGCGTGTGATCCTGGATCAGGGCCGCTACGGCCAGCTAGTGCCGGTGGGCGACCCGGAAGCCATGGCCGCAGCCATGACCCGGATCCTGACGGACGAGGAACTGGCCCGCTCGATGGCGGACAAGGGAAGGATTCGCGCCGAGGATTACGGGATCAGCCGGACTGTCGGTGTGTTCGAGAAGCAATTCGCAGCGCTGGCGGCTGGACGGCCTTGGCCTGAGCCGACCACCGCTGCCGATACCAGCCTTCGAGGGTGAGAACCCGCCACAGGTGGGGACGCAATTCCTTCTTGCCGGACAGGACCCGGTCCTGGAGCTGCATCAGTTTGTCCGCCCGCAACCAACCGTCGGCCACGAGCTGGGACCGGGACAGGGTCTCGACGATGCGCTTCTGGAACCGACGGTCCTCCCAGTGTTTTTCGAGCACGCGGCGCATGATCTGCGCCACGGTGGGCTTGGCGTCCGCCCCCACCACCTGGGGCGAGGCTTTCTTGACGGCCGCTCCCAGGGAATCGGCCCCGTAGAGGCTGTCGGCCGGCAGCGAGAAGCAGAAACGGACCACGTCGATGTCCAGGAAGGGATAACGCGTTTCCAGGCCCAGGATCCCCGCGTGCCTGTCCTCGTAGTGCAGCTTCAGGGGCAACGTTCCATGGCTGATGGCCGCCGCCATGCGATGGTGCAGTTCCGAGGGGAATTCCCCGGGCAGCCGCATGCGCCTTTCCAGGGGCAGGCGGGTCAGGGTGGAATTCAGCCAGGGGAAGCGTTCCTTGTGCAGGAAACTCCGCCGCGTGTCCAGGAGCATGGGGGGCAACAGGGGACCCAGGGCGTGCTGCAGGGTCGCCAGGAGGGCCTTGCGCAGGCCCGCATCGGTCATGCCGGCTTCCGAAACACGGCGCACCAGCTCCCGCACCCTGCCTGCCCTCAAGAGGAAGCTGAGTGAAAGCTCGTCATGGCCCAGCAGGTCCCTGGCGCCGAGCTGGTTCAGCTGCACGCCGGTCCCGGCCTGGCTGCCCTCGTTGCGCAGTATCCAGCTGCTGATGACATCGAGGGAGGCCACCGGCTCGTCGTGGAAGATGTTCATCCGATCCATCTCGTCCAGCAGTTCGTCGCCGGTCATGCCGGCCATCGACGGACGGGGAACCAGGACACCGACCGATTTGTCTTCGGCCTCGGTCGGCACGGGCGCGGCCGACAGGCTCAGGTTCTGGATTTCCGTCCGGCCCAGGAGAGCGCCCAGCAGGAAATGGAATTCATCCCGGCGGGGATCCAGGGTGAACGAATCCATGCCCTTGATCCGGCGCTCGACGGCGCGGGAAACCCTGGCCTTGAATTCCTCCCTGTAGTCGCCGGCATCTCCCGAGGCCTGATATTCCTCCTGGCCGGGCCGCCAATAGCAGGAGCTCTCGAGCTTGCCCCCTTTCAGGACCTTGAGCCGGCCCGGCAGGACCCGCTTGACCCGCAGGAAGAACGAGCGCTCGTCCTGCCATGAATCAAGGCAGAGGAACCGGTGCATGGCGACCGGATCGGGTTCGGGAATCCGACCGCCCAGGGTCAGCAGGGCCTTGCTGTCGGTGCAAAAAGCCACCAGGCCGCCGTTGTCGTAGTAGAACAGGGGGCGCGTACCAAGGTGGTCCCTGCCGGCGATCAGTTCCCGGCCGGCCGCATCCCAGAAGATGAAGGACGCTTCGCCGACCCAGTGTTCCGGCGCCCGGCGCCCCCACTTGAGGCAGGCGTCCAGGACGGCCCGTGCGGGATGGCGGTCGATGTCCTCGGGCATGGGCTTGCCCAGGCGGCGATAGAGATCCGGCAGTTCGAAGAGGTGGCCGTGGCAGAGGGCGATATTCCCCCGGTCATCCTTGGCCAGGTCGGCTCCCTGATGGCCCGAGGCGGTGTCCAGGGGATAGACGACGCCCATCCAGCCGTGGGCCAAAGGTTCCACCTGGCGGTACCGCCCGCGCCAGCGCAAGGCGGCAAGAGCAGCGGAGAAGTGATGCTCGGCAACTTCTCCGCCGTTCTTGTTGACTACTGCCAGTATTGCCGACATCCCCTGATATCTCCCCTAACAATCCGGTTCATGTCGTCCGATGCCCAAGCGGCATCAGTACCCGGGCCCTCCCGTCAGCAGGCCCCGCGCCCGCCCAGAACGCTCATGGGCGTCCGCAGCAGGATCTTCAGATCCAGCCAGGCCGACTGATTCCGGATGTACTGGTAATCCAGCTTGACCCGGTCATCGAAATCCACCTCGCTGCGCCCGCTGATCTGCCACAGACCGGTGATTCCCGGCGGCACGGTCAACCGTACCAGATGCCAGTCCTCGTAGCTCTCCACCCCGAAGGAGGTGGGACGCGGGCCGATCAGGCTCATGTGCCCCTGCAGGACACTGATGAGGTTGGGCAATTCGTCCAGACTCGTCTTGCGCAGCAGCTTCCCTACCTTGGTGATGCGCGGGTCGTCCACGATCTTGAAATCCGGACCGTCCTTGCTGTGCTGGTTCAGGTGCATGACGCGATCCTTGAGCTTCTCCGCATCCTGAACCATGGTCCTGAATTTCCACATGCGGAACCGGTTGCCCAGCAGGCCGGTGCGCCACTGCTTGAAGAATATCGGCCCGGGACCCTCGAGCTTGATGGCAATGGCGATGGGAATGAACACCGGCATGGAAAGCAGCAGGATCAACAGGGCCAGGAAAACATCCATGGCGCGCTTGGTGCGCGAAACGCACCAGGGGGTCTTCTCGGCTCCGGTGATGGTGTCCCAGCGCGTGACCGGACACAGGTACGGGATAGCATCGGCATCCTGCTCGGGGACGGTCATGCCGGGTTCACGCCGGGATTTTGCATGCAGGTTCCCGAACACCCCTGACCTGGCAGGAGCCAGTTGCTTTTCCGCGATCAGCTTCATGACTTCTCCAAGCAGAACCGAACCACGGCGCGGCCGGCCCATCCCCCCAGGCTATCGCTATCCACACATCCAACCCTATGATGTAATAGTGGGATTATTTTACCACATGTACCCTTCTCGGGTCAAGGCGGAAAACCACGGGTGGAAAACCACGGGAACAGGATCCTGGAACATTGACGATGATTTTCATCCCTGGTATGGTGCGCGTCAACCCATTCCCCTGAACACGATCCGCTTGGCAGTTAATCGAATGACGGTCACAGACCGCATACGCGCGAATGTCAACGATGGCTGGAGGTTGACCATGTCCCGCACAATGTCCCGCTGGAGCAGGATCTCCCTGCTGATCATTCTCCTGCTCGTCACTTCCGCCTGTGACGGCATGGTCCCCCGCGGGAAAAGACCCCACACCAGGTCCACGACCCCCCGAACCAAGGAACCCGCTAGCCGGGGCGGCGAACAGGCCGGCCGTGGGGATTCCGGCGATCACACCAGGGATGGGCAAGACACCCCAGGATGCCCCGGCGATATCCGGTTCACCGTCGAGGAGCAGGGAGGCGTCGCGCGCCCCGACGGGTTCCTGGAAACGGGCGTTCCCCTGGCCGAGGGCGAATTCAAGACCATAGACCAGCTCGCCGTCTGCGACGGCGGCCGCTCCCTGCCGGCCGATTTCTCCCCGTTGAGCTACTGGCCCGACGGCTCCCTGCGCTGGGCCCTGCTCCGCCTGCCGCTGTCCCTGAAGGCGAAGGAGAGCAGGGAGCTGACCATCACCTCCGGCAAGGGTGAACAGCCGCCGGCGCCCCGCATCGACCTGCCGCCCATGAAGATCAAGCTGCAGACGGACAAGGGGAACTTCGTCTTCGATATCCGGGACGGCCAGCGGAAGGAGATCGGCGACCACTACGTCGAGACCAGCGTGGAGATCCTGACTGCCGACCGCTTCCGCATCCGCACCAACATCGCCCAGCTGCACCGCGATGCCTTCTGGAAGAACCTGACGGTGGAGATCGCCGCCGACGGACCGGTGGAACGTGTCGAAGACCAGGGGGCCATCCGCGTGGGATCCTGGACCGGTGTGGTTTTCGAGGCTGCCGAGCGTGGACCGGTCACGGTGACCGGCGGCAACGGCGTCATGCGTCTGAACCTGTATCCCGGCGACAAGCTCCGTCCCTACCCCGCCGACGAGGGTTTCCACGTCAGCCATCAGATCATCGTCGAACGCAACGCCGACCCCCGTGACCTGGCCCGCAGGGTCGCCTCGCCCCTGCACGCGGTCTTCCCTCCCGCATATGTCGCCGCCACCGGGGCCGCGGGCATCCTCGGGTACGCCGACGGCAACAGCGGGATGGTGGAGAAGAATCTCCTGACGTCGGTAGACATCCTGCGCGAGGCCCAGCAGAAAAACCCCCTCGACCGCGGCATGACCAACTGGGGCGACTTCACGGCCAACGAGGGCGCCGCCTACATGGGCTACTACAATCATGAATACGATCCCGCCTCCGCCATCTTCCAGTACTGCCTGCACGCGGGCGACAACGGCCCGCTGGACATGGGGCTGGACATGGCGCGCCATTTCGCCGACAACTGCGTCAACCTGGAGGGGCAGGTGTATCAGCACCGCTCCACCACCTACGCCATTGCCGGGACCGTGGGCGATGCCGCAGGGGAGGCCCTGATCAAGGCCTGGCGTCGAGGGTCGGATCGTCCCGCCTCCGACAAGCGGATCCTGGCCGCCATCGACAAGCTCTACCCGCCCAAACGGGACACCAAGGGACTGGCCCACAAGATGGCCGTCAAGACCATCAAGGAGATCAACGCCCAAGGCGTGACCGACCCGACCACCCGGGAAAGACTCATCGCCAATTCCATGGGCTACACCATGGCCCAGGCCTCGCGGCAGGAATACCTGCGCGGCAGCAAGGGCATCCTCCAGCGCCTTAAGAAGATCGACCCGGAAGCAGCGAGAGGAAGGCGCAAGAAAGGCGAAGTTACGTACCGCGACCTCGCCCTGATATGCAGGGCGGGAATGAGCCTGGCTCCCCTGGACAAGTTCATGCCGCGGTCCGTCGATGAGATCTTCGCCCCTTTCTTCGCCCGCTACGGAGGCGACTGGGACCATTTCCCACGTCTGCACTTCTACGACGCACCTTCGGTCGAGGACACCCACTCCGGTTCCCACACCCTGGTCGAGATGCTCGTCTGGGGCCATCTGCTGACGGGGGATCCCCACCTGCGCGACATGGCCCTGCGCATCGCCCGGGACTTCGTCGCCGACGGCGGCCTGGTGGATCGGACCATCGAATTGACCGTGAACATGAACCGGAACAAGAACATGGTTCATATCCGCACCGCGGGCTGGACCCTGATCAACCTGCTGTCCATCCAGGTGCTGACTCAAACGGCCGAGCCCGAACTGCAGGCCGTGCTGGACAGGAAGACCGACGAGCTGCTTCAGGTAATCCTGGACGTGCCCGTGCGTAAGTACGAGGGCATCATCCACGCCGGAGTGGTGACCGAGGCTCTTTCGCGCTACCATCACCGGCACCGTCAGGACAAGCCGCAGCTGGCCGCCAAAGCCCTGGCGATGGTGATCGACGTGGACAATTTCTTCGTCGAGAACCAGTGGTCCGCAGGCGACAGTCGTTTCTACTACCGGCAGGACAACCATTCCATGACCCTGAAGGCGGGATCCTACCTGATGATGCTGGGCCTGGCCTATGGCGGAACCCACGCCGAGGACTCCGCCACCAGGGACCGGTTGCTGGACTGTGCACGGTCGATGTTGAACACCGTAGGCAAGCCCGCCACCACCCCCAAGGCCCTGGGGATGAAATTCCGCAACACCTTCCGGGGTTTGGGCATCCTGCAATCCGGGCACGGCGGCAGGAAGGGGCGTTGAACATGGTCGGCGGCAATCCCTGGCTCACCACGGCCGACACCACGGTCCCGCCCCGGGCCCGGTTGTTCTGCATCCCGTTCGCGGGCGGATCGCCGGTGGTCTTCCGCTCCTGGCAGGAGCATTTCCCGGCGGACATCCAGGTCTGCGCCCTGAATTTCCCGGGCCGCGGCAACCGCATGACGGAGCCATCCCTGCGCAGGATGGACACCCTGGTCGCTCAAGCTGCCGACGCCATGGCCCCCCTGCTGGATGTACCCTTCGCCATCCTGGGCCACAGCCTGGGTGCGCTGATCGGCTACGAATTGGCCGTCCACCTGCGGGAAAAGGGGCACGGGGACCCGTTCCTCCTGGTGGCCTCGGCCGCCCGCGGACCCCAGCTGCCGGATCCCTACCCTCCCTTGCATCATCTGCCCAGGGACCAGTTCATCGAGGGGATGCAGGACCGCTACGGAGGCATTCCCCGGGAGATCCTGAACGAGCCCGACCTGCTGGCCCTCTTGATCCCCCCCCTGCAGGCCGACCTGGAGCTGTTCGAGACCTACCGTTACACGCCCCGGCCCCCTTTCTCGTGCCCCGTCGCAGTCTTTGGCGGGAACGAGGATCACCGCCTGGACGATCTCCAGTACCGGGCCTGGCAGGAGGTCACCACCGGACCGTTGACCGTCACCATGGTTCCGGGGGGACATTTCTTCATCCAGGAGCAGGGTTCCCGGGTCGCCGCCGCCGTGGCCACCGTCTGCCGCGACGCCTTGCCCCCGGCCTGAGGGGCGCCCGACATGGATGCCAAAGCCAACGGGAACACCTGGCCTCAGCCGCCCGAGGACCTCGCCCTGGCCTCCCACGAGGTCCACCTCTGGCGCTGCCGGGTGGATCTGCCGGACGACGGCCTGGCCCGTTGCCACGACTTGTTGAACCCCGCGGAAAAGCAACAGGCCGCGAGGTTCCTGGCTCCTGCCGACTGTAACCGCTTCACCGTGGCCCGGGCAAGTCTGCGCCTCATCCTGGCCTCCTACCTGGGCTGCGCACCGAAGGAAATCTCCTTCGTCCTCGGCGCCCACGGTAAACCGTCCCTGTCGGCTCCAGGCGGCTCGCCTCCCCTGGAATTCAACATCTCCCACTCCGGGTCCCTGGCCCTGGTCTGCGTGGCCGCGTCCGGTCGGCCCGTCGGGGTGGACGTGGAATGGACCGGGCGGGACATGGCGACCATGGACCTGGCCCGCAGGATCCTCTCGCCCGCCGAGTTCGGAACCTTCATGCAGGCCCCGCCTGCCCGGCGGAACCACCTGTTCCTGTCCATCTGGACCGTCAAGGAGGCGGTCGTCAAGGCCCTGGGCCGGGGGATCTCCCTGCCCCTTTCCTCCTTCACCGTCACCTTCCCGGTCGGCCGACCGCTCGTCGTAGAAGGCGGCGCCGATTCATCGGGAATATCCGACCTGACTGTGATGCCCCTGGAGCCCGACCGGGACCATCTGGGAGCCGTGGCCGCCGCGGGGTCGTCGTGGTCCCTGAGGTGCTGGTCGGCCACGGGGATCTAGGTCCATACCCGGACAATCGCAGCGGGCGGACCGGACACGATCCCGCAGGCGCAACCTTCGAGGTTGATTTTTTCGGCATTTACCTCTTTATACTGGAACCTGCGAGGACGATAGTACGAGGGGTATTCTCGCGGCGTATTCCACGGTACAAGGAAAGGAAGCGGATGAACGTGATGAAGCGGAGCTTTGGTCTTATGGGCCTGCTGTCGTTCCTGGTTCTGGCCGGTTGCGGCTCCACGAATTTCGGTGGGAACACCGTCAGGGGTCTGGATGACCTGTTCCATGAACAGCTTGGCGCCGCCACTGCGGCCGCCGACAGCACGCTCGACCTGCCCATGATTTCCTCGTCCCATCCGCGCCCCCAGTACAAAATCGGAACCAACGATGTCGTGACCGTGGTGGTCTGGGGACGCCCCGACCTGGGCTCCACCGTGCCGGCCAACAGCAACAACCGGCGGAACGTCTCCACGGTCGACGCCAAGGGAGACATCCAGCTGCCCTTCATCGGCCCCCTGACCGTGGCCGGGCTGTCCCTCAAGGGCGCGTCCGTGGCCATCGAAAACGCCTACGAAGGCATCATCTCCTCGCCCCAGGTCGAGCTGGAAATCGTCGATTACGAGGCTTATCCGGTCCTGGTCAACGGCCAGGTCCAGAAACCCGGCACCGTGTTCCTCTCCAACGCCCTGATGACCGTGGGCGAAGCCCTGGCGGCGGCCGAAGGCTCCCGGATCGACGGCGACCTGACGCGTGTCCTGCTGACCCGCGACGGCCGGGTCCACGAGCTGAACCTGTGGGCCGCCGAGCATGGCCACAACCCCAACCTCGACATCCTGCTCGAGGGCGGAGACAAGCTCTTCGTTCCCCCGGTCAACGAGAACCAGTTCTACGTCCTGGGCGACGTGTCCAACCCCGGCCCCTACCCCATTCCCAGCAAGGGCACCACCCTGATCGAGGGACTGGCCCGGGCCGGCGGCATCAACATGGATTCCGCCTCCTTCGACGACCTGCTGCTGTTCCGGCACACGGGGACCGATTCGACGGTCTACAGGTTCTCCTATTTCGAGGCCGTGACGCAGGGGGATATTCCGCTGCAGCCGGGCGACAGGATCCACGTCTCCCAGTCCAACGTCACCAAGATCGGATACGTGCTGCGCAACATCCTGCCTGTCCTGTCGGTCATCACCTCGGTCTGGATCGTCGATCGCATCATCAACGAGCCATGACCGACATCCAGGACAGCCCGATCTTCGTCATCGGATTGCCCCGCTCCGGAACCACCCTCATGCGGATGATGCTCAGCTCGCATCCGCGGGTGGCCATCGCTCCGGAGACGAATTTCCTCAACAGCTGGATGCGCATCTACGGCCACCTGGACCCGAGCCGGCCGCGGGATTTCGACCTGTTCTGGGACAAGCTCACCGCCGGGGAACTCTTCCCCTCCTTCGGCATCACTCCCGAGGGAGTGCGAGCGCGGATCGACGCCGGCGGCGATACTGGTTTCCGCGTCATCTTCACGGCCATCTGCCGGGAATACGCCGCCCGCACGGACAAGGTGCGGTGGGGAGAGAAGACTCCCCGGCACGCCGAGCACCTGGACACCCTGCGCCGGTGGTACCCGGAGGCCAGGATCCTGTACATGCAACGGGACCCCCGGGCCGTGACCTCCTCCATCCTGGCCAAGAACTGGCCGCGCTCCAGCCGTTTTCCCCATGTCCACGCCCGGCGCTGGCGCCGCAGCATCCGCCGTGTCATGCCCCATGCCGAACAGGGCCATCTCATGATGGTCGGCTATGAGGACCTCGTGGCCGACGGCGAGACCGTCCTGAGACGGATCTGCGACTTCATCGGGGAGGACTATCATCCGGACATGCTGGCCAGGTCCGATGCGGCCCGCTACCGGCTCTATCCCGACCACGAGGAATCCCTGGGGAACCTGTCCGTGCTCAAACCCCTCAACCCGTCTTCGCTCTACAAGTGGCGGAACCGGTTGTCGCCGGTGCAGGTGGCCATCATCGAACACGAATCCCAGCCCGAGATGTCGGAGCTGGGATACATGCCGGAAGCCCGAAGCCACGTCCTGCCGTGGCGCCTGAAGCTGCTGTTGCACAGGATGGTCCGACCCCTCGAATCCGTCGTCAAGCTGCCGTGGAAAAAGGTGTTCACGGGCGGGGCGGCGACCCTGGTCAAACGGTGGCTGCCGTGAGCAAAGCCGACATCCCTCTTTCCCGCCGCCCCCGGAAACGGCGCAAGGTGAGGGCCATGACGGCCCTGCTGGCGCTGATAACCGCCGTCGGTGTGGGGATCGGGGGCCTGGTGTGGTCCGGGTCCTGGCTGTGGCTGCTGGTTCCGGCGGTCGTCGCCCCGGTGACCCACAGGTTCCTCTACCGCCCCGGCGCCGTGCCCGTATTCACTTTCCACAGCGTTTCCGACGCCCCCGACTGGTTGCCCTGGGCGGCGGACATCTCCCTGGGCAGCGACCTGTTCGCCCGCCTGTTGCAGGTGCTGGAGGACACGGGTTGCCGGGTCGTCCCCACCCGGGATCTTGTGGACCGCCGCCGCACAGGTCGGCCTCTGCCGGCCAAGGCCGTGGTGCTGCACTTCGACGACGGTTACCTGGACAACTGGGTGGCGGCCTTTCCGCGCCTGCAGGAGCACGGGATGCCCGCCACCCTGTTCGTGTCCCTGGACTTCATCGACCCCGGCACCGAACCGCGGCCCCAGCTGGATTCCCCGGAAGCGCAGGGCGCGGAGGCGCTGCAGTGGGACGGCTACCTCAACAGGTCCGAGCTGCGAGCCATGGAGGAATCGGGGCTCATCGACATCCAGTCCCACGGCACAGACCACGGCCGCGTGGCCGTCGGCCCCCGCGTCATCGGCAAGCTGACCGCCGACAACTGGCGTCACCTGGCCTGGGTCCAGTGGACAGCCACCGCGGGCGACAAGAGCCGGTGGTACAGGGAGCAGACGCCGACGGCCGTGCCCCTGGGCTCTCCCGTCCACGAGAACCTGCCCTCCCTGACCGCCCGCCGCTGGCGGGACGGTCGCCGGGAATCGGAGCAGGAGTACATCGAGCGGGTGAGCAGCGAATTCCGGCGTTGCCGACAGGAACTGGGCAAGCTGCTGGACAAGGAAATCGACCTGTTCTGCTGGCCTCAGAACCACACCACGCCCCGGGCGCGGGAACTGGCCCTGCAGGCGGGTTTCACCGCCACCACAGGAGGCTGGTACGAGAACCGCCCCGGCGAAGACCCGAGCCTGATCAGCCGGATCCACATCGGCAAGGACGTGCTGGGTTTTTCCTGCCCGGCCGCCGACGTGTTCTACTTCCGGGCCCAGGTCGCCGTGGGCCTGGGCAACTACTACCACTATCCGGCGATGATGCTGTGCCAGGCCGTGCGCTCGGTGGTGCGGCTGTGGGGGAACAAGCCCCGCAAGGCTCAACCCTGAGCTCCGTCGGCCGCGTTGACGCGGCCCGGGAGAGCCGATAACATGACCGCGGCCCGGCGGGAAATCCACCCGGCGCGCCACCCCTGGAACCCTTGCAGATGGGCTGTCGAACATGCGCCTGGGAATCATCGTCACCGAGTTCCCCAAGACCACCGAGACCTTCATCCTGCGGGACGTGATGCAGTTCTCCCGCGAGGGTCACGAGATCAGGCTCTATCACATGTCGCGCTTCCGCAAGCACGACGAGGTCCACGACTTCGCCCGCCCCATCCTGGGCTGGGCCCGCTCCTTCGGCTTCATCCTGGACCGCCGGGTGCTCGGCGCGCTGGGCCGGGCCGTGCTGCGCAAGCCCCTGACCCTCCTGAAGATCATGCTGGACCTGATCAGGGGCTTCTGGCGGCATCCGGTCATCCTGGCCAAGTCCCTGGTGATCCTGCCCAAGTGCCTGGCCATCGCCGAGGACCTGACCGCCTGGGGCGCCGACCATGTGCACGGCGAGTTCGCCTCCCACCCGGCCACATGCTGCTGGATCGTCGGTCGGGTAACCCGCCTGCCCTACAGCGTCAGTTGCCGGGCCCACGACATCTTCATCACCCAGGCCATGCTGGACCGCAAGCTGGGCGAGGCGGCCTTCATCCGCACCATCACCGACTACAACGTCCGCTTCCTCAAGGAGAGGGTGCCCGCCCTGGCGCACCGGGAAATGCACGTGATCCACTCGAGCCTGGACACCGACCATGTGCCCGCACTCGAGCGCACCCCCGACGGCCCCTTCCACGTGCTGTACGTCGGCTCCCTGGAGGTGCGCAAGGGCATCGATTTCCTCCTGGAGGCCCTGGACAGCGCGGGCGACAAGCTGGGGACATGGAAGTTGTCGCTCATCGGGGCCGGCCCCCTGGAACAACACCTCCGGTCGCAGGTGGCGGGGCTCGGGCTGCAGGACCACGTGGAATTCCTGGGCCCCCAGCCCCACGAGACCGTGAGCCGCTACTATGGTCTGGCGCATGTGGTGGTAGTGCCCAGCATCATCGGCCCGGGCGGCCGCACCGAGGGCATTCCCAACGTGGTCATCGAGGCCCTGGCCCATCAGCGGCCGGTGATCACCACCCGGGTTTCCGGCATTCCCGAACTGGTCGAGGACCGGGTGACCGGATCCCTGGTCGAACCCGAGGATGCCGCGGCCATCGCCGCACGCCTGGTGGAGATCCACGACGATCCCGCCGCGGCCTACGCCTGGGCGCGGCACGGACGGCAACGGGTGGTCGAGGAATTCAACCTGGTGCGGAACGTGCGCCGGCAGCTGGAGCTGTTCGCCTCGCATACGGCCGACCGCGCCGCGGCCCTTGCCGACAGGAACAGGTGACGTGCCATGAACCCGACACCCATCTTCGTCCTGGGACTCCAGCGATCCGGCACGACCTGGCTGGCCAATTGCCTGGGCGGCCATCCCCTCATCGCAGCGGTGGAATCGGCCGAGCATCGCGGGATCCACGAGAGCATCTTCTTCTCCCACTTCGCCCGCGCCTTCGGCGACCTGCGCCAAGACGACAACTTCCGGCGCTTCGTCGGGGCCTTCACCACCTGCGACTACTTCCTGCTGTCGGGCATGAACAGGGACCGGTTCCTGGCCGACTGCCCCCGCGATTACGCCGGGGCTTTCCGGCTGGTGATGGATCACGTGGCCGAACGCGCGGGGGCCGACTATTGGCTGGAAAAAAGTCCGGATCACACCATGCTGGGCCCGGAACTGGCGACCCTGTTTCCCGACGCCCGCTTCGTGGGCATCCTGCGCGAACCCGACGCCCTCATGCGGTCGCGCCTGTGGGCCTACGGGCGCCGTCCTCCCGGCCCCGTGTTGAGGATCCCCAGGGTGCTGGCCGGGGGCGTATCCATCTCTCTTCACGCCAGGGCCCTGGCCGATTTCTGCCGACGCAGCGACCGGGCTTTGCTGTTGACCTACGAGGAACTGCTCGACGACACCCGCGGCACCCTCGAACGGGTGACCGATTTCCTGGGCTGCGATTTCGACGACACCATGCTGGCTGTCCGTTACGCACCCAACACCAGCTTCAAGAATCCCGCCCGGCCCACCGGCACCCTCACCCGCCCGGACAAGGTCGTCCTGGGAATCGCCCGGGTCCTGGCGGGGCTGATCCCCTGGCGTCTGCTGGCCTGGTTCCGCAACTGGAAGCACCGATTCAAGGGCGTCACGTGGCCCCGGTGGTGCTGGCAGATGCGGGACAGGAACTCCGCGTAGACCGGCTTGCAAAATGCAACAGGAGGACGACCGGGAATGCGGCCGCAGAGTTCGTGACCGGGTCACCTCTTCCTGGACAATGCCTTTTCCCCGAATCGATTACACCGTCAAGCCCGACATGATCCCCACCTGAGTCCCATTTACCGCCAACGGCACACAACTTGCGTTTTCGTCAGGCACGGGAATGCACCTGAAGGACATCCTGCACGAGGGACGGTTTACGGATATGAAGAAACTTGCTGCTGTTTTCCTGGTCACGCTGATGGTATCGATCACCGGTTCATCCGTTCTGGCCGCAGGCTCCCGGACCGAGCCTCCTTTGAAGCCAGGACTGGACTGCCAACTGACCTGGAACCGACCGACCGGCTACAAGAGCTCCAGCCTCATGCTGGCCAATCTCGCCTTCGAGCCCAATCCCCACCTGGGCCTGGGATTCCCCCCCCACGACCTGAGCACCTACTACCTCTTTCCGCAGTGCGGTTTCGGGCTGGTCCGGTTCACCGTCTACTGGCAGTACCGGGAACCGAGCAAGGGCCAGTACCGCTGGAACGCCATGGACAACAGGATCAGGGTCCTGCAGGGACTGGGCATCGATGTCTTCATGACCTTCCAGTGCGACGCGCCCTGGGGCACCGAGCCCTCGGACCTGCCGGCGGCCAACCGTCCGCCCGTCGACCTGGATGACTGGTCGGACTTCGTAACGCACGTCGTGCAGCGGTACAACATGGACGGCGTCGACGACATGCCGGGCCTGCAACGGCCCGTACTCTACTACCAGTTCATCAACGAGTGGCCCTCGCCCCGGAACAACTACGGCGGCTGGACCGGGACCATCGACCAGCTGATCGATCTGCTCAACGCTTCCTACGACGCCGTCAAACAGACCGACCCGCAGGCCGAGGTCGTCCTCGGGGGCATACCCTCCATCGGGCTGGACGCCATGGTTCTCAACGCCGGGGAGGGAGACTACGTCGCCCGCAGGTTCTACAACGACACGGTCCGGGATTCCCTGACGGTGGAAATCGCCCAGCACCCCCAGGTGGCGGAGAACGTTGCCGTCAGGGAACAGGTCCTGGCCGAAAGCCGCTACGACATGGTGGACCTGCACATGTACGGTCCGGTGGAATACAACCAGTACCGTATCGACAGAATGCGGGAAAGCGTCGGGGACGTGCCGCTGGTATCGGCCGAATGCGGTGGACCCAACCTGGCCTACGACCCCGACATCACGCCCGAGGAACACTTCCTGGCCGCCATGGACATCAACCTGGACGCCCTGTCCCGGGATCTCAAATACACCATCTGGCTGTCCATGTTCGGCAGGGAATACGACCCCGACAGCGGCCCGACGTGGGGCAATTCCCAGCTCCAGCTCATCGATGCCGACCGCCGTCCCACGGGGGGATTCTGGGGCTACCATCTGCTGGCCGCGGTCCTGGACGGCATGGAAGGCGTCGAGAAGGAAGGGCCGGGGATCTACATCGTTCACCGGACGGAGAAGCCCGACATCTACGTGGCCTGGCAGACCGAAGCCAACTCGACGTACCAGCTGCCGTCAAGCGTCCAGGCGCAGGAGATGATGGTGGTCACCGACGCCCTGTACGGCATCTACGAGATCGAGACGCCGCCCGCGGACGGGCTGCTGAATCTGGGGCCCCTGCCGACGGTCGTCAGCGAAGAGCTGCCGGGCGGTGCCTATGTCGCAGGACAGAGCCCGACCCTGGTGCCGCTGGAGTTCCCCTGACCCGGGTGATCAGACCGGCTTCCTGCGCCTGACCATGGCCACCACCGCCGTCAGCTCCGGCAGCCGGACGGCGGCGGAAAAGCCCAGGAACAGGCCGAAGCCGATGCCGGCGATGCCCACCAGCCCCAGCAAACGGACCAGGAAGCTGCCGCCCTGGGTCCAGCCCAGCTGCCTGTCCACGAGCAAGCCGGTCCCCATGGAAACAAGGGTGATCAGGACCACCAGCAGCATGTTGCGGATATCGGCCAGGCGCAGGAAGCGGCCCCACGCCCGGTAAAGCATGAAGAACACCACCATCATGCGGCAGAACACCGACAGGCTGCGTCCCAGGGCGATTCCCGCCGGCCCCATGGGGCCGATGAGCAGCTTGATGAACAGCAGTCGGGTCAGGAAGTTGATGATCACGACCAGCACCACCAACCGCAGGATCGACAGGCTCTCATCCGCATACATGCTGAATATCAGGATCCGGGACAGGAACATGCCGATGCCGGCGAAGGCCACCATCCGCATGACCATGGCCGTCTGACTGACCGCTACCGCATCGAACCTGCCATGGTGCAGAAGCAGCCCGGCGACGGACTCGCCCTCGAAGGCCATGAAGGCCACGATGGGCGCCAGGATGAACAGGCCCGCCCGCAGGGCGCGGGCCAGGCTGCGGAACATGGCCTCCCGGTCCCCGGTCGCCATCTGGTGCGAGAACTCGGTGTACATCACCGTGGTCAGGCTGGCCGTGATCAACCCGGGCAGGATCGCCATCAGCCGGTAGCCGTACTCCAGCACCGCGATGTTTCCGGTTCCCAGTGTGGAGGCGAAACCGTATTCAACCCAGATCAGGGCCTGGTTGACGCCGAACACCAGCAACCCCGGCAGAAAGAGGCGTCCCGGTCCGTTGCTCGAGTCGCCCTGGCCGGCTCCCGGCCGGGGCTTGATTCGCACCAGGGAGCGGTTGGTGATCATCGTCAGGGTCAGCGCGGCCAGGAAGGAACCCGTCAGCATGACCCAGGCCAGGAAGGCCACCCCGTGCGGCGGCACGAGGAACAGGAGGGCCATCACCAGCAGGAAACGGGAGAACTGGGCCATGAGCTCCGGCACCCCGAACACGCGTCCGGCGTTGAGCATGCTGGCGCTGATGGCGCGGAAAACCGTCACCGGAATGATGAAGATCATCACCCGCAGCAGCGCACCCGCCAGCTCCGAACCGTGGGTGGACAGCCCCGGCCCCACCAGACGCACAATGGCCGGCGCCAGGACCGCCCCGGCTATCGCCACCGGCAGCACCCAGAGCAGAACGCGCAGCTGGTAGCGCCGCCAGACCTTGCGCACCCTGGCGACATCGCCGGTGGCCAGGATGGCCACCAGACCAGGGACGAGCATGACGTTGGAGATGCGGCTGGCCGCCTCGGAAAATCCCATGGCCAGGCGGCGGGCGAAGAAAAAGGCATCGGCCGCCTCGCTGGTTCCCAGGCGGTTGGCCAGCAGGGCCGAAACCCCCAGGGCGAGCACCAGGCCCAGGCCCCGGGAAAAGGCCACCTTGGCCACCGATGTGATGATCTTCTTGAGTCTGCTTTTGGGCGCCATGAACCATTACCTGCGGCAGGGGTGGAAACCGAACAGCACCCCGCCTGAAGGCCGGGTATTAAGTCCGATGATTATGGTGCCGAATACCGGCAGGCGCCACTCCATTTTTTGGCCGGGTTCCGGAAGACCCCGACCGGCAGGACAACTGCCTTGACATCCCCATGGGCCCGATTAATCTGGGATCCCGATCCTGCGGTCCACCGCAAACATCCGGCAGTGAAAGTCGAGAGCCAGGACATGCCCCGTTCCCTGCCCCTGAACCTGATGATCATCGGCGGGGCCTTTCTCATGGCCCTGATCGTCATCGTCTCCTCGCTCATGGGGCTGGGTGTACTGGCGCTGGCCTTGCCGGTGGTCATGGCCGGCGGTCTGCTTGTATTTTTCCATCCCTTCCTGGGCCTGCTGTTCATCACCTTCTTCGTCCAGCTCGACGCCCTGCTGCGCATCGTGCCCACCAGCTCCATGCTGACCCCCGAGAAGCTCATCACCATGGTGGCCCTGGCCGGGGTGATCCTCCTGGGTTTCCGGGAATCCCGCAAGCTGCGGCTGGGCCCTCCCGAGCCCCTGGTCCAGATGGCCATGATGTTCGGCCTGGTCATCCTGACCTCTTTCTTCTTCATCAAGGATCTCGATTTCGGTCTCTGGTCCGTGCGCAAGTACCTGAGCCTGCTCGGGATGCTCTACCTGACCATCAGGGTGGTGAAGGAGTTCTCCCAGGTCCGCCTGCTCCTGCTGGTCATCGTCATCTCCACCGGCCTGTCATCGGCCATGGTGGTCATGGACTACGTCACCGGCACGACCCTGGTCGGCGGATCCCATGCGGCCACCGTCGCCTCGTACCAGGGTGTATCCCGTTCGGCCGGCGGCTCGGACTACAACCCCACCACGGCCGCCACCATGAACCTGGCCGGCACCACCCTGGCGCTGATCCTCTTCCTGCGCATGAAGAAATGGAGGATCCTGACCGGCCCGACCATCCTCGTGGGGACCATCGCCATCATCCTGTCGTTCGCCCGCAGCGCCGCCTTGGTGTACGTGCTCCTGGTGTTCTGGTTGTACTGGAAGTTCCGCCGACACCGACTGTTGCCGGTGGCCTTCGCCGTCGCGATCATCGTCGTCGTGGTGGCCGTGCCGCTGATTCCGTCCGAGTACTGGGACCGCCTGATGACCCTGGTCCAGGACTGGAAGCAGGACGATTCCATCATGGCGCGCATCAGCTACAACACGGTCGGGTTGCAGTTGCTGGCGTCCCATCCGCTGCTGGGTATCGGGCCGGGGCAGTTCCAGTACTACTACGCCGACCCCATCTACAGGTTCATGCCCAGCCAGCGCATCTTCATCAACCGGCAGCTGCACAACATGTACCTGGAAGTGGGTACCGAAACGGGTCTGGTCGGGATGTTCCTGTTCGTGGCCATGATCGTGCTTGGCGCGATCTGCCTCAACCGGGTGCGAAAATACGGCCCGACCCGGGAGATCCGCACCTACGCCGAGGCCTTCCACTACTCCTACGTGGGCTTCATGGCGGTTTCCCTGTTCATGCCCAATGAATACAACAAGTACGTATGGCTTTACATCGCGTTGGCCGTGGCCTTCGCCAGGGCGGTCCTGCCGGACTGGGGCCGCAAGACCATTCGCATAACGACGGACCCGCAGCCCAAGGCCGCGGGTCCCGACGATTCCTGATTCCTGGTCCGGGTCGACGGCTAGTTATCGCCCGAATCCTCCATGTCGTACTTGCCCGATCCGCCCTGGGGAGCCGCATCGGCGGAGCCCCCGCCCCCCTTGAGCCGGTTGCCGGCGAACATCCGCCAGAACTCATCCTCCTGCTGGGGAGTCAACACGGCCGAAACCCGGCTCCAGTACTCGACTTCCTTGTCGACCAGGTTGGACTGGGCCCTGTGGACATCCCCCATCTTGCGGGCGATGTTCCGGGAATGGGGGTCGGCGGATTTCAGGGCGTTCACCAGGTCCTCGCGGGCGGTGCGGTACTTGCGCGAAAGAGCCTGCACATCCTTGCGGTAGTCCTGGTTGATGGTCTTGAGCTTGGCCAACTGGTCGTCGGTGAGATCCAGGCGAGTCTTGAAACTCTTTTCCTCCTGCCCGTTCATGGGCCTGAACATGCCGGCCATGTCGAACCCGGTCTGGCCCTTGGCGGCCTGGGCCGTGCCCAGCAAGGCCGTCATGCTCACGAGAATCACTGCCAGTGCTGTTATCCTTTTCATGGGAACCCCCCTCTTTTCTCCTCTTCGCATCCATTGACGACTGCGGATCGATCCGAGAATGACCCATTTCAGGGCCCCGGGCAATCGCTTTACGGCATGTCCTGCGTTTCGGCGCAAGCAAGGGAGAATAACCCTGCGGTCGCCGGTAAGTTCCCCCCGGTTGACACACCACCGGGGCCCCGATAGATTGGGCAGGCCAATCACAGGGAGGGATGACCGGCATGGACCTGGAAATCAAGGGTTACGGGCCTGCGACACTGCCCGATTTTTTCATTCTCGGCGCGGCCAAAGGAGGTACCAGCTCCCTGTTCCGCTACTTCGGCGAGCACCCGGACATCCACATCCCGCCGGTCAAGGAACCCTGGTTCTTCAGCTTCCCCCTGCACCCCGGCCCGGAAGACCGCATGCCCAACCTCGGCGATCCGGTCACGGACCTGGACAGCTACGTGCGGCTTTTTGCCGCCTGCAGCCCCGGCCAGATCACCGGGGAGGCCTCTCCCTCCTACCTCTTCACATACAGGACCGCCATCGCCGGCATCCGGTCCATCTACCCGGAAGAGGCGGCCCGCAACCTGAAATTCTTCATCACCCTGCGCAACCCCGTGGATCGGGCCTGGTCCATGTACTGGACCTTCGCGCGGGTACTGAAGGAGGACCTGGAGTTCGAGGAGGCCATCGCCCCCGAGACCATCGCCCGGCGCCGGGCCGAAGGGGCCAAGCTCTTCAAGGACTACATCGGGGTGGGCCGCTACACGGAACAGATCAAGGCCTGGCAGGATGCTTTCGGAGCGGAACGGATCCAGATCATCCTGTTCGACGATCTCAAGCGCGATGCGACCGGGGTCTGCCGCGAGGCATTCACCTTCCTGGGTGTGGACCCCGACTTCCAGCCGGACACCAGCCGCATCTACAACGTCTCGGGCAAACCCCGCAGCAAGGGCTTCATCCGCATGCTGCTGTCGGACAATCCGGTCAAATCGGCCTTCAAGGCCGTGGTATCCCGGGATAACCGACGCAAGCTGAAGAACCTCATCGGTCGCCGGGCCCTGGCCAAGGTCGAGATGGCGCCGGAAACCCGCAGACGGCTGCAGGACATATACCGGGACGAGATCCTGCAGCTGCAGGACGTGCTGCAACGTGACCTGAGCAGCTGGCTGGACTGAACCTTCATTTCCGACAGAGGACGACCATGGCCCACGATCCCTCAACCACATGGACTTCGGCCGGGGATGAACCCACGGTCCTGATCTTTCTGCATATCCCCAAGGCCGGCGGCACCACCCTGGGCGGGATCATCCGCCGTCAGTTCCCCCCCGAGCAGTACTGCGAGGTGAGTTTCGAGCACCTGGAGACCTTCGACCGCTTCTTCGCCCTCAGCGAGCAGGAGAAGGACCGCATCCGCTGCGTCAAGGGGCATTACCCCTTCGGGATTCATGAGCACCTGCCTCACCGGCCCGTCTACGTCACCATGCTGCGGGACCCCGTCAAGCGCTTCATCTCCGAGTATCGTTTCCTGAAGGAGTTTCCCCACGTGCGGCCTGATCTGCCCGTACCCGACGAGGCCCTGAAGGATTTCGATACCTATCTCGACCATGTCCACGCCAGCGGGGCCGTGAACTGGCAGGTCAGACAGGCGGGAGGCTTCCTGCCCCTGGGCGAGCTGACCGTACCCCTGGATCCCCTGCCCGAGGATGCCGTGCAGCGGGCCATCGACAACCTGGAGCGATACTGCGCCGTGACCGGGGTTCTCAGCCGTTTCGACGAATCACTGGTACTGATGAAGCGGCGTCTGGGCTGGTCCCGGGGCATCCACTACCTGCGGGAAAACGTCAACAAGGCCCCCCACCCGCCCGGAGACATCACCCCGGAGGGACGACGACGCCTGGAAGAGCTCATCGCCCCGGACAGGGAGCTGTACGCCTACGCGTGCGAAAGGCTGGAAAAGGATATCCGGTCCGAGGGTCCGGACTTCGCCGGCGAGGTAAACCGCTTCAAACGAATCAACGGCGCCCTGGTCTCGATGCAACGGAGCTATCAGCGACTGGTTCCGCAGGGCCTGCGCCGCGCCCTGCGCAAGCTGCGCTGACGCGACCGGCCCGCTTCCGACCCACGGCCCAACGAAGGAGAGCGTTTCCACCATGCAGGCCACTACGAACACGGACTCCCGACCCACCGCGGTCTTCATCCACGTGCCCAAGACGGGCGGCTCGACCCTCAACGGGGTCATCAACCGCCAGTACAGGAGCGGGGAAATCATGGGGGTCGGCTTCAACCACCTGGAGAGCCAGGCCCGGTTCCTGGCCATGAGCGATCAGGACAAGGGCCGGATCCGCTGCCTGCGCGGCCATGTGGCCTACGGCATCCAGAACCACCTGCCCGGCCCCTACTGTCTGGTCACCATCCTGCGCAATCCCGTGGACCGGTTCCTGTCCGAATACAAGCACCTGACCGGCCGCAGCTCCAAGTTCATCCACTATCCTCCCGAGGCCTTGGCTTCCCCCCGGGCCCACCTCGAATACCGGGCTTCCATCAATTCGCTCAACCTGCAGACGGCCCAGATCAGCGGTTATCTGACCTCCGGCGTGATCGACGGCAGCCCCCTGGAACCTTTGCCCGACGACGCCCTGGACAAGGCCAAGCACAACCTGGAAACCTTCGACATCCCGGGGGTGCTCGATCGCTTCGACGAATGCCTGCTGTTGATGAAGGACGCCCTGGGGTGGCGCAAGCCCATCGTGTCCATCCGGCGCAACGCGGCGGCGACGCGGGGTCAGAAGCTGGTCATCAGCGATGAACTGCGGCAGAAGGTGGCGGAGGCCACATCCCTGGACATGGAACTGTACGAACTGGCCTGCCGGTTGATCGACGAGAAGATCGCCGCCGCCGGGCCGCAACTGCAGGCCGAGCTGGAGCAGCTGCGGCGGAACAACGGCCTCCTGTACCGGATCCAGCGGATCTATACCGGCCTGATGCCCCGCAAGCTGCGACAAGGGGCCCGCAAGCTGCTGGGCCGTTGACGACCGGGGGCCGGGTCAACCCTCCAGGTCCTCCTCCAGACCCGAATAATCGGCGTCGGCGTCGGCCAGGGTGAAGAACCAGGAATCCACTCCACCGGGATCCGCATCCCCGGCGATCCTGCTGGCCACTACGTGCCGCCTTTCCCGCGCGAACAGGAATCCATGGCGTCTGAGCATGGCGATGTGATCGAGGCGCATGCTCGACAGCGGGAACGTGACCAGGTCCACGCCTGCAGCGCGGAGATCGGTCACGGCCTGCCGGACCAGACCGTCCAGGGCTTCCCTGTCATCCACGGCCACCAGGTAATCGACCACCAGCGCCCGGCGGCTGCCGTGGCGCACGAATTCACGCACCACGATATAGCCCACCAGCTCGCCGCCGCGGGTGGCTGCGTAGCGCCGGTAGGTCCGGTTGGGGCACCGGTCGAAACGCCAGGTCAAGAAGAGGGCATCCCGCACCATGATACCCTCGTAACCACCGCTGACCCTCCGCCACAGTTCATCGAACTCGGCGGTGAAGGCGGGGATCTCGGTCACGGCCAGCCCAGGACTCTCATCCGGCCGGGCGAAGATGTTCCAGCCCTTGTTGAGCATGGCGTTGCCCACGCCGGCCGCCTTGGCCAGCAAGGCGTTGTGCCCCTCGGATCTGAGCAGGGAGTCCAGGTCCAGGATCAGCTTGAGATTGGTGAACCGGCCCAGGTCGACGATACCGCCGGCCGCCTTGGCCACCTTGTACATGTCCGCATTGGGGGTCCCGAGCTTGGTCACGTGGGCGGTCTGTTCGACATGCTGGAAGAACCCCACCGAGGCCCGCCTGTGATCCGGGTGCACCTGGGAATCGCAACTCCAGATTCCCGGCACCGTGGAGCTTCCGATCTTGAACCGGGTCCAGATGCCGCCGTTCATCCCGACGATGCGCCCCTCATGCTCCAAAACATCCACCAGGGGGCCCTCGGGAGGAGTCAGGGGGTTTTCCAGGAACTTCCAGTTCCAGATCCGCTCGGCGTTGCTCCCGACCTGGGGACCGAATACCTGCCCGTAAAGGGCCACCAAGCCGTCCCTGTCGCCGTCCCGATAGCGCCGATAACGATACCCGGCAACGGTTCCGGAACCGGGGGCCGGCGTCGGCTCGGGCGACGGTCCCGGTGCCGGACCGGAAGCTTCGGACACTTCCCCGGTCGCTGGCGGAATCATGGCGGAAACGGCCACAGCCAGCTCGCCCACGCTGGAATGCTCATAGACCAGCGAGGAGACGAAACCCGTTCCCGGCAGGGCGCGGTTCAGGCGGCGGATCAGTTCCAGCGCCATCAGGGAATCCAGTCCCAGATCGAAGAACGAGGTCTCCTGACCGATCGCTTCCAGGGGCACATTGAGCACCGCTGCCGCCTCCCGGCGAATGGTTTCGGCCAGGATGTCCGTTCGTTCCTCCGCTGAAGCCGATTTCAGACTGGACAGGGCTTCGGCCGAGGCGCTGTCGGGTCGTCCCTCGTCCAGATCCGCCAGCAGGGCCATGGGCTCGCGGGCCTCGATCAGGGGCCGGAAGACATCCCAGTCCACATCGACCACCGCCACACGGTCGACACCCATGCCGACCGCGGCCTCCAGGGCATCCAGGACGGTGCGGGGTGAAAAGATACGCAGGCCCAGCTGCTTGAGCTGACCGGAAACCACGCTGTCGCCCGCCATGCCCGCCCCGCCGCCCCAGGGGCCGAAAGCGATGCTGCAGGCAGGCAATCCGGCGGCGCTGCGGGAAGCGGCCAGGGCGTCCAGGAAGGCGTTGGCGCCGGCGTAAGCGGCCTGGCTGGGGGCGCCCCACAAGCCGGCAACCGAGGACGTGCCGATGAAACGGACCGGATCCAGGCCCCGGTCGCGGATTTCCCGGTCAAGCAGCCAACCGCCGGTCACCTTGGGTCCCAGCACGGCCATGAATTCCTCCGCCGATAGGGTGCGGAAGTCCCCCAGACGACTGATTCCCGCCGCATGGATCACGCCCTTCAGCGGCGGCAGACCCGCCGCGGACAGGGCGTCCGGCATCAGGGTATCGAAGAGCCCGGATACCTGGGCGGCATCAGTGATGTCGCAACCGGGCGTCAGGACCTTGCAACCTGCCCGCTCCAGCTTTTCCAGCAGGGCGACGGCTTCGGCTCCCGGCCCGCTGCGGCCGGTCAGCACCAGGCCCTTGACACCTCGCTCGGCCAACCGGCCTGCGATCCTGCGACCCACCGCCCCCAGACCGCCGGTGATCAGGTAGGTTCCCGCGGAATCCCAGCCGGGGTCGGCCGCACCGGCCCGGACCTTCTCCAGGCGGGCCACGAGGCGGCGGCCGCCGCGCAAGGCGACCTGCCTCTCGCCGTCGTTCACGGTCAGGGCCGCCACGACCAGATCGGCCGGCTCGCCCTGCCCGAAGCCGACATCCCCATCCCCTTCGGGCGGCAAGTCGACCAGACCGCCCCAGATATCCGGGTGATCCAGGGCCAGGGATTTGCCCAGGCCCCACAGGACCGCTCCCGCCGGATCCACCGGTTCCCCCTGCACCGCGCCCACGGCCGCGCGGGTCAGCAGCCACAACCGGGCCCGGCCCGGGGCGGCCAGGAGTTCCTGGGCCATGAACATGGCACCTACGCCGCCTGCCAGCTGGGCCTTTTCCAGCTCCTGCACGCTGCCGGGCGCGGAAATCTCCAGCCCGCCCAGATGGATCACGCCCTCCAGTGGGAATTCCGGGTCTCCGGACGCCGTCTCGATCGCACGTCGATACGAGGTGCGCAGGGCTTCCTCATCGCCCGCTGTCCCGGGAACGGCAACAAGGCGGCTCCGCCCGCCCGCAGCCTCGATGGCCGCCGACAGTCGCCGGCCCCAGTCGTCGGCATCGCCCACGATCAGCCAGGTCCGGCCCCTGATGCGATCCCGACAGGCGATGGGCACGCCGCCATCCTTCCACACGACCCCGTAGAAAAGGCGGTCCAGTCCTGCGGCTCCGCGCGCCCGGTCCGCCGCGGCCGTCTCCACCCAGTAACGCTGGCGGTCGAACGGATACAGAGGCAGATCAACCGGCTGCAACCCGGCCCAGCGATCACCCGCCACCGACTCCAGATCCAGGGCCGCTCCCCCGGTGAAAAGGGTGGCCACCGCCTCCATGACCACCGACCGGTCGTCCTGCTTGCGCTGCAGGGAGGCCGCCCAGATCGGCTCCGTTCCCGCTGCCGCTTCCGGCCAGCACTGCCGGCCCATGGTCGTCAGCACGGGATGGGGTCCCAGTTCCAGGACGATGTCGCAATCCAGTTCCGCCAGACGGGCGATGCCCTGGGCGAACCGTACGGGACGGCGGACATGGTCGGCCCAGTAGTCCGCCGAGGGACCGGCTCCGGGTTCCAGCACTTCGCCCGTCAGGTTGCTCACCAGGGGCGCCTGCAGGGGTTTCAGATCGCAGGAGTCCGCGAAGTCCCGGAACGGTTCAACCATCGGTTCCATCAGGGAGCTGTGGAAAGCGTGGGAGGTCTTGAGGATGGTGCAACGGAAACCGGCTTCCTCCAGCTTCGCCACGGCCTTCTCGATGGAGGCTGCGGGGCCGCTCAGGACGGTTTCCGGGCCGTTATAGGCAGCCACGAACAGGTCAGGATCAGCGGCTGCCGCCTCTTCGACCCGCTGCGGATCCGCCTGCACCGAGGCCATCACTCCACCGGCCGGCAAGGCCTGCATCAGACGGCTGCGTTCGCTGATCAGCGCCATGCCGTCTTCCACCGTCAGGTGGCCGGCCACGCAGGCGGCTGCGAACTCGCCCACGCTGTGCCCCAGGACCGCCGCGGGTTCGATTCCCCAGCTCCGCCACAGGGCGGCCAGGGCGACCTCCAGGGCGAACAGGGCCGGCTGGGTGTAGCCGGTCTGCTTGAGCTCATCGCCGTGGTCCTGGAACATGACGTCCAGCAGGCCCAGGGGACGCTCGGGACCCCGCACATCCTCGAAGGCGGAGGCGCAGCGATCGAGCATCTCCCGGAACACCGGGTACGAGTCGTAAAGCCCCTGGCCCATGCCCGTGTACTGGGATCCCTGACCGGTGAACAGGAACGCCACCCGAGCGGGTCGTCCGTCCCTGCGTGCGACCCGGCCGGTCACCAGCCCCGGATGGGGTTCTCCGCGGGACAGGGCCGCAAGCTGCTCCTGCAGGGCGGACATGTCGGAGAACACCAGACCGGCGCGCTGCTCCAGCAGGGCCCGGCGCGTGGCGGCCGAGAAACAGAGTGCTTCAGGATCCGGATCCTTCCCCGCGGCCAGGAATTGCCCATAAGAGGCGGCCAGCATGCCCAGGGAACCCTCGGTGCGGGCGGACAACGGCAAAAGGTGCGGGCCCTCCCGGCCGTCGGTCGCTACCGGAGCCTCCGACGCGGACTGCGGGGCCTCGCAGATCACCAGGTGGGCATTGGTGCCGCTGACACCGAAGGCGCTGACACCCGCCAGGCGCGGGGTTTCCCTCCGCGACCAGGGCACGGATTCGGTGGTCACGCGCACGGGCAGTTCATCCCACCGGATTTCAGGGTTGGGTTCGGTCACGTGCAGGTGGCGCGGCAGCCGTTCGTGCTGCAGGGACAGCACGACCTTCAACAACGAGGCCATGCCCGCGGCCGCCTCGAGATGGCCCACGTTGGTCTTGACCGACCCCATCAAGAGGGGGCGCTCGGGCGAGTGTCCCTGCCCCAGCACGTTCATGGCCGCCTGCACCTCGATGGGGTCCCCCAGGATCGTACCGGTGCCGTGGGCCTCGAGATAATCGATCTCGCCCGGAGAAACCTCGGCGCGCGCCAGGGCCTCGCGGATCACCCGCTCCTGGCTCGGGCCGTTGGGCACCGTCAGACCGCTGCTGCGGCCGTCCTGGTTCACCGCGCTGCCATGGATCACGGCCAGGATCCGATCGCCATCGCGCTGGGCGTCTCCCAGCCTCTTGAGCACCACCATGCCGCAACCCTCGCCACGCGCGTAACCGTCGGCGCTCTTGTCGAAGGTCTTGCAGCGTCCATCCGGGGCCAGCATGCGCGCCCGGCTGGTGGCGATCATCCCCACGGGATCGAGGATCAGGTTCACACCACCGGCCAGGGCCAGGTCCGCATCCCCGCTGCGCAAGCTCAACACGGCCTGATGCACCGCGACCAGGGAGGAGCTGCAGGCCGTATCCAGGGCCATGGCCGGACCTTCGAGCCCCAGCAGGTAGGCGATGCGTCCGGCGGCCGCATTGGGCGCGTTGCCGGTCACGAAGTAGGGATCGATCTCCGCCGCCCCGGCCTTGATCAGCGACGCATAGTCGGGCGAGGTGATGCCGACGAAGACTCCCGCGCGCACGCCGGCTATGCGCTCCGGCACGATCCCCGCATTCTCCAGGGCATGCCAGGCCTGCTCGAGCAACAGCCGGTGCTGGGGATCCATGCTCACGGCCTCCCGCGGGGAGATCCCGAAAAAGCGCGGATCGAACCTGTCGACGTCGTTGATGAACCCGCCCCGCCTGACGTACATGGTGCCCGCGGTATCGGGATCCGGGTCGTAATAGTCGTCCACGTTCCAGCGGTCGGCCGGAATCTCGCAGGTGGCATCGACACCCTCGTCGAGCAGACGCCAGAAGGCCTCCGCATCCTCGGCGCCCGGGAAGCGACAGCTCAGGCCGATCACTGCGATCCGTTCGTCCGACCCGGTGACTACGACCACCTTCTGCGCCTGTTTCTCCTCCAGGTTCAGAACGTTCTGCAGGATATGGTCGGCGGCGGCATCCAGGTTCGGTTGATCCATCACCAGGGTGGCGGGCAGGCGACAGCCCAGGACCTTTTCCAGGCGATTGCGGAACTCCACCGCCATCAGCGAATCCATTCCCAGGTCGAAGAAACCCGCCTGGGGGTTGATCTCTTGGGCAGGCTGGCGCAGCACATCGGCCAGGATGGCCACCGCCGCCTGGACCATCAGGTCATGACGTTCGGCGGGGGCGGCATTCTGCAGCTCTTCCACCAGGGCCGAACCTGCCGCCGTGGCGGAGGGAGCCTCGGATTCCAGCTCCTCCGCGGGGATCGTGTCGAACAGGGGGCGATGCCGCATGCTCTCCATGAGGGGACGGAATACCGCCCAGTTCACCCCGGCCACCACGCCCGAATGCCCGGCACCGGCAAGAGCCTCCAGACCGGTCAGCGCCAGCTGCACCGGGACCAGACGCAGCCCCCGCCTCTCCAGCCACGCTCCCGCATCTTCGCCTGCTGCCATACCGACACCGGCGACCGGCCCGAAATTCACCGCCACGCCCGGCAACCCGTCCGCGCGCCGCCGGGCCATGAGGGTATCGAGGAACGCGTTGGCCGCCGCGTAATGGCCCTGGCTGTGACCGCCCCACACCGCCGCAATGGACGAGAAGCACACGAACAGGGACAGTTCCAGACCCCGTTCCCGCGTCAGGTGATCCAGCAACCAGGCCCCGTTCATCTTGCCCGCCAGCACTGTTTCCAGGGACTCGGTGTCGATCTGCTCCAGGGGCCTGGAGTCCACCACTCCGGCGGCATGGATCACGCCCGCCAGCGGCGGCAGATCCGCTGCTTCGATCCGATCGAGCAGGTCCCGGACCCCCTCCTCGGTCCCCACATCCGCGCACATCACCTCGACGCGGCAACCGGATTCCGCCAGCTCGGCGATGACCCCGGCCGCGACGTCAGAAGGCTCCCGGCGGCTGGTCAGCACCAGGGCCGGGGCCCCGCGTTCAGCCATCCTGACGGCGGTTTTCAGGCCCAGGGCGCCCAGGCCGCCGGTGATCAGCATGGTGCCGCCGGAAGCGGTCTCGAGTCGGGGAGGCAATTCCATGGCGTCGAGGGGTTCCAGACGCGCCACCAGCCGCCTGCCGCCGCGCAGGGCCACGAGGTCCTCGCCGTCTTCGGCAGCCATGACCTTCAGCAACAGGGAAGCCTCGTCCCGATCTCCCTGCGGATCCAGATCCACGCACCGATCCCACAATTCCGGATGCTCGGCGTCCAGGACCTTGCCCAGACCCCACAGGGTCGCCTGGGCCGGGGCCGGGGCATCGTCCGCCAGAACACCCTGTGCGCCGCGGGTGACCAGTGTCAGCCGGGCGGATACGCCCGAGGTGATCATCGCGCGCACCAGGGACAGGGCCCTGCCCACGCCCTCGGCGCGGGACTCCAGCAGGGAGGTGAAGTCATCGGCCTGCGCATGGTCCACACCACCGAGAAACAGCACGCGTCCCCGGCCGTCGGCCCCGTCGGCGGCGAGCCACTTCTCCAGGGCGGCGACCGCATCCTCGCCGGCAGGAACCTCCGTCACCTTCCGCCCCAGGTGGCGCAGCTTCTCCGCCAGCACCGACCCCAGGCCATGCCCCCTGCCCACCAGCAGCCAGGGGCCGGTCGGCAATTCGCCTGTGTCCGGCAGGGGTGAGTCGTGCCAGGCGACCCGATACAGATAGGGAGTCAGAAGGGCACGGGGGCTGCGCAGATCCTCGGGAACATCCACCCAGAATCTCTTGCGGGCGAAGGGGTAATGCGGAACCGACACCTTGCGACGACGCGTCAGGGCCGCTCCCTCCATGGCCTTGAAATCGGGTTCCACGCCCGCGGTGAACAGGGCCCCGGCCGCCTTGAATACCTGACGGTCCGCCGACTGGTCCCGGCGCAGGGATGCGGTCCACAGCGGTTGCACAGGGGGCTCTCCGGAGGCCAGTTCCCCCGGCCAGCACTGCTGACCCATGGTCACCAGCACCGGATGCGGGCCGATCTCCAGCACCGCCCCGACACCCTGCTCGGCCAGCACGGCCACCCCCGTGGCGAAACGCACCGGGTTGCGGATGTGGTCGGCCCAGTAGCCGGGTTCGATGACATGGCCGGCCTCCAGCACCTCGCCCGTCAGGTTGCTGACCACGGGAATCCGCAAGGGACTTGCCTGGATATCCGCCGCGACGCTGCGGAACTCGTCCAGGACAGGGTCCATCAGTCGGCTATGGAAGGCATGGGAGGTCTTCAGCACCGTGTGGCGAACACCCTCGGCCTTGAGAAGCGAACAGAGCGCCTCGATATCGGCCGCCTCGCCACTGACCACCGTATCGCGCCCGTTGTAGGCTGCGATATCGAGACCGGCCTCCGCGGCGAACTTTTCCACCGCACTCGGCTCGGCCTGGATGGAGGCCATCGCTCCGCCGGCGGGCAGGGATCCCATGAGCCGGGCCCGGGCGCAGATGAGCTTCATGCCGTCCTCGGGGGTGAAGGCGCCGGCCGCACAGACCGCCGCGATCTCCCCCACGCTGTGCCCCAGCAGGAAATCCGGCTGTACGCCCCAGCTTTCCCACAGGGCCGCCAGCGCCACCTCCAGGGCGAACAGGGCGGGCTGGGTGTAGGCGGTCTGTTTCAGCAGATCGGCGTCCTCGCCAAACATCACCTCCAGCAATCCCGGGGCCCCCGCCTCCTTCAGGCCGTCGAACACCCCCGCGCAGCGGTCCAGCATGGATCTGAACACGGGCTGATGATCATGGAGTTCACGCCCCATACCCGGATATTGGGAACCCTGGCCCGTGAACAGGAAGGCGGTCACCGGCGCCAGACCGCCGGCAAAGGACCCGCTCACCACGCCTTTTTCCACCGCCTCTTCCGCCACCGCCTGCAGCCCTGCATCCAGTTCCTCGGCTGAGGTGAAGGCCACCGCCGCGCGTTGCTCGAACCGGCTGCGGGCCGTGTTCACCGTGAAGAGGGCGTCTCGCAACTCGGCGCCTGTCAAGGACCGCAGGTACTCCCTGTAACGGCCGGCCAGCGCGGTGAGATCCGCGGTCGTACGCGCCGAAAGCACCAGCAGGCCGGAGCCGGACTCCTCGTCCCCAGCGGGCGGGGCGATCCGGGGAGGCGCCTCGACGACCACGTGGGCATTGGTCCCGGCGAAACCGAAGGAGCTGATCCCGGCGATGCGCGGCCGATCCTCGGGCCAGTCCATGGCCTTGTCCACGACCTTGACCGCCAACCGGTCCCAGGGGATGTAGGGGTTGGGTTCCTTGTAGTGCAGCGTGGCCGGGATCCTTCCCCGGTCGAGCGCCATCAATGCCTTGCACAGGCCGGCGACCCCGGCGGCGGACTCCAGATGGCCGATGTTGGTCTTGACCGAGCCCAGCAACAGGGGCCTCTGCTCGGAGTGGCCCGGGGCCAGCACCGCGGCGGCGGCCTGCACCTCGATGGGATCGCCCAGGGAGGTGCCCGTACCGTGGGCCTCCAGGTAGGTCACCGCGTCCGGAGCCACCCCCGCGTCCTGGAGCGCGGCTTCGATGACCGCCTCCTGGCTGGGTCCATTGGGCACGGTCAGGCCGGAACTGTCCCCGTCCTGATTCACGGCGCTGCCGCGGATCACGCCCAGGATCCGGTCGCCGTCCCGCACCGCCTCATCCAGGCGCTTGAGGACGACCATGCCGCATCCCTCGCCGCGCACGTAGCCGTTGGCCGCCGCGTCGAAGGCCTTGCAGCGGCCGTCCGGAGCCATCAGGCGGGCCTTGGAGAAGCTGATGGTCACGTCGGGCGTCAGGATGGCGTTGACGCCGCCGGCCACCACCAGATCGCACTCTCCCCGACGCAGGCTCTGCACAGCGTGGTGCACCGCCACCAGGGAAGAACTGCAGGCGGTGTCCAGGGCCACGCACGGCCCCTTGAAGCCGAAGAAGTAGGACAACCTGCCCGCGGCCGCGCTCGAAGCGGCCCCGGTGGCCTGGTAGGCGTCGATCTTGTCCTGTCCCCGGCTCTGGACCAGGCCGTAGTAATCCTTGGTGCTCATGCCCACGAACACGCCCGTGCGTGAACCGCGCACCTGGCGGACGCTCAAACCGGCATCCTCCAGGGCCAGCCAGGTCTGCTCCAGCAGCAGCCTCTGCTGGGGATCCAGACTCTCGGCCTCGCGCGGACTGACGCCGAAGAAGGCCGCGTCGAACTTGTCGATGTCCCTGATGAAACCGCCCCAGCGGGTGGAGACCTTGCCGGGGGCATTGGGATCGGGGTCGTAGTAGAGCTCGTTGTCCCAGCGGTCGGCCGGGGTCTCGCTGATGGCGTCGCGGCCGTCGACCAGCAGTTCCCAGAACTCCTCCGGGGAATCGGCGCCCGGAAAGCGGCAGCTCATTCCCACCACGGCGATGGGGGCGTGGGCATGGACAGCCGCGGGATCCGCAGCGGCCAGGGGGCCGGCCTCGGCGTGGGCCAGTTGCCCGGCCAGATAGCCGGCCAGCTCAGCGATGTTGGGCCGGTCGAACAGCAGGGTCGCCGGCAGATCGATGTCCGACCCCAGCTCGCTCTGCAGGCGGCGGGCCAGCTTGACGGCCATCATGGAATCGATGCCCATGGCCGCGAAACCCAGGGTCGGGTCCGGCCGCTCCGCAAGCCCCGCCACTTCCATGAGGATATCCTGCAGGAACCGGGTCAGCAGGCGCTGACGCTCGCGGTCGTTGCGTTCGTCCAGACGGGAGGCCAGGGCGGCGAAGGCTCCGGTGGCCTCGGTCGATATCTCCGCACGCGGGGCTTCGGCCTTCCACTCGTCCAGCAGCTGCAGCTCCCCGCCCAGGTACAGGCGCTTGCAGATCTGCCGCGCGATCTTGCCGCTGGAGGTTTTGGGTATGGCATAGGGCTGCACCAGTCCGATGGTCTGCACCGAGAGCTCGAAATTTTCCGAGATGGCCTCGCGAATGGCCTGGAAAATCTCTTTGGCGTCGAAATTCTTGCGGTAGGTGCGGCCGATTTCGGGAAATACGCCCAGGGTCTCACGCCCGTCGACTTCCAGGGCCACTGCGGCGCAGCTGCCCGGCTGCAGGGCGGGATGGCATTCGGTGACCACGAATTCCACGTCCTGGGGATAGATGTTCCGGCCGCCGACGATGATCAGATCCTTCAGTCTGCCGGTGACGTACAACTCACCGTCCAGGAAACATCCCAGGTCTCCGGTACGCAGATACGGCCCCTCGCCCGTGCCGGCAATGCGGGCCCCGAAGCCTTCCTCGGTTTCCTCCGACCGTTGCCAGTAGCCCGCGGCCACGCTGGGAGCCGTGCACCAGATCTCGCCGATGATGTCGGGTGGGCATTCCTCCAGGGTGCCCGGGTCAACGATGCGAACATCGAACTCGTGGCTGACCACGCCGGAACTGACCAGCTCGAAGGTGGTCTCATCGGGGCGGTCCCGGCGCTCGATGCGGTTCTTTTCCAGGGCAGCCTTGTCCACCAGTGTCGTTTGGAATGGGTGCTTGTAGCTGGTGGCCGAGGCGCACAGGGTCGTCTCGGCCATGCCGTAGCAAGGTGACAGCGTGCCCGGCCGCAGCCCGTAAGGCTCGAATTTACGCTGAAAGGCGTGCAGGGTCTCCGCCCGCACCGGCTCGGCACCGTTCCAGGCCATGCGCCAGCTGCTCAGGTCCAGCCCCTCGCATTCCTCATCGGTCACCATGGCCGTGCACAATTCGAAGGCGAAATTGGGCGCCGGTGAGGATTCCACCTTGAATTCGGAAATCATCCGCAACCAACGGACGGGCTTCTTGAGGAAAGCCGCCGGCGACATGATCACCGCATCACACCCCACCACCACCGGCAACACCAGGCCGGAGACCAGTCCCATGTCGTGGAAGAACGGGATCCAGATGCCCATGACCGTGTTTGGAGTCATCCCGCCGTGCCGCGCTATGCAATCCAGGTTGTGCAGCAGGTTGCCGTTGGTGACCATCACACCCTTGGGGGCCTTGGTGGAGCCGGAGGTGTACTGCAGCAGGGCGATGCTGTCGTGGTCGAGACCAGGATCCCGCCACGAATCGGGGTCGGACTCCAGGGTGTCGGTGGCCAGGACCGGGCGGTCCGGTGTTTCCATCTGTGAGGCGGTGACGTCGTAGGCCACGCTGTTGGTGAACACCGCGGCGGCCCGGCAGTCGTTCACGATGGCCTCGATGCGTTTGTCCACCCGGCGCGAACGGGGCGGGAAGGCGGGCACGGCGATGGCCCCGCCGTACATGCAGCCGAAGAAGGAGCGGACGAAATCCAACCCGGGGGGTTGCATGAGCAGGATGGGCTTGCCGGCCAGGCCCCGGTCCTGGATCCAGGCGCCGAGCCGGCGGGCATCCTCGTCCAGCGTGGCGAAGGTCAGCCGGTCCGCTTCCATCTCGCCCTCGGCGAGATAGAGATGGCACGTCTTATCAGGAGTATGTTCGGCCCAGAACCGCAGCGCAGACAGGACACTGGGACAGTTCCGGTAGAAGTTGGGGTGATCGAAATCCCCGTCGTAGGGCCCCTCGCAAATGCCGTCTTTCAAGAAACGCCTCCCCCGAGGGCGACGACCCAACGCCGCCCGCGAATCCATCCCCCGCAGCGCGGGAACACCGTTCTGTCAGGAATATCCTGCCGCTAATCGGCGACCAGGATGAAGTCCACCTTGTCCTGCCCGGCCTCTTGGGCCTCGTCGCGGAACGCGGCCAGGCGATCCTCGCTGAACAGGCCCGCCTTGACGGCGCAGATGAACCCCTGGCTGCTGTCCCCGCGCAGGCGGTCCCAGGGGGTCGTGACCGTATCCAGACGCAGATAGACGGCCCCCGGATCGGGTGAGGTACCCTTGCCGAAGCTGACCAGGCCGGCTGTCTTCGCCGGCAGCGTAGGCGCAGCCATGCCCTCCGGCAAATCGCACACGACCCGCTTGCCTTCCATGGCCAGGGCCGAACACAGGGTCACGGCCGCATCCAGGCCGACCTTCTCCCCCCCGAAGCAAACGATATCCAGTGGTTTCTGCGGATCCGTGCCCCGTCCCGAAAGTCGGTGCACGAGGTCGGGAATCCGCCCGGTCAGGAAGTCGAACCGGCCCAGCAGCCGCACGGGGCGACCGCGGGCCTGGGCGCTCATGAGCGGATCGATGAAGGCCAGGGCCTTTTTCCCCGTCACGTTGAACAGGTCCGGGAAGGTCTTGACCGATTCGCTCGTCGAATCGATGGCGATGAGCACGAAGATGGCAATGAACAGCCCGGCGATGAAGGCGATGATGGCATACACCAGGACCTCGGGCGAGCTGGGGTACTTCGGCTGGATCGCGGGGCTGATGGTCCGCACCTCGGACAAGGAGGCATAGGTGGACAGATAGACATCCAGCTTGCGCTGCACGAGATCCTGCAGGTTGGCCTCGGCATTCTCCCGCTTGAGGGTCACCGCCTGCAGCGGCTGAGCCTTGGCGGCCAGATCTTCCAGCTGCCGGTTGAATCCATCGAGGTTCGCCCGGTGGGCGACGATGGACCTCTCCAGCACCTGGCGCTGGACCTCCTGCATGGCCAGATCCTCGTCCATCTGCGCCAGCACGTCCTGCTGCGTGATGCTGCCGATCTGTTCCTTCAGGGCCGCCACTTTCGATTCCAGTTGCGCCAGATCCACCTGCGCGCCCGTCAGGGCGGTCAACTCCGAATCCATGGCCGACTGCAGGGCCGCCTTCTGCTCGTTGAGGGAAAGCACGCCGAGTTCCCGGCCGAGGTTGATCTCCTCGTTGACCAGACTGTCGACCACGGCCTGGCGGCGGGCGATTTCCCGGTCGAAGAAACCCTGCAGCTCGGTGCCGGTCAGGGAGAACTCCTTGGCGATTTCCTCCTGGTAGGCCTCGGCCAGGACATTGGCCGCACGCGCAGCCAGCTTCCCATCCGGCAGGGTGACCGATATCTGCATCACGAAAGACCCTTCGACCACCTCGACCTTGGTCCCCTTGCGCAGCAGCGCCAAGTAGGATTCATAGGTGGTCAGGGGGATGTACTTGCCGTAATTCAGGGTGTTCCAGGTCCAGAAATAGGCGTAGCGCATGGACTTGACCACAGAGGTCATGATTCCCCGCAGACCCCCGGGATTGGCCACTGCGGCCATCTCCGCCGCATATTCCTCCATCAGCTGGTCAAGGGTGGCCCTGGCCACCGGCATGCTGAGCAGGTACTCCACCTGGGTCTGGGCCATGAACGCCGTGGGATTGTACTGGCTGGAGCCGACCCACCCGCGGGTGAAGGCCAGTTCAGGATCCGTCGGCACCATGACCACGCTGGTCGTGGCCGTATACTTGGGCATGATGACCAACAACAACAGACTCAGGACCACCGTGGCCAAGGTCACCCACAGGAGGATCTTGCCCACGAGCTTGCGGTGGTGGCTTAACAGCTGGAGGTAGTGCTGGATAATCAAGGCGATTCTCTTTTTGTTGGTGGTGCGACTCCCCGCCCAGGGCTCACCCATGTCCTGCTTAACTGCGTTAATTCACGTCTATTAGGCGGGAAGTTGGTCCCAGGCAATCCACATCGTCAGAAATAGTAGCAACCTTAGCCCGTTTTGCAATGCAATAGTGGATCCGAGTCGGCCGCAGGCCTGCCGGGGGATTGCCAAAACCGTTGCGAACCCCTAGAATCCATCCCGTTAGTCTGCACTGGCCATGAAGGAACGCAGCGAGGACGAAAAATATCCGGTTACCCATCCGGCGGAGATTGCTGATGCCAACTTTTTTTTTCCATTTTCCACGCAACCTTGTCATCTCGGCCGTGCTCGGAGCGGCCCTTGCCTTCCTGGCCGCTACGCCCTCAGGGGCGATCCTGCCGGGTGACCGGACCGGCCTGGAACTCACAGGCGGGGTGATCAAGCTCGAGGACGGCAGCTGGGACTACAGCAGCGTGGACCGTTTCGCAGGGATCTCGCTGGTGCGTGAGCTGGGCCGGGGCTGGCAATGGCGCCTTTCCCTGCGCAACGGTTTCGTGCGCAGCGGAGTGACGGCACCGGGCCAGGAGGCCGGCTGGTCCACCGCGGGCGAGCCGCCCTTCTACACCCTCATCACCCAGCCCATGGCCGGCATCGATTACCAGTTCGCAGCCTCCTCCCGGTTGACGCCTTTCCTGGGGACAGGAATCGGCCTGACCTCCTGGAAGGTCATCCGGCATCCGGACGGCGACCCGGGCTGGTTCGCCGGCGGCGATGCGGTCACCGGCTACGACATAGACGGCCGAAGCAGCACCCTCGAGGGTACGGACCTGACCCTGGAACTGAGCATGGGGGTACGGTGGCGGGTAACCGAGCGGCTGGAGCTGAACACCCGCGCCATCTACCAGGTGAGGCAGGGCAACGACCTGGACGACATCGGGCTGAGCAGCATCTGGGGACCCGATCACGTAGATGCCAACCGCGCCGCCGGGGCCGGGTTCATCGGCCTCACGTGGTGGTTCGGCAATCATGACGCGGACGGGGACGGCGTGCCGGACGACCGGGATCTGTGCCCCCATCAGGCCGAGGACAGGGACGGGTTCAACGACCTGGACGGCTGTCCCGACCCGGACAACGACCACGACGGCATCCCCGACGTCAGGGACAACTGCCCCCAGCAGGCTGAAGACCTGGACGGATACGAGGATCAGGACGGGTGTCCCGATCTGGACAACGACGGCGACGGGGTCCGGGACGGACGCGACCGGTGCCCCGGCACGCCCCCGGGCACACCCGTGGACGCCCACGGCTGCCCCTTGACCGGCGGACACTGAAGTTGCCCTGGAGCCGCAGGCTCACTACTCGCCTATGCCCGCCCTGGCCAGGGCCCGCCGCAGTTGCTGCTCGGACTGGGCCCCCACCATGTGGGCCCTGATCATCCCTTCCTTGTCGATGACCAGACCGGTGGGAATGCTGGTGGCCTTGTACTTGCCCGCGGCGTCCTCGGCCGCGACCCGTACGACCTTGAACGTGTAGCCGTGCTTCTGCAGGAAGGCCTTTATGGTGGCGGGGTCCTCGCTGCTGGCGGCCAGGAATACCAGGTCCCCCTTGCCTCCCAGCTCCTCGTGCAGGACCTGCAGGTGGGGCATCTCCATCTTGCAGGGACCGCACCACGTGGCCCAGAAATCCAGGAACACGACCTTGCCCCGGAAGTCGGACAGCTTAAGGGTGTTGCCGTCGAGATCAGTGAAGGAAATGTCGGGGGCGAGCTGGCCGGTCATGGAATCGGGGTTGACCAGCTGGTCCAGCTGATCCACCACCTTGGCGCCGGCCGGCACCTCGAACGTGAAGACCTCGTCAGCCACCGGCTCGTTGAGGGTGAAGCTGGTCGTCTCGTAGGTCAGGGTCTGCTCCATCTCCATGCCGTTGCGCATGCCCGTCACGGACATGACGGCCTTGAGCACCAGACCGGACTGCGGATCGTACCAGTATTTCCGGGGTCCCTTCCCCTCGGCGGGAACCGCGGGACTGGTGAAGACCTGGCAGGGGATCTCCCTCTCGCCCAATCGATAGACCTCGTGGCCCGTCTCCCCGCCCACCTCGAGCCCCGACGGCAACAAAGTTTGGCCCAGACCGGCGAAAAAATTGAAGACCTGCTCCGGGACCAGCTCCATGTTCTGGTCCGCCTTCAGCTCGCGGCTGAGCCGGATGGGCTCACCCAGGAAACAGGTGTTCTTCTGGCCCAGGTAGAACCAGGAGTGTTCCGGGCCCACGCCCAGGTTCAGCTTGAAGAAGCTGCCTTCCTGGCGGCTGACCAGGCGGTCGGGATAGCGGGCGGCGGCGAACAGCTCGGCTTCCATCTCCATGCCGCCGGTTTGGCCCTTGACGTTGGTCGCCATGAGCATGGTCCCGTGCAGCTCGTAGGATTGCAGGTCCGCGGTCAGGGCCTCGGTGCGGGACAAGGCGGTCTCGTAGTCCTGGTTGGCCAGGGCGGCACCGGTGAGGATCGTGGCCACGAGGACGACGGAGAAAGCTGAGCGAGGGAGAAAACCTGTCATGGCTGCATATCCTGACGCTGGAGAGACGCGACACGCCCGGGTTATGCGCTCCGGCACGGCCCGAGTTTCCGGATTCATACCGGGCATGTTAAGGCATGGAAACCGATAGCGCCATCAAAGGGTCGGGCCGATGGCCAGGGACAGGATGTTCTGACGCGTGGAGGCGATCTGTCCGGCCAGCTTGCCGACCGCTTCGGCAGAAAAGGCGTCGTCCTTGCAGACGCTCTCCACCCAGCTGTCCAGGGCCTGGGACCCCGCCTGGAGGCGGGACACGATCTTGGCCACCTTGTTGGCCACATGCACCGCCGCCGGCAGTTTCTCCCCGGCCGGCGCCTGCTGCGGCTGATGGTGCCAGCGCACGGCCCGGATGATCTGTTCGGGAAGATTCCAGCTTTCGAGCAACGCCGCACCCACCTCCGCGTGGTCATGGCCTGCGTGGGCGATTTCCAGTTCCCTGGTCACCCGCTGGGGTTCGGCCTCGTCCCCGGGGCCCTGAGCCAGAACCTCATCCAGGGCCAGCTTGCCGATATCATGCAACAGACCGGCGGTGAACGCCCTCTCCTTCAAGGCCCCGTGCCCTGATATCTTCATGAGAAAGCCCGCCCCGTAGGCGGTGGCCAGGCTGTGCTGCCACAGGGTGTCCAAATCCAGGTGGTACCCGGGCAGGTCGTTGTGCAGCACGGGCTCGAGGCTGAGGGTGAAGCAGAGCCGGGCGAAGGTCAGGTTGCCCACCAGCACCAGGGCCTCCCCGGGCGAACCGATGCGACGCTTGAAACCGTAAAGAGGGGAATTGCACAGCTTCAACAGGCCCGCCGTCAATCCCGGGTCGCGCTGGACCACCGGCAACAGTTGGTGGGCGTCCACAAGGGGATCCTCGATGACCTCCATGAGGCTGACGATGGAATCGGGACGGGCACTGGGGCCTCCGGCGGCCGCAACCAGGTTTTGAAGTGATTTCATGTGATGCCGGTCCTTGCTGGTCCTGACCCCGACCGTGGGCCAGGATGCTGAAGCTGCTCCCCCTGTGTTGACCCGTCTTGATCGACAGCTCAAGAAAGAGCTTGATATGGAGAAAACTGTATTTTTTTATAAGGAAAGTTCGTAACCAATGGAAATATATCCGTTTACAGCCTCAAAACCGGACGGGAAACGGCTTCCTGGGGAACAAACCGCGGGGATCAATCCACCAGGAGGTGGTGGTGCCGCTTCTTGCCCACCTGCAGGGCGATGCGTCCGTCCTGGATGTCGTTCGCCGTCAGGCGGTGCATCTCGTCCTTGATCACGGTCCCGTTGACGCGCACCGCCTGCTGGCGGATCATGCGCCGCGCCTCGCCCTTGCTCCCCAACAGGTCCGTGGAAACCAGCACCTCCAGCAACAGCAGCCCCTCGCCCGCAAGGTCCGTCGCCGGCCGTTGGCTGCTGGGAACGCTGCTCGCGTCCCCGCCACCGCCGAACAGCGCCTGCGCCGCCTGCGCCGCCGCCTCGGCCGCCTCGACGCCGTGCAGCAGGGTCGTGACCTCGCGGGCCAGCACCTGCTTGGCCTCCCGGATGTCCGCCCCCCGGAGCTGTTCCAGTTCCTCGATGCGCTCGCGCGGCAACAGGGTGTACAGCCGCAGGAAACGCGCCACGTCGCGGTCGTCCACGTTGATCCAGTACTGGTAGAAGTCGTGCACGCTGGTGCGCTCGGCCGCCAGCCACACCGCACCCGAGGCGGTCTTGCCCATCTTGGTGCCCGCGGCGGTCATCATCAGCGGGAAGGTCAGGCCGTAGACCTCCTGGCGGTTCACCCTGCGCGTAAGATCGATGCCCGAGCAGATGTTGCCCCACTGGTCGCTGCCGCCCATCTGCAGCCGGCAACCGTGATCCCGGTTCAGGACCATGAAGTCGAAGGCCTGCAGGATCATGTAGTTGAATTCGATGAAGGACAGGCCGTGCTCCATGCGGGTCTTGACCGAGTCGCGCGTCAGCATCTGGTTGACGCTGAAGTAGGATCCGTACTCGCGCAGGAATTCCAGGTAGCCGAAGTCCTTGAGCCAGTCGGCGTTGTTCAGCATCAGACCGTCCTGCGGACCGTCGCCGAAGCGCAGGTAATGGGCCAGTTGCCCCTTGATGCCTTGCAGATTGTGCTCGATCTGTTCCAGGGTGAGCATGCTGCGCAACTCGGTGCGACCACTGGGATCGCCCACCATGGCCGTGGCTCCGCCCACGATGGCCAGGGGACGGTGCCCGTGTCGCTGCAGGTGCACCAGGCCCATGATGGGCAGCAGGCTACCCACGTGCAGGCTGTCGGCGGTGGGATCGAAACCGATGTACGCGGTCACCGTCCCGGTGGCCAGCAGTTCGGCCAGAGCATCCTCGTCGGTGCACTGCTCAAAGAAGCCGCGCCACTTCATCTCGTCCAGGAACGATGCGAAACCCGTCTCGTTGCTCATGCTGTTTTCCATCCCGTAAGCTCCTTGCCGCGCCGCAGCATCACATCCAGATCGTCTCCGCCCAGAAAACTGGTCAATTCGGCGGCCAGACACCAGGCCACGGCCGCCTCGGCCACGATGCCCGCGGCCGGCACCACGCAGGTGTCCGACCGCACCCAGGCCGCGCGGGCCGTCTTGTGCGTGCTCAGGTCCACGCTGGCCAGCGGGCGCTGCTGGCTGCTGATGGGCTTGACGAAGCCGCGCACGACCACGGGCTCGCCGTTGGTCACGCCGCCTTCGAGTCCTCCGGCACGGTTGGTCCGGCGCTCCACGCCCCCCTTGCCGTCGGGGAAGATCTCGTCGTGGGCCTGGTGGCCGTCCACGCCGGCCACGGTGATGCCCTCGCCGATCTCCACGGCCTTGACCGCAGGGATGCCCATGATCTCGCCAGCCAGCCGGGCGTCCAGGCGCCGGTCAGGGTGGGCGTATGTACCCAGCCCCGCGGGCACGCCGAAGGCCCGCACCTCGAACACGCCACCCAGGGTCACGCCGTCGGTCAGGGCCGCGTCGATGGCCGCGGTCATGCGCTTCTCGGCGGCGGTATCGAGGCAGCGCAGGGGCCGACCCTTGCGGATCCGCTTCAGGCGCGCGGACGTGGGCTCGGGACCAGCGGCAGCGACCCCGCCCACCATGGTCACATGCGACAGCACGGCGATGCCGAAGCGGGCCAGCAGGGCCTTGGCGCAGGCTCCGGCGGCGGTGTAGGCGGCGGTCGAGCGGGCGCTGGCGCGCTCGGCCACCGGGGCACAATCGTCGTACCCGTAGCGGATCAGGCCCGGCAGGTCGGCATGGCCGGGCCGGGGTACCCGCCAGCGCTGGGCCGGCTTGCCCTTGCGCAGCTCGAAGTCGCGGTTGGCGATGGTGAAGGCGATGGGCGAGCCCAACGTCTTGCCCCGCCAGAACCCCGCCAGGAACTCCACCCGGTCCTGCTCGATGCCCGTGGCGCGCAGCCCGCGGCCGTAACCCATCCGCCTGAGATCCAGCTCGGCGTTGACGAAGCTCTCCTTGATGACCAGACCGGCGGGAAACCCCTCGAGGATCCCCACCAGGGCGGGTCCGTGGCTCTCGCCGGCCAGCAGGTAACGCAGCATGAGATCTCCGTCGGTCAGCCCCGGTCCAGCAGCTCGTCCAGGGCGGTGAAAAAGTCGGGGTAGGATACCGCGACGCAGGCCGGATCGTCCAGTGCGCAGCGTCCCTCGGCGGTCAGCGCCGCCACGGCCATGGCCATGGCCACACGGTGGTCGCCGGCCGTCTCCAGCACCATCGGATCATTTTCGGTCCCGCCGCGCAGCCGCACGGGACCGGTGATCTCCAACCCGTCGGGAAGCTCGACGACCCGTGCGCCCAGCCGCCCCAGGCCCGTGGCCATCAGGGCCAACCGGTCCGACTCCTTGACCCGCAGCTCGGCCGCCCCGGTGATGACGCTCTTGCCGGGCAAGGCCGTGGCCAGCACCGCGAGCACGGGGATCTCGTCCACCAGGGCGGGGATCTCCCGCGGCCCGATGACCACCGGCCGCAGGTCACGGGCCTCCACCGTCACGTCGCCGATCATCTCGCCGTCGCGCGGCCCCCGGGCCCGGTCGATGGTCACGGTGGCCCCGGCCCGGCGCAGAACCTTCAGGGCCCCGATGCGCCCCTCGTTGAGGGCATGGCCCCGCACCGTCACCTGCGAGCCGGGGATCATGGCCGCGGCGGTCAGAAAGAAGGCCGCCGAGGAGGGGTCGCCCGGAACGGCGATGTCGAAGGTGCCGGGCCGCTGTCCCCGCGCGAGAGCCAAGCCGCCCCGCGGCAGATCCTCCAGTCCGACGCCCATGACCCGCAGCAGGCGTTCGGTGTGGTCCCGCGAGGCGCCCGCGCCGTGGATCTCGGTCCTGCCGGCGGCGAACAGCCCGGCCAGCAGCAGGGCGGACTTGACCTGGGCCGAGGGCACCGGCAGGTGATGCGCCACCCCGCCGAGGGCGGCACCCCTGACCAGCACCGGCAGGCGGCCCTCCCGGTCCAGGCAGGTGATGTCCGCGCCCATCGTGCGCAAGAGCTCGATCACCCTGCCCATGGGGCGGGCGTTCAGGGAGGCGTCCCCCGTCAGAACAACACCGGGGCCTTCGGGAGACAACCAGCCGGCCAGCAGGCCCATGAGCAGGCGTACGGTGGTACCGCTGTTGCCGCAATCCAGGGTCAAAGGCTCGCCGTCCGGGTCCCGCAGGGCCGCGGGCACCGGTCCGGGGGCAACATCCAGCACGGCGCCGTCGTAGGAGGCCGTGCCACCGAGGGCCCGCACGGCTTCCAGACTGCGGCGTGTGTCGTCCGCATCCAGCCAGCCGACTGCACGGCAGGATCCCCCGGCAATGAGGCCGAACAGGGCCGCACGATGGGAAACGGACTTGTCCCCCGGCACGCTCAGCGTGCCTCGTACGGGACCCGGGGCCTGAGGCAAAAATCCGGTCATCCGGGATCTCCTGTTCCGCACCGCGTGCAGGCACGATATTGTCGGCATCGACCTCATCTGCAATGATAGGGATGATGATCCTGAACACCAGCAAACACCACCGAAATTCCCCGCGCGACCTGTTCGTGGTGCACCATGGTCGTGAGATCATGGCCTTGGCCACTCCCACCATCCTGGCCATGCTCTCGCAGACCTTGATGTGGACCGTGGATACCGCCCTGCTGGGCCGGGTGGACAGTCTGTCCCTGGCGGCCGGGGGCCTGGGCGGCATGCTGACCTGGGCGTCCTACTCCCTGTTCAACAACCTGAGCCGCATCACCGGCACCTTCGTCTCCCAGGCCCACGGCAAGGACGACGATGCCGGGGTGGCCCACTACACCTGGCAGGGCCTGTACATCGCCGTGGCCTCCGGGCTGGCGTTGATGATCTTCGGCTACTACAGCTACCTGGTGCTGCCCTGGACCCGCAATCCCCCGGATGTCCAGACCCTGACCTACACCTACATCAAGTGGCGCAGCCTGAGCGCCGTGTTCACCCAGGCGGGCTTCGCCCTCATGGGCTTCTTCCAGGGTCGCAAGGACGTGAAGATCCCCATGTACACGGGCATCATCGGCAACCTGGTGAACCTGGTGCTGGATATCTGGCTGATCTTCGGCTGGAAGGGCTTCACCCTGGGCGGGCGAACCCTGCTGGCTGTGCCGGCCATGGGCATCAAGGGTGCGGCCATCGGCACCAGCTGCGGCATCGCCATCGGCACCATCAGCCTGGCGTTGTGGGCCCTGGCTCCCCGGCTGCGCCGCCGCTACCACCTGCACCGACCGCGCCCGCTGGACCGGGCTGCCATCGTGCGCATGGTGAAGGTGGGCGCGCCTTCGGCCTGGGAGGGCTTCATCGACATGGGCGGCTTTTTGATGTTCACCATCTTCGTGGGCACCACCGGGGCCGTGCCCCTGGCCGCCAGCCAGATCACCATCCAGCTGCTCTCATTCAGCTTCATGCCGCTGTGGGGACTGACCACCGCCGCCAGCGTGCTGGTGGGCAACTGGATCGGAGCGGGCGACCCGGAGGCCGCCGCGCGCTACGGCCGCCAGACCTACAAGCTGGGGTTCTACTACTCCACGGCCCTGGCGCTGGTCATGATCCTGCTGCGCCATCAGCTGTTCAGGATCTTCACCAACGATCCCGAGGTGCTGGCCCTGGGCGCGAGCCTGGCGGTCATCGCGGCGATCTTCCAGTACTTCGACGGGGCGCGCATGCTCAGCAGCGGGATCCTGGCCGGGGCCTGGGACACCCGCTACACCATGCTGGTCACCCTGGGCTTGATGTGGTGGATGTTCATTCCCTTGACGTGGTACCTCATCGTCATGCGCGGCGGCAACGTGACGGCGGCGTGGATCGGCGCCTGCTTCTGCTACCTGTTGCAGGGAGCCGCCCTGTACCGGCGCTTCGTATCGGGCAAGTGGCGGCGCATCGACATTTTCCGTTGATCCGAATCAACGGAACTGGGCCTTCAGGTCCCCCCAGCCCACCGCCTCGTTGCCGACCGGCTGCCCCACATAGGGAATGAAATCTGCCTCGTAATAGACAAGGTGGATCCACGAGGCGATTGTCTCCGCATCGGTGGTCCCCCAGTCGTTGTTCGTCAGATCCAGGACCGGCAATCCCGCCGCCGCGTCCTTGTTGAACACCTCCTGGATCGTGTAGGTCGCACCGTGCGCCAGGTAGCTGTCGTTGACCCGCAGATCGCCCATGGCATACAGGTCGATCGCCGAGTCCTGGACATCCTGGATGACCACCCGCTGGATATCCGCTTCCGACATCAGGACACCGTTCTGCAGATACCCGCCGGCATATATGGCCGTTCCCTGCTGGTCGAAAAGACAGTCATGGACCAGCGCCGACACCAGGCCTTTCAAAATAAGGCCATTTTGGGATTGCCCTGAAAAATGACAGTTGGCGACTTCCGCCACCGAGCCCCAGGTACCGGAGAACTGCAAGCCGTACTTGCCTGCAAAAAAATTGCAGTCATGGATGTTGACATCCAGGGTCGTATCGAACTGGACGGCGACCTGGTAACCAGGTCCATTATCCACAAGAGTGAAATTGCAATTCCAGACCTCTACATTGTTCATGGAGTTTGTATACAGCAAGATCCCCAAACCCCTACTGTCTATATATTGAAAGTCACAATTGCTGACTTTCAGGTCGGCATTGCTGGAACTTACTACACCATGGTAGCTTCCCAAAAACCTGCAGTTGTCGATTTCGGTGTCCGGCGCTGAGGTTCCGACAACTCCGCCCCACATATTCTCGAAACCGATGCCCATGACCCATACCCGGTAATTGCCGAAATACGGACCCGTGACGATACCCCGATCATCCCCCTGCACCGTCCGATCATACGGCGTCGACGGCCCGATGATGGTCTGGTCGGGACCCGCACCGATGAGCGTCAACTCCGCCTGCGTCACCAGCACCCGGACCTTCTCCGTCCAGCCCGCCGTCGTGACGATCTTCCCCTCGTCGTACCGCCCCGGTCCGATCAGGATCGTATCTCCGGACGCCGCCGCATCCACCGCATCCTGGATCACCGAATAATCCCCGCTGCCGTCCCGCTCCACCCGCCAGGTCGCCCCCTGCGCCGAACACGCCGCAACCAAGACCAGGATCGCCGTCAACCACTTCGTCATATCGTCCTCCTTGGAACCACCTGCATGCAGGAATCAGCTACTTCACCATGATCACAGGTCGGGTCGTGACGGTGCCGTCGGCCACCAGGCGCACCAGGTACACCCCGCTGGCCGCACGCGCACCGCCGTCGTCGGTGCCGTCCCAATCGACATGATGCTCCCCGGCATCCAGCCACCCGCTCGCCAGGGTCCGAACGGCCCGACAGCCAGCACCGCCTGACCCCGTCGCCGGTCGTATAGCCCATGCCGAACCCCCCGCCGGAACCCTCGTGGAGGTACACCGAACCCGGTGGCAACCGGAAAAACAGGTACAGCCCGCCGCTGACCGAGGTCACCGGCTGATCGAAAATCCATTCGGACCAGGCGGAAGCGGTCCCGGGAACATCCCGGGCCAGGGTCACCGCCTGGGTCGCCGCCGGCGGCCAGGACAACTCCCCGGCCTGGGCCCGGATCTCCGGAAATACCGTACTGTCGTCATTCTGGTACCAGCTGACGCCCGTAACCACCGCGCCGTCGGCGAGGGGAACCCAGACGGCCAGGTAGGTGCTGTCAGACACCCGGTTGAGGCCGAACACGCCATCGACCGTTGCCGCGCCCGTCGGCCCGGCAGCCAGCAGCACCACGATCATACCCATCATCAATGTCTTCATGGACAGCATAGGACACCTCCGCAAATATCAGGACTGGGGGCAAGCCAGCACATTCAGCGCTATTCCGTCGACATATTCCTTGTCCAGGACCCTGCTGTGGATCCGGTACTTGACCTTCATCACCTGGTCGCACGGCCTGTCCAGCCATTTGAAAACATGCCGGTAGGTGCCGGGCGCCGTCATCTGGACCGTGTAATCCACATCCGAACGGTCCGAAGAAAGCGTATGCACAACGGCGCCGCCGTCCGGAACCCCGTCGGGGAACTCGATATAATCCAGGGATTCATCGCTCGGGGAGGGAGTATCCCACTCGAACACCCAATGCACCGTGGACATGGCCGGGGTCCATTCCAGATAGGCGTTGTAGGTCGTTATGGTCGGCCAGCCCAGGTGCAGGGTTGTGTATTGATCCGCCGGCACCGTGGCGTACTGGGTCTGGCCGCAGGGCCACAGGACTTCAACATCCACCGATCCGGCATAGGATCCCAGACCGAAAGTCAGGTCCAGATCGTGCTGGCCCGCATGCCCGCTGCCGCCGTCCACCAGCTGGGCCTGGGTCTGGCCGTTGGCCGTCACGATCACGGTGGCCCCGATGCCCCGGGTATTGCAGGGACAATCGTTGCTGTCCGGGTCGGAGGCATCCAGCCGGATCCCCACCCAGTGGTTGGTCCCGGTCTGGTTGGCGGCATCCAGGTTACGGAAGAAAAAATTCATGGGATTGCCATCGGGATCACGGGAAGAAATGAACAGTTCGGTATATCCATCCAGGTTCCAGTCGACCGGGCTCAGGTTCCGGGTCTGGACCTGACTTTGGGTCAGCCCCTGTTCCGAAAACCCGATCTGACCGGGAAGATTCCTTTGCAGACGTTGGGCGCCCGTACCTTCTGTATTCGAATAATTGTTGGAAATACCGAAGTCCAGCCAGCCGTCCAGATCGAAATCGAATATCCCTATTCCAGTGGCTGATGTGTACCAGCTTTCGTTGGCTCCCGGCTCTTCAAACCATCCCCTCACCAAAGAAAAATCACCTGTTGCACTATCCAGATCGTTGCGGAAAAACCCGCGGATGGTCTTGCCGTGATAGGCGATGTCCAGATCGCCGTCATTGTCGAAATCCCCGGCGGCAGCGAATTCCCGCCCCCTGTCCAGATCAGCCCTCCCCAGGAAATGCGTTGCGGATATATTCACGAAAGAGCCACCAACATTGCGGTAGAGTTTCGACTGGGTAGTATCACTTTGCTGGTAAACAAAGGTGACAAGATCCATATCGTGGTCCTTGTCGAAATCCACCCAGAGCAGGGGGAACACCCCTTCATTGGCAAGCTGGATACCCGAATCGGTGACTTCGACGAATACGCGATCCACATTGCTGCCGCCACTGGCCTGCTCGTTATGAAAAAGAGCCAAGGAAGCAACATTGGCATCCTCTCCCGAGGCCCCCGTGGGAGCAACACCCACCAGAAGATCCAGGTATCCGTCCCCGTCGTAATCCCCCCATGCCCCATTCATGGTTTCCATATTCACATGGGCCACATCGAAGACCGTACTGGTCACATCGGTGAAATACCCGCCGTCATTCCGATACATCCGGTGGAAGTGGGGGTTCGGCGGTACGGTTTCCCAACCAGGATTGGGCGCATAGAAATCCAGGTCCCCGTCGTTGTCGTAGTCCGCAACGATCAACCCGGAAGTCCCGTTGGAGGGACGCGATGAGAAAACCTGATTGGTGGCTTCTTGAAAAAAGGGAACACCGTCATTGGAAAAAAAATCAGTTATCCCCGCACAACCCAAATTGCGG
>CAYPVD010000004.1:0-51525 GCA_964414055.1 uncultured Fibrobacteraceae bacterium
GTTCGCGTCGATCTTGCGGAATATCTCATCCCTCAGGCCCCTGCGGCCCTCCGGGGAATTCAGGTCCTCGGCCGATTTGCCCGACAGGGTCATGATGACGATATCCCGCAACTGGGGAATCCGGGACGTCGCGATGTCCGCCGTCATCTGGTCCTTGACCTCCAGATCCACAGTTATCCGCAGGTAACGGGGACGATTGGGACTGGACTGCAGGGTAACGATGATCTCATTCAAACCCACCAGGACCCCCATCTGGGGCATCTCCGTCGTGGGATCGTCCACGGGCTCCTCTACCGACGTCGCCGCCGTACCGGTCCCCAGCTTGGGCACGATCACGAATTGCGTGAGTCCGAAGGCCAGACCCACCTGAACAACGACGATGATCCCCAGCAGGATTGCCTTGTTGTCCAGCAAACCGCCCTTGCTCCTGGGTGTGCTCTCCTCGGCGGTTTCGTCTTTCTTGTCTGCCATGTTGGGCTCCTTGTGCTACTTGCCGTACCCAGGCAAGATGCCCGTCCTGCCGTGAAAAAGTTCACTCGTTACCGGGTCGAGAATTGGCCGCACCGGCTTGTTTTCATCCTGCGTTGGCGATTCGCCCGCCTTGCTTTCCGCCTTCATCGCCAAAGGAAGCTGTTTTTCCCTGGCCAACCGCTTACGGTCCAATTTGAGAAAAATCTCCACCCTGCGGTTCCTGCTGCGACCTTCGGCCGTGTCGTTGCTCGCCAGGGGCCTGTATTCGCCGTATCCGGTGGCCGCAAGGTTCTCCGGCGGCACCCCCAGGCTTTGAAAGTATCGTGCCACCGCGACGGCCCTGCCGGCGGAAAGTTCCCAGTTGCTGGGAAACCTGGACGACCGGATGGGCACGTTGTCGGTGTGTCCCTGGATGGAAACCTGATAGGGAAACTTGTTGAACAGATGGGCCATTCTTGTCAGCACGCCGCGGGGCGCCGCTTTCAGCTCCGCGCTCCCGGATGCGAACATGAACGGGGCCTGGATCCGGAACAGAACGCCTTCGTCCTTGATCTCCACAGCCACCTGGTCCTGGAGATCCTCGTCCAGGATCACCTTTTCCACGCTGCGCACCTCGTACAGCAGATCCGCATCCTGACTCCCGGGGTTGTTGTTGGGAACAAGGGGAGTATCGAAAACGATGACGGACTCGGGGTGCCCCATGACACCGAAAGCATTCCGCAAGGAACTGGCGGCCTCATGGAACTTCGATTCCTGCATGGAGGAAAAAGACACGATGAGCACGAAGAACGTCAGCAGCAGGCTCATCATGTCCCCGTAGGTCATGACCCACTCGTCGAGCCCCTGCTTGATGATGATGTTCTTGGCTTTCTTGGCCATGCCTTACCTATCCCGACTTGATTGAAACCGTTGCAGCCGGCGGCCGGTCAGGCGGCTTTCTCCTTGGCCTCTTCCATCTTCTGGCGCACGGCCGGCGGCAGGAAGGATTTCAGCTTCTCCTCGACGATGCGCGGCGAATCCCCGCTCTGGATGGCCATGATCCCCTCGATGATCATCTCCTTGATCATCATCTCCTCCTTGGACCTGGTCTCCAGTTTCCCGGCCAGGGGCAGGAAGACGACGTTGGCCAGCACCGCCCCGTAGAAGGTGGTGATCAGGGCGGTGGCCATGCCGGCGCCGATCTGGGAAGGGTCCGAGAGGTTGGAGAGCATGTTCACCAGGCCGATCAGGGTCCCGATCATGCCGAAGGCGGGCGCGAAGGTTCCGCCTGTGGACAGGACCTTGGCCCCGTTGGCGTGGCGGCTCTCGAGCTGCTCCACATCGGTCTCCAGGATCTTCTCCAGCAGCTGGGGATCGGTCCCGTCCACGGCCAACCGCAGCCCCTTGCGCAGGAAGGGATCGGTCTCGTTCTCAGAATCCTCCTCCAGGGCCAGCATGCCCTCCCGGCGGGCCCGCTCGGCGTACTTCACCATCTTCTCGATGACGTCCCCGGGTTCGTCCAGGGCGAACAGGAGGGTCTTCTTGAAGAACCCGGCAATACCCAGGATCGTCTGCAGGGGGAAACTGATCAGTAGCGCACCGAACGTGCCTCCGATCACCACCGCGACCGACGGCATATCGATGAACCCGCTCAGGCTGCCGCCCAACATGATGGACCACACGGTCAACCCGAAGGCGATCACCAGCCCGGCAATGGTTGCAATATCCACCCTGGGTCTCCCCTTTGTTCTCCGCGTGCCTCATGCCCCGAAAGGCGTTCAACCCTCGAAGACCGAGCCGTTACCACCTGAAGGAACCGGATGGGACCTGGTTTTCCCCCGAAAGGCGATGGCCAGTTCCACGACCGTATCGAGGTCCTCCAGGACCATGATCTTGCGTCCGGTCGTCAAGCTGATGAGCGTATCGGGCGTACTCTCGATGAACTCGATGAGATCGGCGTTTACCACCAGCTCGCTACCGTTTAGTTTCGTTACTTTGATCATGAACTTTAGCTCCTTGTGATCTCATCGGAAAAATGCGGCCCGAACCGGTTGCCCGGCCGGGCCGCTTCGATCACTTCAACAGCAATTCATCCACGCTACCGGATCAGGTTGACCAGTTCCTGCATCACCTGGTCGGCGGTGGTGATCACCCGGCTGTTGGCCTGGAAGGCCCGCTGGGCCACCACCAGGTTGGTGAACTCCTGGGCGAGGTCGACGTTGCTGGTCTCCAGCGCCCCCGGCACCAGGGTAACGCTGTTGCCCACCCCGGCGAAGGTCTCCAGGGCCTGCCCGGAGTTCCCGCTCAGGGTGTAGGTGTTGTTGGCCGAGCGGATAAGTCCGGCCGGGTTGTTGAACTGGGCGATCCCGATCTGGGCGATGGTCTGCATGGTGTCGTTGGAGAAGATGCCCGTGATCATCCCGGACTGGTCGATGTTGAAGTCGACCAGGCTCCCGGTGCCGTAGCCGTCGGCGATGGACTGCAGATTGCCGGTACCCTCGAACTGGGTCAATCCCGTCAGCTTGCCGATCTCGCCGTAATCGATGTGCAGGATGACGTTGGAGGCCCCGTCGCTGGAACCCGACTGGGGCTGGAAGGAAAGGGCGCCCGAATCGTCGTCATAGGTGAAGTTGCTGACGCTACCGTTGTCGGCGAAGCGGATCCGGCCCGAACCGCCGTTGAGGATGGTCTCGTTGCCCTCCATGTTGGCGTTCCAGATCCACTCGTTGGCTCCGGCTATCTTCTCGAAGCTGAAGTTGACCGTGTGTTCGCCGCCCAGGCTGTCGTAGACGATGGTGGACATGGAGAAGCTCTTCTTGTCCTCGGCCTGCTGGGTCTCGGTGAAGGTGAAGGCGCTTTCCAGCACGGAGTTGAGATGACCGTCCTCGGTGATGGAGATGTCGGCGATGGTGGCCGAGGTGCCGACCTCGCCCCTCACCACGATCTGACCTTCCTCGTTGATCTCCACGGGGTTTGAATTGATGTTCAGCGCGTACTGGAGCTCCACCCCCAGGTCGCCGAGGGTGGTGGTGCCGTCCACCTGGAAATCGATGTTCTCCACCGGCTCCCCGCCCACGGAGCCGCCGAGGGTGAGGATGGCCGGAGGACTCGCCAGGTCGATGTCCAGGGCCTTGCCGTTGGCGTCGTACATCTCGCTCAAAAGGTCGTCCTCGGTGGCATAGGCGCGCAGCTCGCTCGACAGGGAGCTGTCCCCGGTGGCGATGGAGCTGCTGAAGGAGAAGTTGCTGTTGAACTGGGTCTTGGCGGTCGCGGTCAGACTCAGGCCCTCGACGGTCGATCCGGTGTTGTTGGTCGCCTGCACGGCCCCGCTGGCGTCGAGGCTGAAGGTGATATTCTGCCCGGCGGCCGTCATGGAGCTGTTCAACCAGTCGATCAGATCCTGGTATGTCGAATCCTCGGCCACGGTGAAGGTAGCGCTGGTGAGCTCCGCACCCCCGATGCGTCCGTTGATGTGGACCTCGTCGCCGGCGTTCAGATCCAGCGACCCGTCGCTCTCGCCGCTCATGTCCACGAGGGTGTCCGAACCGGTGGCTGCCGCCAGGAAGGTGGGGCTTTCCATCACCGTCCCCTTGGCGTCGCTGGCGGAATCCAGGTTCCCCATCAGCTGCACGGTGGTCGAGGGCTGGGCGGGAACGACCAGCGTCGGGTCGATGACGATGTCCGAAAGCGGCCCGGTGCTGATGTTCCCCTCCGCGTCGGCCATCCGCCCCTGGACCTTCAGTCCGGTGGAGGGATTGACCAGGCGGTGCTCGCTGTCCAGGCCGAAAACCCCGGCCCGGGAGAAGGAGCGGGAATGCCCGTCGCTGAGGATGAAGAACCCGGGCCCCTGGATGGCCAGGTCGGTGTTCTTGCCCGTTGTCTCGAAGTTGCCCTGGATGAAGTTGCTGTCGATGCTGGCCACCTGGGTGCCCAGACCCACCTGCTGCGGGTTGGTGCCCCCAAGACCCCCGGCCACGGGCCGGCTGGCCGTCTTCAGGGTCTGGGTCAGCATCTCGTTGAAGGTCACCCGGCCGGACTTGAAACCGACGGTGTTGCTGTTGGCAATGTTGTTGCCGATGACATCCAGCTTGGTCAGGTTGGCCGACAGGCCGGAGACGCCGGAATACAGGGACTTGAACATGCGATCCTCCCGTGTTAACGCCACCAGGGCGGTTGATTCAGCTTATCTTGTAGATGTCGGAGACGTAGTATTCCTGGTCGTCGACCGTGACCACGCCCGCGTTGTTCTCGTACCGCAAACTTTCCACGTGCCCGGTCATCAGGGTCGTGAAACCGACCGGGACGCCCTGGTTCTCCACGCTCACATCCAGGGTGTACCGACCGTCGGGGGCCGTCTCCCCGTCATCGGTCCTTCCGTCCCAGGAGATGTCCGACAACCCGGCGTCCACGTCGGTGGTGTAGGTGGCCACCACGTTGCCTGCCTCATCGAGGACCTTGACCGTGGCGGTCCCGGGGCCGTCGCTGGCCACCATGCTCTCGGAGGCTTCCCCTGCCTCGACCCAGGCCGCATCCCCGGCCACGGTCACATCCTTGCCCACGAGGGCAAGCATGGCCGTGTTGTTGATGGACTGGCCGACCATGATGCTGTCATCCAGTTTGGAGCTCATGCTTTCCAGGTCGTCCAGCATGGAGAACTGGGTCAACTGGCTTGTGAACTCGGCGTTGTCCATGGGGCTCATGGGATCCTGGTTCTGGATCTGGGCCACCAGCAGGGTCATGAAGTCGATATCCGAAATCTCGGAATAGTCCCTTTCCGGTTGTCCGATCACGGGTCCGGTGGCGTTGGTAACTCCGGTTATCGGCATCACGATTCCTCCTTATGGGTCCTCTGCCTCGGGTCCTGCCGCGACTTCCCGCCGCGCCGGTCACCGTGCCTATCCCTGCCGTCCTGCCGGGAGTCTCTCTCGCTGCGTCCTTCCTGACGCTCCTGTCCCCGCTGTTGATCCCTGCGTTCCTGCTGGGCTCCGTCCTGCTTGATGACGACCGGTTCCCTCACCTCGACACGGACATCGAGGTGATGAAAACCCGAAGCCTTGGCCTTCAGGCCATCGGTCAATTCATGAAGATTGTTCTGGAGGGCCTCTGCGGCCTGCGGACTGTCGGCGACGATCCTCACTTCCAGGGCGTGTCCCTTGCCCACCAGTGCCACCTCCACCTTGCCGAGGGATTCCGGGTGGAGCTGGATCTTGACGTGGGATTCCCCGCCCCGCAGGTCCAGGTTGGCCACGACCTGCTTGAATACCGGCGCATGGGCCTTGGCTGCCATCACATGCCCGCCGTCGCGGGTTCCCGCTCCGTCCTTCAGGCTCGGCACCGGATCGTTGCCCGCGTGCGGAGACCTGGCATGAGACTCGGCGGTGTGATGAACTTCGTGGGCGATTGAAACCTGTTCCGCCTGCATGATGGGTTTCCCGGGTTCCTGGTGCGGCGACTTGGCATCAGACGACTTGTGGTGGGAAACCTCCGGGGAGCTGACTGCCGGTTGACCGGATACGGCTTCCGACCCTTGCTCCTGTGCTTGAATACCGGGACCGGAAGTGGTAGCTGACGGCGCCGCCTTGTCCAGCGGGCCCGCCGCCGAAACCGGTATCTCCCCGGTCATGACCGGCGACTCGGCGGAAGAAACGAATTGTTCAGGCGGGTCCACCGGCCGAAGCGTTTTGGCATTGCCGGCCTGGCTTCCGGGTTTGGCGTAGGCCGCCTTGTTACCCGGAGATTCCTGCAGATCCCGCAGCAGGCGCTTGGCCTTGAGCTCCAGGATATCCGCCACCTTCAAATAGCTGCTTCTCTCCAACCCCGGGCGGGTATCCAGTGCCGGGTCGTCTGATCCGGATCCCAGGAGACCGGCCTTTCCTTCAACCTTGGCCCCTCCGGTGGCTGCAGATTCATCTTCAGGGATCTTCAGTCCGGAAAGTTCATCCGCAACCACGGCGGTTGCACCAGGCCTATCCGCGAGGACGACCTGCGCTTCCGTGGCAGGTAGCACCTGGGAAGCCGCCTGTCCGGATTGTGCCGCAATATCGGCTGCTGGGACGTTGGGCACCCCCGAAGCTTGCCCATCGGTGGCTACGGAACGCTCGACAGCGATATGGGGACCGTCGGCAACCGGACTCACGGCCGCCGGCATCCCGGCTTGAAGGGTTGTCGGCGCATTTTTCGGGAGGGACGGCTTGTCGGATTCGGCAGGCTGCTCCCCGGGAAGTTCGACCTTGTCCTGCCCCTGCGGCACGGGAGCCAAGGCAACGGCGACACCGGGGTTTTCCTGCATCAACATGGTTTCCGCAGAAGCCTCGCTCTCCTGAACAGATGTGGGTTCGTTCTCCAACGAACCCTCGGGAACCGTGCCCAGCTTCCGGGCGCTCGCCATGAGCAACCCGGAGAACAAACCTCCGCTCTCGGTCGCACCCTTGAAGGGATTATTCCCCCCCGCAGGCAACTGTTCCTGGCCGGCAAGTGGCAGTGACAGGCCCGGCTGCATCAGGCGCCTCCCTTGAGGCTCATCCGCGTACTCAGCTGGGCCGCCAGGGCCGGGTCCATGCGGGCCAGGATCTTGGCCGCCTGCCGGTTCTTCATCCTGCTCATGATCTCCAGGATGATGTCCGGGTCCAGGCTGCCGAGAATGGGCGCCGCCTCATCGGGCTTCATGGCCTCGTACATCTTGGCCAGCTTTCCGGCCGACTTGTCCTTCTCGGCCACGAACGATTTCTGCGAAGCCTCGAGATGGGCGATGGTCTCCATCAATTTCTTGCGTGCGGCATCCAGGACCTGCTCCTGGACGGCGATGCTGGCCCGACGGTCCTTCAGGCCTTCCTTTTCCTTCTGGATCCGGTCGCGTTCCAGTTCCATGTCGTGGAACACCCGCTCGGCGGCCGTGTAATCCTCCGGTGCCAGTTCCGGTTGGGCACCGCCGCCGCCGACCTTGTTGAGCTGGGTGGTCAGGGCTACGACCCCTCCGAAGATGAGGACGAAGGTCACGACCGAAATGATGACGACGCTTTTCATTTTTTCTCCTAAAGTACCCGGGACCACGGCCGAAAACGATATCGGCTCTGCAGACTTGGCAACCTTGGTGCCACCTGGACACCCTGCGGACCGATCATTCCTGATTCCCTCAACCTGTTTCCTGTAACAGGGTTGGCTAAATAGCTGCCGTCACCAGGGTGCAGGCCTCGTCCTCGCCGGGGGCAAGTTGTTCCCCCCTTGTGGCAAGTTCTGACCTGCGTGCCCGATCCGCCCTGATCTGGCCGATTTCATCCAGTTCCTTGCGCTCGAGGGTTTCCATCTCCCGCATCCATTCGCTTTTTCGACGTCGCTTGAGTTGCTTAAGCACTTCCAGATCCCTCCAGGCGGCATTCAATTCCTGCCGAGCCGCCGCCAGCGCCGCCTGGGCGCGTTCCATTTCGCCCTGCAGTTCCTGCCGCCTGGTATCCAGGAATTCGAGCCAGGCCGTCTTGGCCACCATGTCCTGGACACGCAGGTCGTAGCCGGGGGCTCCCTCTAATTGGCGCTGGATCTCGTTTTCCAGTTCCCTGAGGCGGACCCCAACCGCGGCAAGAGCGGCCTGGGCGACCGAGACCTCGCGGCCCTTGCTGTCGACGATCCTTTGCCGGTACTTCAATACGCTCTCGAGTCTGAAGGTGAATGGCATCTATTCCACTCCCGTCAGGGACCGCAGGGCGGCCAGGGTGGAGGTCAAGGGACTTTCCTCGGCGATGCCCTGCACCAGGAAGGCTCTGATCTCATCGTCCTTGGCCAAGGCCTCATCCAGCACCGGATCGCTGCCCGGTACGTAGGCGCCGATGTTCACCAGATCCCGGTTGTCCTCCAGGGACTTCATCCAGCGCATCAACCTGGTCCCCGCTTCGATATCCTTCTGTTCCACGATGTCGTTGCGCAGACGGCTCACGCTGCCCAGCACGTCCACGGCCGGATAGTGGTGCTGCCGGGCCAGATCGCGGCTGAGCATGACATGCCCATCGAGAATGGAGCGCATGGCATCACCGATGGGGTCGTGGATGTCGTCGCCCTCGATCAGGACCGTGAAGAAGGCCGTCATGGAATTGACGTCGGACCAGCCGGCCCGCTCGCACAACCGGGGCAGGGCTGCAAAGACCGAGGGAGGGTAGCCCTTGGTCGTTGGGGGTTCACCCGCGGCCAGGCCGATCTCCCTCAGGGCCATGGCGTATCGCGTGGCAGAATCCATGAGAAACAGGACCTCGTGATCAGCGTCGCGGAAATTCTCGGCGATGGTCATGGCGGTCTCCGCGCCCTTGGCCCGCATGACGGCGCTCTCATCACTGGTCACGACCACGACCACGCTCCTGGCCAGGCCCTCGGGACCCAGATCGCGCTCGATGAATTCCCTGACCTCGCGGCCGCGTTCCCCGATCAGGGCCAGCACGTTCACGTCCACGGTGGCCTGCCGCGCCAACATGCCCAGCAGGACGGATTTGCCGACGCCGCTGCCGGCGAAGATGCCGAGTCGTTGTCCGCGGGCAGTGGTGATCATGGCATCCAGGGAACGGATGCCCGTGGCCATGACCTGGTCGGAACGCTGCCGCTGCAGGGCGCTCGGTGCCGCGCCGCCCAGGGCCGCCCGGGGCAGATCCCCCAGGGGGGGACCGCCGTCCAGCGGCCTGCCCATCCCATCGATCACCCGGCCCAGAAGCTTCTCTCCCACAGGAACGGTCAGCCGGTCGGCCACCAGGGTGACCGGCTGGCCGGGCGCAATCCCCCTGCCGTCCTGCAGGGGCATCAGGAGGAGTCTGTCTTCCCGGAATCCCACGACTTCGCAGACCGCCGGCCTGGTGTGACGACCCCTGTCGATCCGGCACAGGGCGCCCACAGGACCCCCCATGCCCCTGACCTCGATGACCATCCCCACCAGGTCTGCGACCCTCCCCATGGGCCGCACGGGGTCGCTTTTTTCAATGCGTTCCTGCAACTCACCCCAGATCTTGAGCATTGCCATCCCCCTGGACGGGTACCGCGCCGTCCTCATCCGCGCCCACGGCGATCTCCTGCCGGACCGATTCCAGAGTGGGCTCCAGAAGAGGCGCCGTACTGCTGCCGGACTTGGTGGCGACCTGTTCCCATACCAGTTGTGACAGGGCCTCGACCTGGCCTTCCAGGGTGGCGTCCCATTCACGGCCGCCGGATTCCACCATGCATCCGCCCCGGGTGATCCTGCGGTCGGGAATGACCTTTTCGATGTTCAGGGTCGCCAGCATGCTCGGTTCGTCCTGGAGCCACTCGGCATCCTGGGGATTGACCGTGATACTCAAGGGGTGCCCGGAAGGGACCTTGTACAGGGTCGTCTCCAGCGACCGCACCAGGACCTCCCGGTCCAGGTCCACGGTCTTCCTGACGATCTTCTCGGCCAGGTCCAGGGAAAGGGCGATGCAAGACTTGGCCATCCCCTCCAACCGACGGTTCACTTCCGTGCCGAACGCCTCGGCCCAGGCCTGGAATTGCCGTTCGAATTCCTGGAGCCGGTGCTGGAATTCCTCCTCCTGCTCCCGAGCCCGGGCTTCGTACTGCTTGGCCACGTCGATTTCCACCAGCTCGAAGAGGGTGGATCGTTCCTCGCGGGTCAGATGGGACAACAAGGCGGCGTCGGAGGCGAATCCCGATTCCCTGCGGAAGCGCATCGCCGAGGAGTCGGGCCCCTGCTCATCGACGCCTTCGCCGTTGGCGGGTTCGAAAGCAGGCTGTTCCCCGCCGACCCCGTTGATCACGGTCACTTGTCCGGGGTCAAATGGCTCAGGAGACCATTTCTGCATCCTTGCCGCCCTTTCCGAGTGTGATGGTGCCGGCTTCCTCCAGGCTGCGGATGACTTCCACGATTCTCTGCTGAGCCTCCTCGACCTCCGACAGACGCACCGGCCCCATGTATTCCATGTCCTCGGCGATGCCCTCGGCCGCGCGCTTGGACATGTTGGAGAAGACCCGGTTACGGATCTCGTCGGTGGCCCCCTTGAGGGCCATGGTCAGCTCCTTGCCGTCGATCTCCTTGAGGATCTCCTGGATGCTCGCGTCGCTGAGGGTGACCATGTCCTCGAAGATGAACATCAGGTTGTTCACCTCGTTGGCCACCTCGTCGTCGATCTCCCGCATCTCGTCCAGGATCTCCTGCCAGACTTCCCGCTCGATCTCGTTGAGAATCTCCGCCACCTGCTTCTTGCCGCCGTACTTGGTCTCCCGTGCGCGGATCTCGCCCTGGAGCTGCCCGGCCAGAACCTTTTCCACCGCTTCGAGGGTCTCGGGATTGGGCGCCTCCAGGACAGCCATGCGATGCGCCACCTCTCCCTGCAGTTCCGCCGGCAACAGCGCGAGTATGGGCCCGCTGCTGCGGGGATCCATGTGCGCCAGCACGACGGCGATGGTCTGGGGATGCTCGTTCTTGAGGTAGTTGGCGATGGTCAGGGAGTCCACGTTCTTCAGGTGCTCGAAGCTCTTGATCTCGCTGTAGCTGGTCACCCGGCTGAGCATGGATGTCGCGGCGTGGGTGCCGAAACCCGATTCGAGGATCTGCTTGGCCGTCTCTTCCCCGCCGAAGGCGATGCCGCTGATGCGGCTGCTGATGGAGATGAAATCCCCCAGCACGGCCTTCTTCTCCTTGAAGTTCACATGGCCGATGCCGGCGATCTCGTGGGTGATGTCCTCCACCATGTTCTGCGGCAGCTTCGACATGACCTTGCCCGCCACGTCGGGCCCCAGGGCCATGATGAAAACCGCCGCCTTGCGCAGGGATTCTTCCTTCACGTTACTCTCCCGCCGCCTGCTGGGTCATGTCGCCCAGGTCGATGCCGTGGATCCAGGACTGGATGACCTCGGCCACCCGTTCCGGATTCTCCGCGGCGAAATCCTGAATATCCCCGATTACCTGATCGTTCATCTCCGGGATGCCGTCGAAATGCAGGGGCTCTCCCCCGGCTCCCCTGCCCGGGCCCGCCAGGCGGCCGGCCGTCGGTTCCGAACTCCCGCCGACTCCACCGGCCAGCATGGCCGCCAGATTCCGGCGCAGGGCCAGGGCCATGATGCTCATCAGGATCACCAGGACGACCTTGCCTCCGTACTGGGTAACCATCCCCACCACATCGCCGGCGCCGCCGGAGCCGCTCCCGGGAAGCTCGGGCGGCGACTGGAATCTCATGTTGACGATCTCGACCTGGTCGCCCCGGGTCGCGTTCATCCCCACGGCGCGTTCCACGACCCGCTTGAGCTGGTCCAGCTCCTCGTCGCTCAAAGGGGTGTAGACGGGCTCCCCTCCATCCTCAGACGGTTCGTAATGCCCATCCACGAACACGGCGACCGAGAGGCTCTGGATCCCGCCGGTCTGGGAGATGACGTGCTCCACCGTCTTGTTGATCTCGTAGTTGGTGGTGCTGTTCTCGGTGGTCTCGCCGGTGGAAGGGATGCTGCTCTCGTTCCGGACCTCGCTGCGTACGACGGTGGCCGCGGGATCGTATATCTCGCGCTGCCGTTCGATCTTCTCGAAATTCAGGGTCGCATCGACCTTCACGATGGACTTGCCCGGCCCCAGGACGGTATCCAGCATGCTGGCCGCCTTGGCCGAGAGGTGATCCTCCACATCCCTGCGCAGGGCCAACTGGGTTTCGCTCCGACCGATGTCGTCGTTCCTGACGGCGTTCGACAACACCTTGCCGGCCTGGTCCAGAACGGTCACGTTGTCCGCCTTGAGATTTTCGACCGCCCCGGCGACCAGGTTCTGGATACCGGCGATCTGCTGGGCGGCTATGGCCCGGCCCCTTCCAAGCTGCAGCACAACGCTGGCAGTGGGCTCGGCCGCCATTTTCTTGAAGATCGAGGGCTTGGGCATGACCAGGTGCACCCTGGCTGACTGGATTCCTTGCAGTGACTCCACGGTTTTGGTCAGCTCGCCCTCGAGGGCCCGCTTGAAATTGACGTTCTGCAGGAACTCCGTCAGGCCGTACTGGTTGCCGTCGAAGATCTCGAAACCAACGGTCCCGGAGGACGGCACCCCCTTGGCGGCCAGGTCCAGCCGCATCTTGTCCTTCATGCTGCTGGGCACCAGGATGGTGGTGCCACCGTTCTTCAATTTCGTCGGGACATCCTGCTTGGATAGTTCCTGCAGGGCGACCGAAGCGTCTTCAGGTGTCAGATTCGTGAACAGAACGGCCATTTCATCCTTCTGCAGCCACAAGGAGAACACCACCACGCAGATGACCGAAGCGGTGCCTACGGCCGAAAGGATGACCTTCTGGTTGAAGGAGAGACCGCCGAAGCGGGCGCCCAGGTTGTCGATGGTCTGCTTGAATCCGTTCACGTTCTACCTCGTTGAGCTGGGTCTAAGCCGCGATCAAACCTGCATGCGCATGACTTCCTGGTAGGATTCCAGGAGCTTGTTTCGCGTCTCCAGTAGCAACTCGAAAGCCAACTGGGACTCCCGGGCCGCGATCATGACGTCATGGACCTCCGTCGGTCCGCCCGCAACCATGTCCTGCACCATCGCGTCCCTCTTGGACTGCAGGGAATCCACCTCGTCGATGGCCTGCTGGAGCTTCTGGGCGAAGCCCGGCTTGACCTGTTCCTTCTGGCCGAGGCCGTACACGGCCTTGGGGTCGAGGGAACCCAGGGATTTCAAGCTGCCGATGGTCATTTGCCGTCTCCCGTCCGCGGGTTGAGGTTCTTCATCAGATCTTCAGGGCATCGTTGAACATGTCCTTGGCGGCCTGCACCGCGCTTACATTGGCCTCGTACGCGCGGCTGGCGGTGATCATGTCCACCATCTCGGTGATGGGGTTGACGTTGGGCATCAGCACGTAGCCCTCGGCGTCGGCATCGGGATGACCGGGATCGTAGACGACCCGGAACTCGGAGGAATCCGGCGCCACTTCCACCGAGTCGGCTACTCCTCCCGGCTCGGTGACGCCGGGCAACGGCGGAGGCGCCATGTGCCCCGGCTGGGTGCGCACCATGAAATCGGCGGGCGTCCGCCCCATGGCCTGCAGGTGCCGGTTGATCCGGTCGCCCAGAACCTGCTTGAAGATGGCCCTCTGCCGGCGGTACGGCGTGCCGTCGGCCGTGCGGGTCGTTTCCGCGTTGGCCAGGTTCCGCGCCACGACGTCCATCTTGGTGCGCTGACCGCGCAGGCCCGAGGCGCTGATCCTGATGGCTGAAAACATTCCGTCACTCATCCGTCTTCTCCTTCAACACCGGCCCGGATGTTTCATCCGGACTAGACGACCCGGCCCTTGATGGCGCTGCTGAGCATGTTGTAGCGCATGCTCAGCAGTCTGGTGGCCATGCGGTAACTGAGATCGGTCGTGGCCAGCGTCGTCATCTGGTCGTCGATATCCACGTTGTTGACGCCGTTGTCGAATCCGTTTTCGGTTTCCACGACCTGCTCCTGCACGTCCATGGGATCCTGGGGCCTGATGGGGATGTGGCCCGACTGGGTGACAACCCCCTGGATGGACATACGGTTGCGGTCCAGGAGCTCCTCGAACTTGACCTTCTCGGCGCGGTAGCCGGGGGTCTCCACGTTGGCGATGTTGCGGGCGGTCACCTTGTGGCGCCGCGCGTAGACATCGACCGCCTTCTTGAGGGCGCCCAGATGGGCACTATCGAACAATCCTGTCTTGATCATGGCATCAACCTGGAATCTCCATACCCATGTCGGTATAGAGATTCAGTTTGTTGCGCAGGGTGCGGACACTGATGCCCAGCTCATGGGCGGCCTGTGTCCGGTTCCCGCGGGTCAGTTCCAGCTTGCGCAGAATGAGCTCGCGTTCCATGTCCTTGAGTGTCATGTCGGGGTTGATGGCCGCCGGTCCGTCGGTGGCGTCGATCTCGTCGGCCAGGCCCAGGGCGGTCTCATCCAGGACGTTGCCGCCGGCCAGGATGACGGCCCGCTCGATGACGTTCTGCAACTGCCTGACGTTCCCCGGCCAGTCCATGGCCAGCATGGTCTTCATGGCCTTTTCCGTGATCTCCATGACCGGCTTGTCGTTCTCGGCGCAGAACACCTGGCAGAAATGGCTTGCCAGCAGGGGGATGTCGTCCTTGCGGCGTCTCAGCGGCACGATGTGCATGGGGATCACGTTGAGCCGGAAATAGAGATCCTCCCGGAAGCGCCGGGCCTTGATCTCCTCCTTGAGGTTCCGGTTGGTGGTGGCGATGATCCGCACGTCGGCCTTGGTGGCGTCCTTGGAACCCAGCTTCATGAACTCGCGCTCCTGCAGCACGCGCAGCAGCTTGGCCTGCATGGCGTAGGGCATCTCGCTGATCTCGTCCAGCAGCAGGGTGCCGCCGTCGGCCAGCTCGAACTTGCCCTTACGGGACTGGACGGCCCCGGTGAAGGCGCCACGCTCGTGGCCGAACAGCTCCGACTCCAACAGGGTCTCGGGAATGGCTGCGCAGTTGAGACGGATGAAGGGACCGTCCCGTCGGGGGCCGGACATGTGGATGGCCTTGGCCACCACTTCCTTCCCCGTCCCGCTCTCCCCCTGCAACAGCACGGTGCCCCGCGAGGCGGCGATCATGGCGATCTTCTCGCGCAGGAGGGTGATTTCCCGGTTGTTGCCCAGCAGTCCGTGGTGATCGTTGCGGACGGCAACGTTGCGTCTGAGGGTCTGGTTCTCGCTGCGCAGGCGCATGAAGGCCTGGGCCTGATCGATGGCATGGTTGAGCTGGTCCAGGCCGAAGGGCTTGGTGAGATAGTCGAAGGCGCCCAGGCGAGTGGCGTTGACCGCCTGCTCGATGGTCCCGAAGGCCGTCATCATGATGACCAGGGGCTTTTCCCCGTGGTTGGACATGATCCGTTCCAGCAGGCCCATTCCGCCCATACCCGGCATCTGGATGTCGCTGAGCACGAAATCGAACCGGTCGCGGCGCAGGATTTCCCACGCCTCCTCCCCACTGCCGGCGGTCGTCACCTGGAATTTCCCCGCCAGGGAAGCCTCCAGGAAATCCCTCATGGTTCCCTCGTCATCGGCTATCAGGATGCTTCTCTTATGCTCCATCTCCGGCCTTTCCTGCCAGGGTGGCACCCGCCTTCGCGCCGGCCGCCACCTCCATGGTCACCGTCGTACCCTGGCCATGATCGCTTTCCAGCGACCAGTCCAGGCCGTGCATATCCAGAATCGTTTCCACCCGGGACAGACCGATGCCTACATGTCCCGGCTTGCCGGTGACGAACGGATCCCGCACCTGGCTGCCAAGGTGCATGGGAATGCCGCCGGCATTGTCCGTGATCGATATCGAGACCCTTCCGGACGTTCCCACGCCCATGGTCACCTCTACCTGCACAGGCCCGGCCTGTCCGTCCCCTCCCTCGGCCGCGTTGTCCAGCACATCCCTGAGCACCTGGGCCAAGTCGGCCGCAGGCAGCAACAGGCGTCCCTTCAGCGCCGGTGTCCCAACCACCGAAAGGTTCAGATGACGCCCGACGGCTTCCTGCAGGCAAAGCCGGACCACCAGGCCGGGGTCGCTGCCGGCAGCCACCGTCATGGTACCGCCGGCCATTCCGCTCAGGCGATCCACCGAGGCGAACAGGTTCTCCATCCTCTCGACTTCATGAATGATCTTCCGGGCCCAGCGGGCGTGCACCTCGGCGTCCTGTCCAAGCTGCGCGATGAGGCTGGCATACCCCTTGATGCCGCACAGGGCGTTGCTGGTCTTGTGCAGGTATCCGCGTAACAACCGCTGATGGGGGTTGCCCGCGACGGAATCCCACTTCAGTTCCCCGACAGGCTGCTGCGCGACGGGGATCTCCCTTTCCAGCAATCCTTGCATCACAGTTCCCTCGTCTGTTCCAGGAGGATCAGGTCGTTGTTCTCCTCGCAGGCCAGGATTTCCTCGATGACCCGGGCCACCGTGCGCAGGGCGGCGTTGAGCCTGGCCCGCGCCGCCACCGACCAGGAACCCCGTCCCATCTCCCAGGTCCGCTTCTGCCTACTGCGTGCGGACTCCAGGCGCCTGACGGTGTCCAGGCAGTTCTTCTTCGTTTCCAGCAAGCCCATGATCTCCTGCAGGGAAGCGCCTCGCCTGATGGCTTCGCCCTGCCTGCGCGACAGGTCGAGTACCTGGCCGTAGATCTGCTTCTCGTCCTCGTACAACCGCAGCAGGCTGCCCAGGACTTCGGCCTCGCTCCCGCACGTGTCAGGGGTTGTAGAAACGGCTGGTGCCATAGGGCTCGCCTTCCCTTCTGATGCTTTCGATTTCCGAAGCGACCTTCGCCATGGCACACGCCTGGGCATGCCAGGAAGTCTTCAGTTTGGCCCGGCAAACGGTGCCGTAACCCGTGGCGGCGGCCAGGAAATCACCTTGGGCCAGGTCCATCCCGGCCAGTTGGTAGGTTGCCCAAAGGTTCAGGTTTTCCAGGGGGGATTCCGTCAACGTGCTGTAAAGCCTGCGGGCCTGCGGAGCCAGACCGAGGCGGTAGGAAGCGTCGGCCAGGGTCGTCAGTACCCAGCCCCGCTGATTCTCGGTCAGCCCCAGGCTGAGACCGCCGTTCTGGACCAGAAGGGTCAGCTGCGCATACATCGGGTTCGGCCGATCGAGACGATTGAAGGCCCGGGCCGCCCAGAAGCGGACTGCAGGAGCTGTTTCCCGCCCCGGCGCCACGAGGGAATCGGCCAGACTTGCCAGTTGTGTCTTGTCCCCATCCACCAGACACCACCGCAAGGCGAGGATGATTTCATCCTCCGGCACGGACCGGAATCCACCGGCCACCAGGCGGCCGACTTCCCCGGCCATGCGCAGGGAGTCGCCGGCAGCGATGGCGGTGGCCATGGTTTCCAGTCCAAGCTCTGTGCGAAAATCCCCGATGGTATCCTTGAGGGCCGCCACGTCGAACCAGATGAGGGCGGAATCGTACTCGGTCAGATTCACGTAGTTCCGTGCATTGGCCAAGGCCACCAGGGACGACAGGTCCGCGGCCTGCCGTGGATCCTGGAACTGGTCTTCCAGCACGGCGAGGGCCTTGGCGATGGTCAAATGCCGGTAGGGAGCCGTATCTCCCAGGGTGACCTTGTCGGTGGCGAAGGGGAACAGCTTGAAGCTTTCGTCAATGCCTTTTTCCGTACGCAGGGCAACTTCCTGCTCGAGGGAATGCAGCCATTGGAGGTACCCGTCCTGTTCGACCTGTGTCATGGGTACGGGTGCGGTGTCGTCCGCGGCGAACGCGACAACAGCCGTGGCCATCAGCACCGGCAAAACAAAAACAGAAATTTCCCGTCGTAACTTCAACATGGCTTTTTTTTCCTATGGCTGGCAGTTCTCACCCATCTGCCGGGGCACCGCAAAGCCCGTGCCTAGCCAAAGGTTCCTCAAGAGGCCGTCCCATGGGCCATCAGACCAGGATCAACGCATATGGACTGACAAAGCTATCCGCCTTGGGGACAGCAGGTTACAAGATCACAACGTGTAAAGTTAAGAGGAGGGGGGTAGGTTTGGCATCAGCGCCGGTGTGAAAAAAATCCGGGTCCCCTCGGGAACCCGGAACAGACACTGACAAAATTATTGGCAAGCGGTGGCCAGCCTCGGTCAGGACGAATTTTCCGAGAAATCGAGCAGCAATCCCGACTCAATTCTCGGCGACATCCGTCTTCAGGTCACCTTCGCCGGCCTCTACGGCCTCGTACTGCCTGAGCTTCTCGCGCAAAGTCTGACGGCTGATGCCCAGGATGCGGGCGGCCTTGGACTTGTTGTTCTCGGTCATCTCCAGGGTGTAGAGGATGTGCAGACGCTCGACCTCCGCCAAGGGCACCATTCCGGTGGCCCTGCCCAGGGCCTGCTGCCGGGAACTAGAGCGGGGGTTGCGGCCGTCCATGACATAACCGGGGAAATGGTCCGGCTCCAGGCGTGTGGGCTCCTCCAGGATCATGATCCGCTTCAGGAGGTTCTTCAGTTCACGGATATTTCCCGGCCAGGGATATTTCTGGAGCGACTCCAGCAGCCCCTTGTCCAACGGGGCGCACTGAAGGCCCAGCTGCTGGTTGAAATCCCGCAGGAAGGCGTTGACCAGCACTTCCAGATCCTGGGGCCGCTCGCGCAGCGGAGGCACGTGGATTTCCAGGACCTGCAAGCGGTAGTAGAGATCGTTGCGGAAGGTGCCGGCTTCGATGGATTCGGACAGCCGCTGGTTTGTCGCAGCGACGATCCGGGCCTTGACCTCCAGGTCGTCCTTGCCCCCCACGCGTCGGAAGCGCCTGTTTTCCAGAACGCGCAGCAGGCGGCTCTGCAGCAGGATCCCCATTTCCCCGATCTCGTCCAGGAAGATGGTGCCGTTGCCGGCCAGTTCGAACAGGCCTTCCTTGCGGGACTTGGCGTCGGTGAAGGCTCCCTTCTCGTGCCCCAGGAGCTCGCTTTCCAGCAGTGTCTCGGGCACCGCGGCGCAGTTGATCTCCATGAACCGGTCGTGACTGCCGGAGCTGACCTCGTGGATGGCCCGGGCGATGATCTCCTTGCCCGATCCCGATTCCCCCTGGATGAGGATGGACGTGTCGTTGCCGCTGCGGCTGTTGCCGATCTTCTCCAGCATGTCCGCCACCCGGGAAAGCCCCGGGCAGGATTTGATCATCCGCATGTAGCGACCGTCCAGATCCGGGGAGGATGCCGTGGCCGCCGGACGCTTGGGTTCCCCCTTCCCCGCCGTATCCCTCTCCTGAGCGGTGGTCGCGCGCAGGGCGGCCCGCACCTGTTTCTTGATCGTGCCCAGCTTGAAGGGTTTGGGGATGAAGTCGTAGGCTCCGCTGCGCATGGCGCTGACGGCCGTATCCACGTCGCCGTAGGCGGTCATCATGATGACCGGCACCTGGTTGCCCTGGTTGCGCAGGGCCTGGAGGATGTCCAGTCCGGAAATCCCCGGCAACTTGAGGTCCGAGATCACCAGGGCGAAATCCTCTCCATGACAGTGGGCCAGGGCTTCCTCGCCGTTCTCGGCGGTCACGACATCGTAATCGGCGGCAGCCAGGGACTCCCGCAGGGAATCACGGATGGTGGCCTCGTCGTCGACAACCAGTATTCTCGGCTTCATTCTGCAACCTCCATGCGGATGAGGCCCGGGCCGCCGGCCGCCGAACGCGGCAGGTGCACCCGGAACACAGTGATGTCCCCATCCCGCACTGCTGTGATATCGCCGCCGTGGGCGGTGACGATCTTGTGGCATAGCGAAAGACCCAACCCGGTACCGGAACTCTTGGTGGTGAAGAACGGACGGAAGATCCGGGCCTGGTCCCCGGGGGCGAAACCGGGCCCGTGGTCCCGGACGCTGATCACGATTCCCGGGGCGAGGAAACGACCCTGGCCCGTGGGCGCAGGCAACTGCAGCTTTTCCGATGCGGCCACGGCGAGCACAACTCGCTCTCCGGCCGGGGAAGCATCGATGGCGTTGAGGAGCAGGTTCAGCAGGACCTGCTTCAGCTGGGCGCCGTCGACCTCGGCAACCCATTCCCGTCCCGCCGCCGACCCCCGGGGTGCGGTGATTTCCAGCTCCAGTTCCACCCGCTTTTCCTCGGCCCGGCTCCGGCACAGTTCCACGGCATCCCGGACCGGCTCCAGGATGTCGATGACCGCGAGCTCCGGCTGATAGGGGCGGGTGAAATTGAGCATCCTGTCGATGGTCGAGTTGATCCGCTCGACCTCCCGGGTGATGACCTCGAGATAGCGGATCCGATCGTCGCCGGCATCCAGCTGGTCGGCCAGCAACTCGGCCTGGGCGCTCAGCCCCATCAGGGGGTTGCGGATCTCATGGGCCAGGGTGGCCGACATCTCCACCAGCCCCTGCAGCTGATCCACACGTTGGCGTTCCTGTTCCAACTGCCTGCGCTCCCGCTGGTCCTCGGCCACGACCACCAACCAGGTCTGGTTCCGGGATTGCCCCTGCATGAGCGAGGACTGCACCGCCACCGGCACGACCTCTCCGCCGGCGCTGGTGATCTCGCCCTCGCCGCGAAATACGCCGTCCGCCTTCTCCCTGAGAAACGGCATGAGCAGACCCTGCTGGCCGGACACCTTGAGACGGCCCTCGGTGATCAATTCGGGGAAATCCGCGCCCGGCCCCACGGCTTCGGCCAGCTGTCCGCGACCGATCCGGTACAGGAAGGCGCTGGGATCCCCGGCCGGACCCGCCGTCCCGGTGAGCATTTCCTGACCGGCCTGGTTGCAGTAGACGGTGGCCCCTGCTTCATCGAAAACCCAGATACCGCTGCTGACGGTTTCGAGAACCCGCGCGTTGAACAGACCGATGTCCCTGATCCGGTCGAGCATCTGGGCGCCGGCCACCTCCTCGGCCATGACCACCTGGACCGCCTGCAGAAAGGGCATGAACCGCTGGCGGGCGATGTCCGACCGCTCGGGGGTGCCGAACAGCAGCAGGAGGTAGCCCAGCCGCAGACCCTGATGGTCCAACGGCAGGGCGATGATGCGGCGTCCATCGGGGTCGGCCATGATGTCGCCGGCACCTGCGGTTCCCCCGAGGATTCCCAGGTCCAGCAGCTTGCTTCCCACCTGGGCCGTCAGACCTTCTTCCAGCCTCATCAGAACGCGATCCCAGGATCCGTCCTCCCAGCCCCAGGTGCGGCGCGCCTGGAAGGCCCCCCCCACGGCGGACTTGAGTACTAGCGTGACCCCGGTGGCGTCCAGGAACTCCCCCAACTCGGCCAGGATGCGGCCCAGCACCTCGTCCCAGTTCCGCGCCTGGCTCAGTTCCCGACCGAACCGGTAGAGCAGGGAGAGCTCCTCCATGTCGTGGGTCAGACGCCTGTTGACGGCCTCGAGGGTTTCCTGGGCTCGCAGGAGGTCACCGGCATTGCGCTCGTAGACTTCACCAAGGGAAGCCTTCATCTGGCGCAACAGGTCCTGGGCCCGGGCGTTGTCCTGCAGGATGAGCCGGCTTTGCTGGCGGCGAACCAGTTTCTTTTCCGCCCTGATCAGGAGATTGAGCCAATCGCTCCTGGTCAGGGGAAGCTCCAGGGCGTCGAAAAGCCCGCAGCGGAACAGACCGACCATGAGGGAGGAATCCAGCCCGCCATGCAACAGGACCGGGAGATGGGCCACGTTGACGGTCTGCAACCTCTCCAGCCAGCCTTCCAACCTGTCCGCACCGTCGGTGCCGGCGAAACCATCCTGATGCAGGATGATGAGCCTCGCCTTGCCGGGATCATTTTCCTGCTGCAGCCACTGCCAGGCGGCTTCCGGGTCCGTAAATCCCACGCACCCCATGGAGTCGAGAAAACCGGGCTCGGCCCATGCGGGCGGCCCGATCAGGACGGCGTCCCGGGGACACGGATCGGGAATTCGATGCAGATCCGAAGGCATCAGCAAAAACTCCGCAACAGGTTCGAGGATGTTCCCAGGGGTCAACTGTAAAGTTTCTTACCACATGCAGCAATAAAAAAAGGGGAATGCGGGCGAAAAACATGGGCTTGCCGCCCACGGCAAACCCATGTTCAAAGTCTCATCAGGTAACAGGCAAGGCTCTCAGAGAGTCGTTTCGTCCAGGGATGAAAGGACACCGGCCAGTCGTTCGGCCACCTTGTCCCTGACAGCGGCCGACTGATAGAAGCCCTGGTCCAGGCGCTGGCGCACCTGGTTCAAACGGTCTTCCCGGACGTCCGGCAGGGCTTCCAGGGCCGCCCGGCCGGTATCGACAGCCTGCCGCAGGGCCACAAGCTGCTTTCCCGCAGGGGAAATAACAGCCTGATCGGCGGATTGCCTCTGCACCCCGGCATCCTGTTCGGTCCCGGATGTCCCTTGACCGCCTTGGGGTTCACGACTGTCGGCCTGTTGGGCCTTCCTGAAACCGTCAAGGGCTCCGTGCCTGAGCAGGGGGGATCCATGAATCCTGTCCATCGCCATGTGTCGACCTACCTCGGTGTCAGTTTGTGATGGGTCGCAGGGACCCGGCCATGTCGCCATTCATGCAATCGGAATGCCAGGTTGGGAATCCGTTCCCCTCTATCCGTTTTCCGCACATTTAATATCGGCACCTGCACCGGAAACTTGAGTATATAACCGTTTGAGCACCGGATCACGTGGAAAAACCACCAATCCCTGCTTGCAGACACGGAATGCCCGCCCCACCTGACCCTGGGAGAAGTTGGTCCTGACGGCTTCACGCCAGCATTCGGGGAGGTCGGGTCGGTCGGCCAGAGCCCGTTCGGCCTGTCGCAGGGCCATATCCGGGTCATCCCGCCAGTCCAACCTGGCGAGCAGCAACCGGGTCTGATGCAGTTCCGAGTGTCCCGGAGCCACTTCCAGCGCCCGCAGACAGACCCTGCGCGCGAAATCCAACCTGCCCTCGGCCACCAGCTGCTCGGCGAATTCGGTCAGCAAAACCGGATCGAAGGGATGTTCCCGAATTTCCCGCCGCAACAGTTCCCCGTTGCGCTGGATCCTGCGCAGATGCCCCCTCGTCCCTTCCAGGTGTCCATAGTGATGGACGGGAATATCAAGACAACTCCTTGTCAATACACGGGCTGAAGGACTTTTCTCCAGTGTTTCATGAACTCTGCCGCTGTAATGCAGATCCGCGCCACCGGGAAAAACCCTGATCTGCCGGCGCAGGATGAAGCCCGGGGCGCCGTGGGACAGTTCCGCGTCGCACCCGTCCACCGGGACGAAACCCAGGTGTCCGGTGCGGTAAGTGTAGTTGCGCTGGTCCATGATTCCCAGGCACGGTGAAGCCTCCTGCAACCACCTTTTCAAGCTCACCTGATCCTCAGGTCCGATGGCTTCGTCACAGTCGAGAACCAGGATCCAGCGCCCGGAGCAATGGGCCAGGGCATCGTTGCGCGCCTCACTGAAATCTTGCCGCCACCGGCTGGAAATCACCCGGGCATCCAGGGCTGCCGCCGCCTCGGCGGAATCGTCCAGAGAACCCGTGTCCACCACCACGGCCTCGTCATACAACTGCCGATGATTCTTCAGCAAGGCGTCCAGTTGACTCGCCTGATCCCTGACGATCACCGCCAGACTCAACAGGGGTTGCGACATGTTAGCTTCCCGGCCTGGATTAAGATCCTGGGTCTCGTGTCCCGCTTTCAGCGGTGGCAAAGCCAAGGCCGTGCCAAGTGGAGCAGGCGCACGACCCCCTCAAACCGAGTCGAAACCCCAGACGCCGATCTTGATGGGGCCGGGCTCCACCACTCCATCCTCGCCCACGCCTCCCAGCCAGTATCTGGCATCCCGGCGAACCCTATCCGGGGCAGCGGTGCCTTCGCCGGTGAAACCCGACAGGAATTCCGGGTCCAGCACGCACCACAGCCCTGCGGGCCTGATCTCCCACCCGGCGCCCAACTGCACCAGCTTTTCCACCAGGGGTTCCTCCCCCGCAGGAACAAGCAGCCTGGTCGCAAGTCCCAGTTCCCGCACCCGGGCCAGCAAGGGGATCACGCAGTCCGGATGTCCACCCCACTCGGTCACATAATCGGGGAAGTCCGCCCCTTTGCCGCAGAAGACAACACCGGTGCGGGCTCCTCGACCGGGCAGATCTTCCTGTTCCCATACCATTCCTTTGGTTCCCGGCATGTTGTAAAGAAGCGGGTAATCCGCAGGATTCCTCAGGGTACGATAGGGGTGCAACTCGTACAATCGGACGACCATATCCACATCCCCGGGCCCGAAAGGCCGCACGGTACCCGGTGGAACATCCAAGGCCTCGAATCGGGCGGGACCCAGGTCCAGATGGAATTCCCACCCGGCAGGAACGAAGCCGCGCCCGGCATATATTTCCGGTTTGTCCGTCCACAATACCGCCAGTGGCACACCTTGCCCCCTGAGCCTGTCCAACAGGGCATTTTGCAAGGTTCGGCTAATGCCCTGGCCCCTATGCTCGTCACGGGTGACCACACTGCCGATTCCGGCGACCTTGATGTTCCCATAATTGGTTGTGAATTCCCTCGTTAAGGAAGCGATGCCGCCGGCCAGACGGCCGTCGTCCCCGCGGGCGATCAGCACCGAGGACCGATTGTCGGCGTGCAAAATGAGAGGAAAGTCATCCCAGGCGTGGGTTTTTGCACGATGTGGCCTGATCTCTGCATCGACGAGGGCAAGGAACTCGGCATGTTCTGCTGGAGTGGGTTTGTCGATTTGCATGGTTGGGCTTCCGACCGGGCTTCTCGCAAGAACGCTGACGGAACATAGCCTAGGGGCGGGCCGGTTCCTGGGCAAGCTGCAATTGATTCGGGTCGTGCGATCCGGCCGAAAAGGAAATCGGACCGGGCGCCGCAATCAGGGAGGACAAGACAATGGGTCTTCGCGTCAACACGAACGTGGCATCATTGAATGCCCAGCGCCATCTCTACGATACGACGAGCAGGTTCCAGAAATCCATGGAACGGTTGAGTTCCGGCATGCGGATCAACCGCGCCGGGGACGACGCAGCCGGGCTGGCCATCAGCGAGGGCCTGAAATCCGACATCCGCGCCCTCCAGCAGGCCAGCCGCAACGCCGCCGACGGCATTTCCCTCGTGCAGACGGCCGAAGGTTCCCTGGACGAGGTCAACAACATCCTGCTGCGCCTGAGGGAATTGGCCGAGCAGGCCGCCACCGAAACCCTCGGCGAGGAAGAGCGCGGTTATCTGCAGGACGAGTTCGCACAGCAGTTGGATGAGATCGACCGCATCGCCTCCACGGCGGAGTTCAACGGGATCAAGCTCCTGGACGGCACGGTCACCTCCCTGAACGTCCAGGTCGGCATCGGCACCGACGTGACCACCAGCGCGGTGACCATCGACCTGAGCCAGCCCATGACTTCCTCGGACCTCGGCCTGACCAGCGGCACCATCCACATCGACGGAACCAACGGGGCCAACGCCCTGTCCGCCATCGCCGCCATTACCGATGCCACCGGCGCGGTCAGTTCCGTAAGGGCCGGCTTCGGTGCCGCCCAGAACCGTTTCGAGACCTCCATCCGCAACATCAACATGACCGCGGAGAATCTGTCCGCGGCCAACAGCCGGATCAGGGACGTGGACGTGGCCCTGGAAACGTCCACCATGACCAGCCTGCAGATCCTGCAGCAGGCGGGCGTGTCCATCCTCTCCCAGGCCAACACCACTTCGCAGCTGGCGCTCAACCTGCTGCAGCGGTAAGCGGGACCCGTCGCGGGACGGAACCCGCGCACCCGAATCATCGGTAGCTAAGGGCCGGAAACCCCAGGCGGTTTCCGGCCCGCCCTCCATTTCAGAATTCCCCCATTTTTTTGCTAAAGGACTTCCCTACCGGCCCGATCAATAGGGCGTGCCGCGCAGTTGGCTTGGGGAAAGGAATCCCCGGTAACGTCCTGCCGGACAGTTAGGAAAAGGGTCCTTCCCCGGACCGCAAAAACAACCCGCAGCGTTTTCAAGGAGGAAAACCATGGGCATCCGGATCAACACCAACATCAGTTCCATCACCACTCAGCGTCACCTGCTGAACTCCACCAACATGTTCGCCAAGAGCATGGAGAAGCTCAGCTCGGGTCTGAGGATCAACCGCGCGGGCGACGACGCCGCCGGCCTGGCCATCAGCGAGGGCTTGAAGTCCGACCTGCGCGCCCTGGATCAGGCTAGCCGGAACGCCGCCGACGGCATCTCCCTGGTGCAAACCGGCGAGGGCAGCCTGGACGAGGTATCCAACATCCTGTTGCGGATGAAGGAACTGGCGGAGCAGTCCCTCAACGGTACCCTGAGCAACACCGAACGGGGATACCTGAACTCCGAGTTCAGCAACCTCACGAGCGAGATCGACCGCATCAGCGATTCCACCGAGTTCAACGGCGTCAAGCTGCTGGACGGCAGTGAATCCAGCCCGATCAAAATCCAGGTCGGCATCGGAACGGCAACGGCCGATTCGGTGAGCATCGACTTGAGTGACGATCTGGATGCCGCCGGCATCGGTATCACCGGCTCCATCGACACGTCGGCCAACGCGACGACCGCGATGGGCCAGATCGACGATGCAATTGCCGCTGTTACCAGTGCCCGTTCGACCTTCGGCGCGATTCAGAACCGCCTGGAAAGCTCAATCCGCAACATCGGCCTGCAGTCTGAGAACCTGGCGGCCGCGAACAGCCGTATCCGCGACGTGGATGTGGCGAAGGAGACGTCGACCCTGACCAGCTACCAGATCCTGCAGCAGGCGGGCGTCTCCATGCTGGCCCAGGCCAAGCAGGCCCAGGGTTTGGCTCTGGCCCTGTTCCAGTAGAGCTCATTGGGTCCAGTTGCGGGCGGAGGTTTGACCTCCGCCCGTTTTTTTTGTCTAAAGGTTTTTTATTTTTTGCCGATGTTTTTTGATGTATCGGGGGAATCAGCCCCTGTTCCCGCCCGAACCAGGATGGTTTGAAGGGCGGGCGATCCGATCCCGTCATTTCAAGGAGGAATGATATGGGTATCCGCATCAACACCAACGTCAGTTCGATCAACACCCAACGCCACCTGCTGAACTCCACCAACATGTTCGCCAAGAGCATGGAGCGTCTCAGCTCCGGTCTGCGCATCAACCGCGCAGGCGACGACGCCGCCGGCCTGGCCATCAGCGAAGGCCTGAAGTCCGACCTGCGCGCCCTGGATCAGGCCGCACGCAACGCCGGCGACGGCATCTCCCTGGTGCAGATCGGCGAGGGCAGCCTCGACGAGGTCTCCAACATCCTGCTGAGGATGAAGGAACTGGCCGAACAGTCCCTCAACGGCACCTTGAGCAACACCGAACGAACCTACCTGAATTCCGAGTTCAGCAACCTCACGAGCGAGATCAACCGCATCAGCGATTCCACCGAGTTCAACGGCGTCAAGCTGCTGGACGGCAGTGAATCCAGCCCGATCAAAATCCAGGTCGGCATCGGAACGGCAACGGCCGATTCGGTGAGCATCGACTTGAGTGACGATCTGGATGCCGCCGGCATCGGTATCACCGGCTCCATCGACACGTCGGCCAACGCGACGACCGCGATGGGCCAGATCGACGATGCAATTGCCGCTGTTACCAGTGCCCGTTCGACCTTCGGCGCGATTCAGAACCGCCTGGAAAGCTCAATCCGCAACATCGGCCTGCAGTCTGAGAACCTGGCGGCCGCGAACAGCCGTATCCGCGACGTGGATGTGGCGAAGGAGACGTCGACCCTGACCAGCTACCAGATCCTGCAGCAGGCGGGCGTCTCCATGCTGGCCCAGGCCAATTCGGTTTCGGGCTTGGCCCTGGCCCTGTTCCAGTAGCATGTGCGGGACGGGGGTCTTCAATGACCCCCGTCCCAGACCGGAGGTGGCACCATGACAGCCATCAACAACATCGATGGATTAGGCGGAAGAATTCCACCGCCGACAGGGGACATCGCTCGCCCCCAGGACCAGGACCTCGTCCATGAGGCGGTGAACCAGCCCCGGCCTCCGGCCGAGGGTTCCGCGACCTCCAGCGGGGAGTTGCAGGATCTGGCCGCCGAATTGGGGACGAAACTGGATCTGCTCGGGCAGGGGCACAAGGTGACCCTGCGCTGGGACGAGGGACGCAACGGTCCCATCGTCCAGGTCCTGAACAAGGACGGCGAAGTGTTGAACCAGTTCCCGCCCGAAAAAATCCTAAACCTGCGCCGGGTTCTGGACGAACTCTCCGGTATGGTCATCAACCGGACGACCTGACGGAGCGCGGGACAGTCGAAGGATCGACACCTACCTGACCGCAGGAGATAACATGAGTGCGATCACTTTCTCGGGTCTTGCCACAGGCTTGGACACAGCCAGCATCGTCGCCCAGCTGGTCGAGATCAAACGCCAGCCCATCTACCGTCTGCAGAACGACCAGAAGACCTACCAGGCCCAGATCAGCGCCCTGGATACGCTCAAGACCAAGCTACTGGCCCTCCAGACGGCGGCCCAGACCCTCGATTCGGCCAACGAGTTCGCTTCCCTGACCGCATCCTCCAGCGACGACACCATCTTGAAGGTCACCGCCGGCACGGATGCGTCCGCAGGCTCCTACGACATCGTCGTGAATTCCCTGGCCACGGTCCAGAAGGACATTTCCCAGGGTTACGACAGCAAGGAAACGGGAGTCGGCGAGGGGACCATCTCCTTCACCGTCAACGGCGAGACCACGGAGCTGAACCTGACGGGTTTCAACAGCCTCGAGTCCCTCAAGAACACCATCAACAACGATGTCGCGGGGGTCAACGCCTCCATCATCTACGACGGATCCGACACCGGCGGCTACAGGCTGGTCCTCACCAGCACCGAAGCCGGCAGCGACGGGGCCTACACCGTGGACATGAGCGGCCTGTCCGGGGGAACCTCCCCGGTCATGACCAGCAGCCAGACGGCGGAGGACGCTTCCCTGACCGTCGACGGCATCAGCGTGACGGCCACCAGTAACGACCCCACCGATGTCATCAGCGGCTTGACCCTGCATCTGAAGGATGCGGATGTCGGCACCACGGTCCACGTCGAGGTGGACATGGATACCGAGGGGATCTCGGACAAGGTCGAGGCCATGGTGAACGCCTACAACGACATGTTCACCTACATCAACACCCAGTCCGGGACCGACGGCACCCTGCGCGGCAACCCCACCCTCAACTCGGTGGCCAGTCGCGTGGAGAACCTCTTCGTCAGCGGCCTTTCCGGCGGTCTGGGCGATATCACGAATTTCTTCCAGGTGGGCATCACCAGAGGCAGCGACCGCCAACTGGAATTCAATGCCGATGATTTCGCCGATGCCCTGTCCGAGGATTTCGGCGGGGTGCGCGACCTGTTCATCGAACGGGACGGGAACCTGGGAAAGATGTATCTCCTGGATTCCTCCATCGACGACATGACCGACAGCCTGGACGGCATCTTCAAGATCGCCACCGACTCCCTGAACAGGAAGATCGACTACGCCGACGACACCATCGACCGGTACGAACGGAGCGTCGAGTCGTATCAGAAAACCCTCGAGCGGAAATTCACGGCCATGGAAGCCATGGTTTCCCAGCTCCAGGCCCAGGGCAACTACCTGGCCGGTCTCACGACCATGTCCTACTAGACCGAAAGCGAGCCCATGTACAACCCCCAGGGATTGCAGCAGTACAAGCAGGCGGACATCTCCTCCATGCCCAAGGAGAAGCTGGTGGTCCTGCTGTACGAAAGGCTGATCACCGACCTCCGGGATTCCATGGACGACGCCCAGAAGGGCGATCGCCTGTCCATGACCAGGAACCTCAATCATGCGACCCGCATCATCAGCGAGCTGCGCATGGCCCTGGACCACGACATAGGCGGGGAAATCGCCCGCAACCTGGATTCTCTCTACAACTATGCCTTCACCGAGTGCCTGGAGCAGTTGGTGGACCAGGACCCGGCCCACGCCCGGCACGCCATCGAGATTCTCACACCCCTGCTGGAATCCTGGCGGCAGATCCCCGTGGGAACGGCCGAGAGGGCGGCGCGCGACCTCGCCAACGGCACGGATCCTGCAACGCAGAAGAACGAGGAGACCACACAACCCGTCCCCGCAGGCACCAAGGCACCGGTAGCCGAAGCCACTTCCACGGTCGGGTCGTTGTCGGTATCGGCTTGAAATGACACTCAGCAACGCAATCCAACACGCCCTGGAGCTGACCGGCGCACTCGCGGACGCTCTGGAGCGCGACGATATGGGAGCCGCCCTGGAGATCCTCCCGGTGCGCGGCCTGGCCATGGAACGCTTCCAGGAGGCCCACCGCAGGGCAGGCCCGGAAGAGCTGGCCTCATGCCGCAGCAGCCTCATCGAACTGAAACAGCGGGATGAGCAGTTGCAGGCGGAAGCCGGCTGCAGGCTCCAGGAAGCGGCCGACGTGATGCACCGGAATTCCCACGCCACGCCCCCCCGTCCCGACAACAATCCCTGTCTCAGCGGTTGCCTCGACCGTCACGCCTGACCCGCCTCACAGCCATTCCGCGGGACAAAAAAGGCTCCTTCGTCGGAAGGAGCCTCGAAACATGCGGTAGATCGGGCGATCAGGTATCCGCATCTCCCTGCCCGTCATGACCGTTCATCTTCTTGCGGATGGAATCCATGTCCAGATTCTCCGAGGCGGCGGCCTTGAGGGTCGTGCTCTTGATCTCCTCGTAGATCTCGAAGCGGTGCACCGGGATCGCCCGCGGTGCATCGATGCCGATCTGCACCTGGTCGCCCCTGATATCGACGATCATGATGGAGATGTCGTCCCCGATCATGATCTTCTCATTGCGCTTGCGACTGAGTATGAGCACGGGACCTCCCTGTCCTTCTTCAGGGCGCCGGATGACGCCAACGCACCGCATCTACACGGTTACAGGCTCTTGGTTCACTTGCCGGGTGTCATTTCCCCCGGGCAGCCCGGGAGTCCCCCGACCGGCGGCTGCGGTCTGACATGCTTCCAAGCGGTCCTCATTCTCCACTGCGCCCCCGTTTACGGCAAGCCCAAATTTGAAGTAATTGATTTCCTGCCGCAGGTTGTAATCGCCATCGAGGGTCAGTTGCATTCCCTTGTGCGTGTCGGCATCGATGACCAAGGGCGCCAGCATGTTGCCGGTCACCTTGTCGCCGCCGGGATGCACCGTCGTGATGATCATCACGACCAGGTCCTCAGCCTTCTCGTTCCCCAGGCGGGAGCGAGCCTCACGGTCCAACTCGACCTCGTAGTCGTCCAGGAAAAAGAAGGGCTGGGTGACGGGAAAGCCGAAATCACCCCGGTCCAGGGACTGGAACCACTTCATGGCGTGATCGTCCCCCATATCCATGATCAACCAGTTGCGCAGATGAGGCATTCCCACCAGACCGTCCGGCAGAACCACGATGTCCTCCTGGCGATACTCGAGTTCCCCGAAGCGCACTGTCTTGAATTTCGGCATTTTCCACTCCTTGTTCGTGGACGGGGTCCACACTCTCGTCGGCTATCTCAGAAACTTGATGAGGTTGTACTGGAACAGCTGGCTGGTCACCGTCAGGCTGGCCTGGTAGGTTGACTGGGCCCGGCTCAGATCCGTCGCCACCTGCGCCGCGTCGGCATCGTATTCGAGGGACAGGTTGCTGCGCAAACGCTCGTCCCTCTCCAGCAGCACCCTGTCCGCCCAATCCAGGTCGCTCTGGCGACCGCCGTTGAGGATCAGCTGGCGCGAGACCATGTCTTCGAGGGACTGGAGCTCGGTCAAGGTTCCGCGCACGGCGTCCTGGTCCCCCGCGTTCAAGGCGGCCTTGAGGTCGTCAAGGATTCCGAACAGCCGTACCGGCGTGCCGGTGCCCTCGATACCCAGCAGGGTGGCCGTGTTGGTGCCGTCGGCGTTGCTGATCTGGAAATTCTCGGGCGAACCGCCCACGACCATCAGGGCCGAATCCTTGATCTGCAGGTCCATGCCCGGCACCGTCGACTCGAACAGGGTCTCGATGTCTCCCAGGGTGGCCGCGCCGCTCAGGTCAACCGTGTAGGAGTTGCCCTGCCATTCCACCTGGATGCTGCCCAGGGGCAGATTGCCGGCCAAGGCGTCGATGTCCGCCAGGTTGGTCGTGGACAGGGCGCGCGGGCGCACATCCCGTCCGGTGAGGATGTCCCCGTCGCTCTCCGCGTTGATGCCGAGGGAGGTGGCCGTGTTGGTCTCGCCCTTGTCGGTGACGGTCAGGGGCCCCGTGCCCGTGAACTGGAACGCCGAGCCGTCAGAGGCGATGGACGCCGTAACGGCTCCCCCGGTCTCGGTGTTGATGGCGTTGAGGACGTCGTTCACGGTCAGGGAGCCTGTCAGGTCGACGGTCCAGGTATTGCCCACACCGTCTTCGATCTCGATGAATCCGGCCTCCCAGCCGCCCCCCAGATCGATGTCGTCCAGGCTCGTCCCCCCCGTCAGGCGCGGCGCGAGGTCCTGGTTGCCGCCGAGGGTGGAGCTCTGGTTGCCCATGAACACGTTGCCGGGGATGTTCACCGGGAGCAGGGAATTGGGGCCGGTTCTGCTCTGCATGACCCGGTCGTCGCCCTGGTAGATCACCGTTCCCCCGCTGCGCACGAAAGGAGGCCGTGAGGTCTTCATGCCGCCGAACAGGTACGAGCCCTCCACCGTCGTGTTCAGGACGTCCATCAGCCGGTTGATCTCGTTGTCCACCTCGACAGTGGAGGTGGCCATGGTGTCGGCGGTGGCCAGGGCCGAGGATTCCCGCAGCGCGAGGACCCTGACGTCGGCCAGCACCTCGCTGATGGTCTGCAGGGCCGTATCGGTGGCATCGGCCAGGATGCGGCTGCGCGAGACGTTGTTGCGGTACTGGTCGTTCATGGCGATGAGCTGGTTGTACCGCTGGATGGAGCTGACGGCACGGGGATCGTCGGCGAAGGAATTGACGCGGCGCATGGTGCCTGCCTGCTGCTGGGCCCTGAGCAGGGCCCCGAGGCTGCGGTTCAGGTCGCCGACCAGGATCGAGGACAGGTAGTTGTCGGTTACACGGATACTCACGTCGTGCTCCTTGCCGCCTAGACCATGTTCAGCAGGGCGTTGAATACTTCCTGGACCGTGGATATGACCTTGGCCGCCGCGTTGTAGCTGTTCTGGTACTTGACCATGTTGGCACCCTCCTCGTCCAGGCTCACGCCGGCCACGCTGGCCATGCGGGTCTCCAGGGAGGCGACGACGTTCTGCTGGTTCTCGACCATCATCTCGTAGCTGGCGCGCTTGCTGGCCACGTCGGTCAGCAGGGAACGATAATGGTCGGTGACCGAACGCGAACCCGGTCCCGAGGCCCCCATCTGGGCGAGGTCCGCGATCTCCTGGGCGAGTTCGGCGTCGCCGTCCTCCCCGCTGCGGCCCATGGCCACGAGGTCCGGATTGTCCACCAGGGCGGGATTCACGTCGATCGTGTGAATGCTGTCGCCGGTGAAGAATGCATGCCCGCTGCCCAGGGCCGTGCGCCCCTGGGAATGAAGGGCATTCACCTCGGTGATCAGCTGCTTGGCCACCTCGTCGAGCCTCTCCCGCACGTCGTTGACCTGCGTGTCGCGGCTCTCCATCAGGCCCTGCAGCTTGCCCGTCGAAAGGGCGACCTGCTGCTTCTGCCCGTTGGCCACGATGGTCAATTCGTAGCCGCGATTGGTCTCGGTGTAGATCGGTTCGAAATGGGTCACGCTGTCGCGGGCCACCATGGTCCGGCCCGCCAGGACCACGTCCTTGGATCCGTCATCCCGTTCGATGACCGAGACCTGGGCGATCTTGGAGATCTCGGTGATGAGATAGTCCCGCTGGTCGCGCAGGTCGTTGGCCGGCTGGCCGTTGGTCTCGGCCGACATGATCTGCTTGTTCATGTCCGCCACGTTGTCCAGCAGGCCGTTGAGATTGGTGATCTCGCTCTCGATGTCCTTCTCGAGATCCGCGTCCAGATCATCCAGGGAATCGCTCACCGCATGGAAATCGTTGACCATGCTGATGGCGTTGGTGACAACGTCCTGCTTCAAGCTCGTGTTGATGGGCGGCTGAGCCAGGGCGCCCCAGGCGTTGAAGAAGTTGGTCATGGAGTCGCCGAGGTGGTCGTTGTCCACCGAACCCAGGATGTTCTCGATCTCATACAGGGTGGTGTCGGTGGATGAATAGGAGGCCAGGCGGGCATTCTGGATCCTCATGTTGTTGAGCAGGAACTCGTCCTGCAACCGCCTGATCCCCTGGATGTCCACCCCGCGCCCGATGGCCCCGTACGGCATGATCTCGGGACTCCGGGCGGCGACGATTACCGATTGCCTGCTGTATCCCGGCGTGTTGGCATTGGCGATGTTGTGCCCCGTCGTCGCCAACCCGGCCTGGGCCGCGAACATGGCGGACAAACTGGCGTCCATGATGGAATTCAGGCCACCCATGCTGTTCCTTTCATGCCTGCCGGACCAGGACCCCGCCGGGCCCCCGGTCCGCCTTGCGCGCATTCTCTCCGTAGCACCCTGAAGGATCATCCAGGACGCAGCGTTTGAAGATCTCGCTCTCCTCGCGGGCCAGATCCAGGCAGAACTCCGCCAAGGATCTGTTCAACTCGTTCTGACGCGCCAATTTCAGGGCCGTGGCCTTGATGCGCATCAACAGACGCCTGATCCTGTTCGTCGTCGCCTGGGGTCCACTCTCCAAAAACGCGGAGATATGCCCTGCAGGCGCCTCGATACCGGTTTTCCGACGCAGGTTGACCATGAACTTCTCCCGCGCGGCCCGTGTCTGGTTGGCCTGCGCGAGATAATGCGACCATTCACGGGAATTGGCATCCAGGCGGTCCACATCTTGCCGCTTCATGTAGGAATTTTGCCGCCATGCCAGGCGCAACAGCCGCCGGTATTGTTCATCCTCGCGTTCCAGCAACTCGGCCAAACGCAGAAGATCTCCCTCTGTGGGCGTTTTTTGTCGTGTTTCGTGCTGCATGGGTCTACTCCCGTTGGGATCCTGGCCCCGTACTATTCTGCCGCTGAGAGGCCAGATCCGTGCCACCTAGTCTGCGGAAGCGCGACGTGACCCGCTGGACGTAGTTGCGGGTCTCGCGGAAATCGGGGATCTTCCGGCCTGCACGATCCACATTGCCGGGCCCCGCGTTGTACGCCGCCAAGGCCAGGTCCAGGTCGCCGTCATATTTGTCGAGCAGCCGGGCCAGGTATCGGGCACCGCCCTGCAGGTTCTGTCCCGGGTGCGCCGGATCGGCTACCCCGAGTTCTTCCGCCGTAGCGGGCATCAGCTGCATGAGGCCCCGCGCGCCCTTGGGCGACTCCGCCCGAGGATCCCCGCCCGACTCCTCCATGACAACCGCCAGCAACAGTTCCGGCGGCAAACCCGAGTCGTCGGCGGCATGCCTGAACTCCGGCTCGAAGCGCTGCAATGTGTCGGCGACTGCCCTGCCCTGCCTTTCGGCCAAGGCATGCAGGCGCAATGAATCCTCCGTATCCCCGCTGAGTCGAGACATGCGCCGGTACTGGGACATCCCTGTACCCGGCACACTCGGACCCAAAGGCTGCGTTCCTCCCTCGCCTGCTTCGTCCACGCCGATCATGTCTTCCCTGCCGGAGAGCTGCTGCACGATGAGGTCGGCAATGCCGAGACCGCCGTGCTGCGAGGCCATGGCCTTGGCCATCTCCGCGTCCTGCATCTGCCGGTACAGCTTCGTCGGGCCCTTGCTGTTGAAGAGTTCGTTGTCGGGTACGGTCTTGCGCATGGCCTGCATCAACTGGTTCAGGAACACGGCCTCGAATTCCCTTGCCGCACGGACCAGGCCCTCTCGCTCACGGTCCTGGTCCTGGCCGGGGCGCTTCGCCTCGGCTGCCGTCGAGCCGTCCTGCACGGGAGCGGGCGGCCCGGCTTTGACCATCAGGTTGCCGATGCCATGCAAATCCACGTTACGCTCCTACATCAGGACCAGGTCGGCCTGCAGGGATCCGGCCTGCTTGAGCGCCTGCAGGATCGCGATGATATCGCGGGGACTGGCGCCGATCTCGTTGAGGACGGCGACCACGTCGGCCACCGTGCTGGTCTCGGGCACCTCCACCACGTGGGCCACCTTGTCCGAAACGTTGGTGCTGGTCTGGGGTACGACCACGGTCCGACCGCTGTTGTTGAAGGCGTTGGGCTGGGAAACCCCGTAGCTGGTGTTGATGACGACCTTCAAGGTGCCGTGGGCCACTGCAGCCTCGCGGAGTGTCACGTTCTTGCCCACGATGATGGTGCCTGTCCTGGCATTGAGCACCACGCGGGCGATGGCGTCGGTCCTGGTCTCCAACTCGCCGATGCGGGCGATGAAACCCACCGGATTCCCGAGCTCCTGCTCAGGTACCCGGACCTCGATGCGCTGGGCATCGCGGGCCAGGGCAAGGTCCGTCCCCAGGCTCTTGTTGATGGCCTTGGCGACCTCGGCGGCGGTGGTGAAATCGGGGTTGTTGAGCAGCCAGGAGACCTTGCCGTCGTGTACGAAGGAACCGTGCAGGGAGACTTTCACGGTACCCCCGTTGGGGATGATGCCGGCCTGGGCGTGGTTCTTGCGGAAACTGTTGCCCTCGCCGGTCTTGATGTTGAACCCGCCGATGGAGATGTTGCCCTGACCCAGCACGCACACGGTGCCGTCGGCCGCCCGCAACGGAGTCATCAGCAACAGCCCCCCCTCCAGGCTGGAGGCGTCATTCACGGAGCTGACCGTCAGGTCGAGTCGCGAGCCGACGTTGGCGTTGGGATCCATGTTCGCCGTGACCATGACCGAGGCCACGTTCTTGGGCTTGAGGGCCGAAGCATCAACGGTGACGTCCATCTTCTCCAGCATGGTCGCCAGGGAGTTCATGGTCATCTCCGCATTGGAGCTGTCGCCGGTGCCGTTGAGCCCGACCACGATCCCGTATCCCACCAGGGGCTCCAGGGTCGTCCCCTCCAGCAAGGCCAGATCCTTGATCCGTCCCATGGTGGCGCCCTGCACGCCGGTGGTCCCCAACATTCCCGAGACCAGGAACGACAGGATCAACACGAGCCCGGCCTGCTGCTTGTCCAGTTTCCAGCTACCCATTTTCCGCTCCTAGAAAAGCCAGTTGATGACCTTGGTCACTACACCGGGCTGCGAGGTGTCGTTGATGATCCCCGACCCGTTGTAGGCGATCTGGGCATCGGAGATGTACGTGCTCATGATGGTGTTGTCGGGACGGATATCCCGCTGGCGGCATACACCGGTGATTTCGATCAGCTGTTTCTCGCCGTTGATGTTGACCATGCGGGTCCCGGAAATGCGCAGGTCGCCGTTGTGCAGGACCTCGACGATACGGGCGGTGATCTCCGCCTCGAGGCTCCCCTTGCGCTGGGTGTTGCCGTCACCCTTGTATTTGTTCTCCGCCGAGACGCCCCAGGGCTTGATGAAATCCAGGAAACCCAGGCCCGCACCGCCGCTGTGCTCGCTCTTGTTGTCGGCCTTGGTCTTGCTGGTGGCGTTGGCCGTGGCGTTCTCGGTGATGATGATGGTCAACAGGTCGCCCACGTGATGGGCCTTGAGGTTGGTGACCAGGGAGGCTCCCGTTTCGAAGTCCACCAGAGGCTGCCCGGCCAGGACCGGACCGGCCAAAACGGCACAGATGCCGCCGATGACGGCCGCAGACGACACGAGCTTCCCGAATCGCCCAGGCTCCTTGGTTTTCCAGTTACAGGTCACGATCAATACCTCCATTCAACGGTACCGGGGCCGGTGACCCGGGCGTTGACAAGTTGTCCGGTCAGTTCATTTCTCACGGGAATGGTCTGCCCCAGGGAGCCTTCCCTGCGCGCGTAGGCCCTCACGGTGACCTGCACTCCGCCGCGGCCCAGCCTGAGCTCCACCGGGTCGCCGGCCAGGATGACCGGCGGGTTCTTGAGATCCTGTTCAAGCAGTACGTCCCCCGGCTCCAGGGTTCGCGCCGCGGTCTGGCCCTCCACGGATCTGTGTCCCAGGAAACGGCCCTTGGCACCGCCTGACAGGTCCGCCCATTCCCAGGTGAAATCCCCGTCGTGCAGCGTTTCGCCGCGGCGAATCCTGCGCGCCGGCCGCGCCACCCGGGCGAAGTGATGGACCATCACAGTGGTGCTCACGACCCGGCTCCGGTTCTCGTCCTGGAAACGGAAACGAACCGTCTGCCTGCCCGGTCTCAGGGTTCCCTTGTACATGGGAGTCAGGGTGCAGGTGCCGTCCGCACCGAGGTTCCCTCCCTGGTATTCCAGTTCCAACCAGGTAGCGGGGGCGCCGGTCTCCGCCTCGGGCAGGAACGGCTCCAGGGCCTCGGTCATGAGGGTCCGCAAACGGGAGGCGTCCACTACCGTCCCCCGGAAGATCAGGACGGTCCGTTCCGCCCCGCGGAAAACGACTCCGGCGGCCAACCCCTGCGCGACGAGACGGCGCAGGATGATCCTGCGGTCCAGGGAGGTACTGGTTCCCGGAACCCCGCCGGGCACCAGGACCACCCCCGCCGCCGAGGCGGGAACAGGCGTGCGGGAAATATCCTTGAGGGTCACCCGGCCAGCCGGTACCTGCAGGGTATCGGATAGGGTGCACAACCACGGCGCGGCATTGGCCGCCCCTGTCAGCCCCCCCACGAGGACCGCCGTCAAAAGGAATTTCAGGCGGAGTTCATTCACCCGTCAGCCCCTACCGTTTCATCCGGTTGATGGTCTGCAGCATCTCGTCGGCCATGGTGATGGTCTTGGAATTCAGTTCGTAGGCCCGCTGGGCGGAGATCATGTTGACCAGTTCGTCCACGGTCTCCACGTTGCTCAGTTCCAGAAAACCCGAGGCCGTCTCGCCCATGCCGTCCAGCCCGGGATTGCCGAGGATGGGTGCCCCGCTGCCGGGTGATTCGACGAACAGATTGCCCCCGCGGGCCTGCAGCCCCGCGGCGTTGGGAAAACGGGCCAGTTCGATCTGGCCGATCTCCTGGACGTTGGCCGTGTCGCTCGAGGTGATGACGCTGACGATGCCGTCCCGGGAGATCCCCACCTCCATGGCGTCCTGGGGAATCTGGATGGCCGGTTCCAGGGGGTAACCCGCGGAATTGACCACGTTGCCGTCGGCATCCATCTTGAAGCTGCCGTCACGGGAGTAGGCGATGCTGCCGTCGGGCAACTTCAGCTGGAAGAACCCGTTGCCCTCGATCATGACGTCCAGGGGGTTGCCCGAGGAAACGACCGTGCCCTGGCTGAAATTCTTGTTTGTGGCCACCAGCTTCACGCCGTGACCGACCTCGACCCTGTTGGGATTGGCCCGGCCCTGGGAGTCCACCTGGTCGCCGGGCATCACCTTTTCATAGAGCAGGTCCTGGAACTCGGCGTGGCTCCGCTTGTAGCCCGTCGTGTTGACGTTGGCCAGGTTGTTGGCGATGGTGTCGATGTTCATCTGCTGAGCCTTCATGCCCGACGCCGCAGTGCCCATGGCTCGAATCATGACCTCTCACCCTTTCGTTTCAGCGCTACCCCGTGGCCCGGGGCAGGTAATTGACGGCCTTGTTCAACATTTCGTCCTCGGTGCTCATGATCTTGGCCTGCACCTCGAAGGCGCGCTGGGCCTGGATCATGGCCACGAGGGTGTCGATGGGATTGACGTTGCTCTCTTCCAGGTGTCCCTGGGCGACGGCGATTTCCTGCTTGGCCAGGGGCTTCGGAGGCAGGTCCGCCGGTGCCTTGAGCAGGTTGGCACCCTGGTGCTCCAGGCGATACGCCTGGTCGAAATCCACGATCTTCAGCCTTCCCACGATGCCCCCGTCCGAGACGATTGTGCCGTCCGGCTCCACGCTCATATCCCGGCCCTCGATGGTCAGGGGGCCGCCATCGCCCTGGACGAGCTGTCCGTCCGGGGTGATCAACTGTCGTTTCTCGTTGAGCATGAAGGACCCGTTGCGGGTGTACCTTTCGCCACCGTCGGTGCCTACGACGAAGAACCCCTTGCCCATCAACGCGAAATCCGTCTGGCGGCCGGTCTCCTTGATGGCTCCGGGCCGTACGTCCAGCGCGTTGGTCAGTTCCAGGGCGGAGCCCTTGGTCATGGCGCCGGTTCCGGTCGCCGGTGAGGCGCTCCTGCCACCGCCTGGCCGGGAACCTGTATCCTCGGTAACCCTGGTCAGGACCTGCCTGAACCCCGTGGCATCGGCGTTGGCCAGGTTGTTGGCCAGGGCGTCGATCTTCACCTGCAGGACCTGCATGGCTTTTTCGGCTGTATGCAAACTGCGAATCACGGCAATTCCTTTCCCGGGACCGGTGGGTCCGGACCTGATCATCCGAGCATTTTCCGCAAGGGATGTGCCGTCGCTGGAAAAGCAGGATCAACCGGGCCGACAACCGGAACCGGCAAATCCTGCCGCATGGCCCATGGCTGCCCGGCGGGAGAAGTTTCAGGCAAGAACCCGGGAATATGTTGTGGTATTGATGGTTACGACGGATGGGAGTTGGAGCGGATTCGTTCAGGGGAAGGCGGGGAAAGAAATGCCGCGGTTCCCTCCGATCTTCTGCACGCGTGTGGAATTTTCCGACGTACCCGGCACAGGAGCAGGAACTGCATGGAACCGGGCCAGACCGTGCCCAATTAATTGACGGGGACGATCTCCGGGTCCTGGATCTGTTCCACGGGCTCGGCGATCGTTTCCTCACCCAGGGGAATGGTGAAGGTGAAGGTGGACCCCTCACCCGGCGTGCTGTCCACATCGACCGACCCGCCGTGGGCCTCGACGAGTTTCTTGACGATGACAACGCCAAGCCCCACGCCCTTGATCTGCCGCTCGGTCTTCCCGCGCGTATAGGGTTGGAAGAGGACCGCCTGCTCCTCGGCGGACATCCCGATACCGCCGTCGGAGATGATCACCCTGGCGAACCCATCCTCGGCCTTCGCCGCGACCTTGATCCAGCCGTTTTCCTTGTTGTACTTGATGGCGTTGGACATGAGGTTGCGCAGGATCTGGGTCAGACGCAGGGGATCGGCATCCACCCACAATCCGGGCTCGATATCCTCGAGGGTCACGGTGATGGCTTTCGAAGCCGCCATGGGACCGAGATCCTTGGCCACTTCCCCCAGCAACCCGCTCAACTCGAGATTTGTCCGCTTCAGGTTCACGAAGCCGGCATCCATCTTGGACATATCGAGAAAATCGTTGAGGAGGGTGGTCATCTCCTTGATCTTGCGGCCCACGTTGCCGAGGAACTCCTTCTGGGTGGAGTTTATCTCGCCGGTCTTGCCGCTGGCCATGAGGGAGACGTAACCCTGGATAACGGACATGGGCGAGCGCAGATCGTGGGCGATCATGGAATGGAAGTCGGCCTTCATCTTCTCGTCCTCCACCTCCCGCGTGATGTCGCGGAAGATGTAGGCCATGGCATGTTCTTCCTTTTCCAGGGCGATGGGCGCCGTACGGCCCCGCAGATGGGTTTGCTTACCATCAACAGTGATGGAGAATTGCACATCGTCCTGGCATCCCCCGGCGAGGGTTTCGATGGTCGAGTCGTCCACACCCACGGTCCGGAATATCTCGGTCATGCTCTTGAACCGGATCACGTCCGGCGGCAGGCGGAACAGATGCAGGAAGACCTTGCTGGACAGCACCAGATGGTCATCAGCCGAACAGATGGCCACCGGTTCGTGCAGGAAACGGAAAATCTGGTTGAGCTTGTCGGATTCCTTCTGCAGTTGATCCTGCAGATCCTTGATGCGCAGGAACGCACGGATCTTGGAATTCAGTTCCCCGCTGGAAACACCCTTGGGGATGAAATCATCCGCCCCCATCTCCAGACCACGGATCCGTTCGCTGATGTCGCTTTCGGAACTGATCATCAGAATGGGGATCCCGCGGGTCTGCTGGTTCTGGCGCAGGGTCTTGCTTACCTGGAAACCGTCCATGCCGGGCATTTCCTTGTCCAGGAGAATGAGATCCGGCAATGAAGACATGGCCTCGGCCGCGCCGCTTTTCCCATCCTCCGCGGTCAGGACCCGGTAGCCCTGCATCTCGAGGGAACGACGGAAAAACATCCTGGTCGGTGGGGAATCGTCCACGACAAGAATGGTCCTGGCTGCGGTCTCGTGCTCCACGGTACTCCAATCATCACGCCTGGAAGTGTCTGGGCTTTCCAGTATAATGATCGGCAAGGGGTGTAACGACTTTACTCCGAAAAGGGAATACGAAGAAAAAAACCAGGCCGTAGCCTGGTTGTAAGAGTCTGTCCCCTGCGGTCTTCAGTCGGATTCGAGCAACATGGCGATATGCCGTTCCAGGTTGGTCATGCCCTCGGGCTCTATCTGGGTAAAAAACACGGCCACCTCATATTTATCGGCGGCGGCGGTCTCAAATTCGGGCTCGATGCGCACCACGATACCTTCACAACTCACGGGCGCACGGTCAGGGGATTCCTGATCCGTACCGGGAACGGTCACGTCCAGCCGCATGGCCAGTTTGGTCATGGGCTCGAGGTACTTGTCCGACCGGAAATAGACACCCGAGGAACTGATGTTGATGGTCTCAAGCCTGGCGGTTTCATGCGACCCGTCATCCAGGGGAATCCGCACCTCGAGGTTGAGGCTAGCCTCGACCCGGCGTGCTTGCCGCCTGTCTTCCCATCCACCGTTCACGGTCGCTCCTCCGGTTGAAGTTCCCGACCTGGATCAAGTCCCGGTGCGGTCACGCCGGCCGATATGATCACCCGGCGGACCGCTCCGACTACTTCTTCTTGTGACGGTTCTTCCGCAACCGCTTCTTGCGCTTGTGGGTGGCAATCTTCTTGCGCTTGCGTTTACGCCCGTTCGGCATAACGACCAGCCTTTCCTTGGATAACAACCTGGAGCCGCAACCACCGGCCCATACCGGTCCACGGCGCCACAACATTCCCATGACAGGCGCTCAAGATAGGAAATGCCGGGGCACGGGACAACCTGTAAAATAATTCCCTTCAATCCTTCTGATTCAGCCTGGCCTTCAATTCATTGGAAGCCTTGAAAAAAGGCACGCGCTTGGCAGGCACGGCCACCTGCTGACCGGTCCGAGGATTGCGGGCATTGCGGGCGTTGCGGGACTTGACCTTGAAGCTGCCGAAACCTCTGACCTCGACCTTGTCCCCTGCGACCAGGGCCTTGCCGATGTTGTCCAGGATCAGGTTCACGATCATCCCGGTGTCCTTCTTGCTGACTCCTGTCTCCTGGGCGATGATTTCCACCAGTTCGGCCTTGGTCATTCCTGCCTCCCACCCTGCCAGAGGGTCATACCTTGTTGAATTGAATAATGTTAGCAAAACAACTAATACCATATGATTTCCCGGTGGCCAAGAAAAAAATGTTCTCCACCTATTGCCGGGTGACAACTGACAGAGACCCTACAACACGGAGAGCGTAGGTATTTCAGCCACCAAGCCCGCACAGGGCAGAGAACATTTTCCCTGCCTTCCGCAATGCTCATGCCAACTCAAAAGGGAAATGGTACCGGGGAGAATACTCTGCCGCCGAATGGCCAATCACTTGAATCCGAACAAGATGGCTCAACAAGGGACAGGACGGACATAACCTCCTGTCCGTCGAGATGGAACAAGGAACCAATCAGGTCGCAAGCAAGCACGCACTGCCACAGGGCATCATGCAACGCGGCAGGGAACCACGGTCCGCCGCATGCCATGACCCGTGACCGCCATTCAAGGCGACTGGCCGCTCCCCGAAGCGATCAGGCGGAAAAGTGTCTCGTGCCCGCCCAGTAAACGACAACCGCGTCGATCCATGACGACGGCGGCCGTGGCCAGGGCCCTTTCCACGTCATGACCGGCGCCTGCATCCTGTCCCCCCCAGGCGAAGCAGGGTACATGCTTGGGAGGCATGCCCGCCCCGAAGATATTGGAGGCGAATCCGATGCAGGTCCCGGTATTCAGCAGGGTTCCGATGGCCGTCTTGACGTGCTCTGCCGCCAACAGCCCAACGAAGCGGGAACCAGTTTCCAGAGGCCCCCAGCCCAGGTCCACACGCACGGGCCCGTAGTTGTTCTTCAGGTCGCTGCAGGTGGTCATGGCCCCCAGGTTGATCCAGGAACCCAGGACCGCATGACCTATGAATCCGTCGTGCTGCTTGTTCACGAAGTGCATGGCGACGGTCTCTCCGATCTCCCCCGCCACACGGCAACCGATGCCGAAGGCGCAGCCGCCGTACAAGCGGGCTCCGGACTTGACCCGGCAACCACGCCCCAGGTACAGGGGACCTTCCAGGCGACAGGACGCTTGTACCTGTACCCCGTGGTCCAGTATCACCGGCCCCCTGGAGGTGTCGATCACCGTACCCGGCTCCAGGCTCACGCGCGGGCCCAGGAAAACCTGTTGAGGGTCGCCCAGGATCCAAACGCCCCCGGGCAGGGTACCGCCGAGGGGTGACAAGTTCGTGGCCCTTTCCCACAGGGGATCCCCACTGCGCGCAGAGATGCCCAAGGGGAACCGCCCCCGCTCCAGTTCCGCCGTGCGCTCGATGTCCTCGGTGATGGCCGGTTCGGTGGCGGGGACAAGATCCCAGACCGCATCCAGGGTGCTATACGCCATGTCGGGCCAGGACCGCCACCTGCCGGTCGGATCGGCGCCATCACCATGATCCCCCCGAGGATTCACCAGCAACTGATGATCGCCGGAGCGGCGGCCGCTTTCCCACCCGGAGAACAGATCCTCGATGTCCCAGGGGTCCAGCAGATGTCTTCCTCGCCACATGCCGTCACGACAGGAGACGAGCCAGGTACGCCAGGATTCGTGGACCGCTGAGGATGTTTCCCGCCCCAGGTTGGCGGCGACAGGACATCCCTTGTACAACCACACGAATTCCCGGCCGGAACCGGCGGCATCCAGCAGACCCTGCAGGACCTCCCACCTGGCGCCCAGACGGCCGCTCAACCAGAGATCGTGACCATCCGGTGCGGTCATTTTCCATTCGGTCCGCCAGGGATCGCCGTCGATAAGCTGCGCCAGGGCGGGTCGCGCCAGAAGGATCCCCCCGGCATCCCCGGTCAGGATCTCCATCCTCTCGCGCAGGGAATACATCCCCACCGGCAGGTCCCAAACCGGAACGCTCCAGCTCAACGGCCGCATCCGGCACAGCTGCTGGTCCTCGAACAGTACAATCCGCACTTTCAATGCCTTCAACCTCCTGGAAGCCCGTGAAGCATTCACCCGGGTCATTGTGGCGCAAAATGCCGGGGATAACCAGCAGGATCTCCCAGGAAAACCTGCAGGATCTCGCCAAACGTAATGGCGCCTACTCGGTATCCGTTTAACAACACACAACCCGGCCCCTGATTGTCATTTGCTCCATAACCTTAAGTAAAAAAGCATGTTCCATTCATATACCTTTTGGGAAAGGAAAATTACATCTTTCTCATTTTGCGGCTCAATAAACAGGGACCAAGGCAGGATTCACCCCTAATCGAGAAACCGGGAACAGGGTTGCGCAGGGTACATCTATCCTATTAAATTAATTGGATTTAGGTAACCGCTTGTCTCAGTTGAGAATCGAGATCAAAAATTTCAAGGCGGGTTCTATCCAATAACCCTCTTTTCTTGTAGGAATATCTTGACTCTCCATTTGGAGGTATCTAGATTCCCTGCCAATAAAGTAACAATCTATTGACCGCGATCTTTCGCATGTTTCTCACGGGGTTTCCCCACAAACGGTCGCCAAGCGACCAGGAGGTCAAGATCATGAAACGTTCACAGCTGCTGACCCTGCTTTTTGCGGCCTTGTTGATGGCCTTGTCGGCCGGTATGGCTTTCGCCGCCGACAAGCCCCAGGCAAAGACCGGGGATGACGCCGCCCAGATCGCCAAGATGTCGGGCAAGGATCTCTACAAGACCCGTTGCAAGGTCTGCCACCTGCCCGATTCCGACGCCGGCGAGTACACCCCCATGTCCCTGATCATGGAACAATGGGAAGACTTCTTCGACGGCGAGTTCGTCAAGACCCACAAGAACATCGCCTGCACCATGGGCAAGGCCGCCGACAAGGCCTCTTGCAAGTGGGAAAAGATGACCGGTGAAGGCTCCTGCTGCCCCAAGGATGCCAAGATGGTCCCCGACATGTTCAACAAGGACATGCTCAAGAAGATCAAGAAGTTCTGCGTCGACCATGCGGCCGACAGCGAACAGCCCATGACTTGCGGTTGATTACCGCTGGATTCGATCAGGACGGCCGGGCCCCTGTCCTACCGGCCGGAAACTCGAAGTTGAACAAGGAGCATTTTCATGCGCAAACTGTGGATCACCCTGCTGGCCGTCACCCTGCTGGTCGCTTTCGCCGGTCAGGTCCTGGCCGTCAGGGACACCGACAGCCGGATCAAGGCCCTGGAGAAGCGCCTCCAGAAACTCGAGATCAAGGCCGCCCGCAACAAGATCGATTTCAGCGGCGACCTGCGTATCGAAGCCCACACCATCACCGGTGACGTACCCGACTACTACGACGGCATGATGCTGCAGAACATCCTGGTCAACACCATGTTCTTCCACAGCACCACCGGCAACCTGCCCATGACGGGCACGGGCGAGTTCGATTACAGCCAGGTCCAGAACGAGATCGGCGCGAACTACGCGGGTTACCAGATGTGGCTGGGCGGCTTCGACTTCAACACCACGTTCCCGGCGGAGATGCAGTCCATGCTCATGGACATGGCCATCGCCCAGGGCATGGATCCCATGACCATGACCGAGGCCGACTGGGCCATGGTCCAGGCCGGCGCCATGCAGGGGATGATGGCCGTGCCCGGCGTCTTCCAGGACGGGTACGACACCGACAACGACATCCTCTACACCACCCGCCTGCGCCTGAACATGCACGCCAAGGTGGCCGGCAACGTCAGTTTCAACGGCCGCATGTCCATGTACAAGCCGTGGGGCGCCTCGACCCAGACCGGCGTGTTCAACGGCCAGCCCAATTCCCTGAACACCGACGTCAACTGGCCCGGCACCCCCGGCGACGCCACCTTGAAGGTCGAACGCGCCTTCTTCTCTTGGAACGACCTGGCCGGTCAACCCATGTACCTGAGTCTGGGCCGCCGCCCCAGCACGGCCGGTCCTCCGCTGAATTTCCGGCAGGACGAGCCCCGCGGCGGCACGCCCATGGGCACGGTCATCGACTTCCAGTTCGACGGCGCCACCTTCGGCTACAACCTGTCGGACAAGACCGAGCTGCGTGCCTGCTACGGCCTGGGCTACGAATCGCAGTACGGCAACGGCTCGCTGCTGCAGCGCCCGGCCGACCGTCTCAAGGACGCCTCCTTCTTCGGCTTCAACATCGATGCCTGGAAAACCCCGGAGATGCTGATCCAGACCACCATCGCACGGGCCTTCGACATCACCGACGGGTTCAACGGCTACGTGATCATGCCCAACGACCCCATCAGCGGCAACCCCATGCCCGGTCCCATCGTCACCCGCTACACCCCCTCGGCCAACCTGGGCGACTTCGACCTGGCCAGCGTGCTGCTGCAGCGCCGTGACGGTCCGGTGGACTGGTTCATCTCCGGCAGCTGGAGCAAGAGCCGTCCGGACGAAGGCGCCACCAGCCCGTTCGGCGGCCTTCTCTCGGATCCCTTCGGCCCCGCCGAGGACCACAACGGCTCCATGTACTACCTGGGCGCCCGCGTGAACTTCAACGAGGACATGACCAAGGTCGGTCTGGAGTGGAACAAGGGCTCCCAGTACTGGTTCAACTTCGCCCCTGCCCAAGACGACATCATCGCCCCCAAGACCAGCACCCGCGGAACCGTGGTCGAGGCCTACCTGACCCACCGCGTGAACCACAAGTTCATGATCAAGCTGGCCTACATCAACTACGACTACGACTACTCGGGCAGCGGCTGGCACGTGGGCGCGCCCAAGGATCTGGATCAGGCCCAGGTGCTGGGCTTTCCGACGTACAAGAACGCCTCGAAGCTCTCCCTGGGCTTCACCGCCAAGTTCTAGGAGGAATCGAGGATGAAGAACACAGCGACCCTCGTGATGTCGCTGGTGATGGTCGCCGTGCTGGCCGGGTCCGCCCCGGCCGCGCGGCGGCACTACTCGCACCAGGATGACTACTTCGAACATTACGAGGGGACCAAGACCTGTCTTGAATGCCACGAGGAGGAGGCCCGGAGCTTCTTCCACTCCCAGCACTACCAGTGGCAGGGAGAAGCCCCCGACATCGTGAACGCCGACGGCCGGAAGCTCGGCAAGCTGAACACGATGAACGATTTCTGCACCAACCCCGTGCCCAGTTGGATCGGCAAGGCGGTCAACTCCGACGGCAAGGTGCTGGCCACCGGCTGCTCCGCCTGCCACGCCGGCCTGGGCAAGAAGCCCAGCCCGGTCATGTCCCAGGAACAACTGGAGAACATCGATTGCCTGATCTGTCACGCCTCGGGCTATCGCCGCGGCCTCTACCAGGACGACCAGGGCAACTGGGAGCTGCGCCCCATCCTGTGGAAGAACCAGGTGGGCCTGGATTCCATCTCCAAACGCATCACCCTGCCCAAACGCAAGATGTGTCTGCGCTGCCACGCCGGGGCGGGCGGCGGCCAGAACTGGAAAAGAGGGGACATCGAGTACAAGCTGACCGACTGCGACGCCGAGTTCGACGTCCACATGGCCAGCTCGGGCAACGACATGGCCTGCATCGATTGCCATGAGGGCGAGAATCATCGGGTTCTGGGCCGGGGCTCCGACCTGTCGGGAACCGACTCGCCGGGCAAGAAGCTGCTCTGCACCAACTGCCATGACGCCAAACCCCACGGCATCGCGGCGCTGGACCATCACACCGACAAGGTCTACTGCACGGTGTGCCACATCCCGACCTTCGCCAAGGATGACCGTACCGACATGGTGCGCGACTGGTCCACGCCCCTGTACCACGAGGACGCCAACAAGTACTCGGCCACCATCACCTTCGGCAAGGACGTCGTCCCGGTCTATGCCTGGTTCAACGGCAAGACCCGCGAGTCCATCCTGGGAGACAAGATCCATCCGGACAAGGACGGTGTTCTGACCATGATGGCGCCCCAGGGCAGCCGCAAGGACAAGCATGCCAAGATCTACGCCTTCAAGCTGCACCGCGCCACCCTGCCGGTGCTCAAGAAGGAGCGCATGCTCATCCCCATCGGCGTGGATGAGTTCTTCGTCGACGGCGACATCGAGGAAGCCATCGCCCGCGGCGCCGAGGCGACCTACGGGATCGAGCACCCCGACTACGAGTGGATCAAGGTGCGGCGCTACATGGGCCTCTTCCACGAGGTGCAGCCCGCGGCCAAGGCCCTGCAGTGCCTGGACTGCCACCGCGAGGGCGGTCGCATGGACTGGCAGGCCCTGGGCTACAAGAAGGATCCCCTGTTGAAGGCCATGAAGTAGCAGTCCAACTGTTCCCGAGACTGGGGGAAGGCCGCAGGGCCTTCCCCCGTTCTTTCATGACCGGCGCCACCAGCCGACCAGGGCACCGTAGAGGCCCCTCTTGATGGGCTCGAGGGTCGAGTACATCACCGGCACGACGATGAGGGTCAGGAAGGTGGCCACGGCCAGGCCCCAGATGACCGCCACACCCATGGGCCCCCACCACTGGCTGGATTCCCCCCCGATGATCAGGACCTCGTGCAGCCGTCCGTGCGCCAGGGCGTTGAAATCCAGGGAAAAGCCGGTGGTCAGGGGAATCAGGCCCAGGATGGTGGTCACGGCCGTCAGGATCACCGGGCGAAACCGAGTCATCCCGGCCCGGATGATGGCCTCCGTCTTGTCCAGGCCCCGGTCCCGCAACTGGATGATGGAGTCCAGCAGCACGATGGCGTTGTTGACCACGATCCCCGCCAGGGAGATCACCCCCACCCCGGTCATGATGATGCCGAAAGGCGTGCCGGTTACCATCAAGCCGACGAAGACCCCGATCAGGGACAGGATCACGCTGAACAGGATCACAACCGGGACGGTCACCGAACTGAACTGGCTGACCAGCACCACGAAGATCAGCATGATGGCCAGCATGAAGGCGTTGCTGAGGAAGTCCTCGGCTTCGGCCTGGTCCTTGTTCTCCCCCGTATAGTCCACGGTGTATCCGCCGGGCAGGACATAGCCGGCGAGCCTCTTCCTGACCTCCTGCAACAGGGCCGAGGAGTTGTACCCCGGCGCCACCTCGGCCATGACGGTCACGACCCGACGGGCATCGATCCGGTGGACCGCGGCCAGGCCCGAGCCGAATTCGGTGCGCGTGAAGGCGGACAGGGGAATGGTCTGCCCCTCGTAGAACACGGGGATATCGCTCAGGTCCTCCACCGTGCCCCGGAAGGGAGACCCCAGCCGTACGGTGATGTCGTACTCGTCCTCGCCCGAGCGGAACTTGGCGACGTCGGTGCCGTGCAGCGCCGTCCGCACTGTGCCGGCGATGTCGAAGGTCTGCAACCCGTAGCGTCCCGCCTTCTCCACATCCGGTATGAGACGCAGTTCGGGCAGGGAACGGTCGTAGTTGTCGGTGATGTCCACGATGCCGGCCACCTGCCGCAAGGTGTCTCGAATATCGGCGGCGATCCGGCCCAGGACATCGAAATCGTCCCCCGAGATCTCGATGTTGACCGGTGGCCCGGTTGAAGGGCCCTCCTCCATATTCTTGACCGTCAATCGCGCCCCGGTGATATCCTTCAGCTCCTCCCTCAGGCTTTCCAGGGCCCGCCGCGAGGAGCCATGACGCTCCCGCATGGGAACGAACTGGATGGTGATCTGTCCCTGGTGAGAGGGGAACGACCCGCCGCTGCTTTCCTGATCGATGGGAACGCCGACGGAGGTGGTGTAGGCCTTGAGGTCCGGCAGCGCGGCCACCTTCTTTTCGATGGTCCGGGCGTAGCCGTCGGTCACCTCGATGCGCGTGCCGCTGGGCGCGTCGATGTTGACGGTGGCGAACTCGGGTTCGGTGTCCGGGAACAGCTCCACGCCCGCATTATGGAAAACGAACAGGGCCACAACTCCCAGCAGGACCACATTGACCAGCAGCATCACCGGGAACCGGTGGGTCAGGGACCACTCCAGGGCCGGCCGGTAAAGAGCCAGGCCCCTGGTCAGCAGGCGGTCCCCGAGCAGCCTGCGGTCGGCCTCCCCCGGGTTCTTCATGAACCGGGCGCAAAGCACGGGGTTGAACACCATGGCCACCAGCAGCGAGGCGCTCAGGGTGATGATCACGGTGATTGGCAGGTACTTCATGAACTCGCCCATGATGCCCGGCCAGAACACCATGGGGCCGAAGGCGCAGACGGTGGTCAGGGTCGAGGCGATCACCGCGGCCGCCACCTGGCTGGTGCCGGTATCGGCAGCTTCGTCCGCGCCCTCGCCCAATCCCCGGTGGCGGTAGATGTTCTCCACGATGACGATGGCGTTGTCCACGAGCATGCCCAGGGCCAGGATGAGGCTGAACAGCACCACCATGTTGAGGGTGATGCCCAGCAACGTCAGGACGATGAAGGTGATGAGCATGGAAAACGGGATGGCCATGCCCACGAACAGGGCGTTGCGCACCCCGAAAAACGCCAGCAGGATCACCACCACCAGGATCAGGCCGCTGAGGATGTTGTTCTCCAGCTCGTGGACCATGTTCTCGATGGTGACGGACTGGTCGGCGACGATGCCGATCCTCACACCACGCGGCAGGATTTCCCTTTCCCTCTCCAGCATGGCG
>CAYPVD010000005.1:0-45648 GCA_964414055.1 uncultured Fibrobacteraceae bacterium
ATACTACAGTTGCGCGAGTTGGAGTTTCGACGGTGGCGAAGTGATCTATGAATTAACACCCAATGCCGATTACGATGTGACAATTCACCTGCATCCGGTCGACAGCGGCACCGATCTCGGCCTTTTTCTGCTCTACGGCTGCAATGAAGACATGTGCCTGGACTATAGCGACGGTTACGGCGACGAGGAGATTGTCAGATCCCTGACCGGGGGGGTCACCTACTATATCTCGGTCGACGGTTACGGTGCGGACGACGAGGGCGATTTCACCCTTGCGATCACCTGTGAGACAGGTCCTGAACCCCCGGTCGAACTGCAGGGTGCCGAAAACTGTAACCCCGGTGTCTGCTTGGAGCCTGCCGTTGCTCGCGCTGTTACTGGTACAACCGTGGGTTATACCAACGATTTTGACCCGTCAACCGGCGCCAGCGGCTCAAGTTGCACAGGTTATGGAGCCGAAGGTCCGGATGTGGTCTATGAGGTGGGTTTGTCCGATGGCGCCACCTTGGTGGTGGATCTCGCGCGCGACGGTTTCTGGGACACTGTTCTCTACCTGGTGACCGACTGTCAGGACATGGATAGCTGTGTGGCCGGCAGTGACATCGGTGCTGTGGAGCACATCGAGTACACCCATGCTGGACCGCCGATGCTCTACTACCTCATCGTCGACGGTTATAACCCGACGAGCGAAGGAGTATACACCCTTACATACTCCCATGACGGAACTACCTGTGACAACCCTGTCGCCAACGAGGACAAATCCTGGGGCGAAGTGAAGGCGCTTTTCAGGTAATTCCCTAGACTCCATGGGGGGGCGACCAGGTTGCTACTGGTTGAGAGGTGACTCTCATAAAGGAACCCCGCAGGCAATAGCCTGCGGGGTTCCTATCATAATAAGGCAAATCAGAGTTATAAACCTGCCACGCTCATGCTAGGATTTGGGACAGAGGGGATTTGGCAATTGGCTACCAAGGTATGTTGGATGACCAACCCCACAAGAGGGATAAACTCCGGAAAGCGAACCACCATGGAAAATTTTCAGGCTGCAATTGCCGGGTTACGCGATGCCTCGCGGCAGGTCGTGCGACAGCTCGGTTTTCTCGAACTCCGTTATCGTGAAACCGGTTGTACCCATTCCCAGTGCCATGTCCTGGTGGAATTGGATACGCACAGGCGCATGACCGTGGGAGATTTGGCAGGCATTCTCTTCAAAGATGTCTCATCTACAAGTCGAACTGTAAAATCATTGATCAACCAAGGCTTTGTCCAAGTATTCGCAGATTCCTATGATGGTAGGCGGCGAATGTTGCAATTGACATCTGCTGGCAGAAGGAAGGTCCAAGAAATCCATGCCGTCGCTGACCAGCAGGCTCGATCAGCCCTTGAACTGCTCAGTTCCTCGGATCAGGCCATTGTTGTCAAGGGTATGAGCCTCTATGCTCAAGCTTTGCTTCGCAGCAACAAACTTGCCGGAATCGATATCAGACCAATTGTCGCGGACGATGACGAGGCTATTAGCGAGGTCATTCGCAAGGTGATGTCGGAATTCAACGCCGTGGGGGATGGTATGTCTATCAGGGACGCCGAGGTTGACGGTATGTACAAGGCATATCAAAGTGACCGATCTGTTTATTTTGTAGCGGTCAAGGGAAATCAAATGTTGGGAGGAGCGGGCATTTCTGCCCTTGTCGGCTACGAAACCGATGATGTATGCGAGTTGCGCAAGATGTATGTGCTTCCTGCCTGGCGCGGCATGGGATTGGGGCGCAAACTCATGAACCATTGTATTGAGGCTGCCCGTGACATGGGTTACAGGCGGATCTACCTGGAGACACTGGACAACATGTGCCACGCCCAGCATCTTTTCGAAAAATTTGGATTCAGATACCTGGATGCTCGTCTCGGTGAAACGGGCCACTACAGATGTACTAAATGGGCGATTCGAGACCTTTAGTCCCAATATGAAACCCCCCGGCTTTGCCGGGGGACCCGTAAAGTATGCCGGCGGCTGTGGTATCTATACGAGTTTCTGACCGGCAAGACGCTTCCGCTCGATGACGTGAAGCGGGGGAACTACATTGATCTGCTCGAGCCGGATGAATACTACACGATTACTCCGGCCCGCCGGGTTCGTCACTTAAATTCATCGACCAGACCATTGAGATGGAACTCGCCCCCACATGGAGCAAGCGGTTCAGGCCGCCTACGGCAGGGCCCTATGACATTGATTGATGATGTGTCCCTACCATTAGATCCATCCACCCCGGCTTTTTCCGGAGACCTCAGCCCATGGTGCGGATCACCAGCGGGACGGCCAGTTTCTGCTCCAGGGATCCGAGCTGGCGTACTACACCGACCGGATACCCGGCGGCAGCAAGGGCACAACCGGAAAGAGGGGAAAATGCCGCCGGGATCGTGTCCGGCTCGGATCTACTTCACGAGCTGCCCCCGCAGGACGACCCGCTCGTTCGCGCCGGTCAGGCGGAAGATGTAGGTCCCCGAGGACTGGCCCGTGGCGTCCCACATCACCCGGTGTTGTCCCGCCTGCAGGTCCGTATCCAGCAGCGTGGCGATCCTGCGTCCCGGCAGGTCGAAGACTTCGATCCGGATATGGCTGTCCATCCCCAGCATGAACCGGATCTCGGTGGCGGGATTGAAGGGGTTGGGGAAATTGCCGGCCTCGTTGAAGACCATATGCGGCAGCAGGTCCCGGTTATCCCCGCCGGAAGGGAAGCTGCTCCCTGGTGGCCAGGCGTCTCCCGGCAGAACCTCGCTGACGACGAAGGGCAGCGCACCCAGGTGCAGCAGGCCGTCGACCGGGGGCCTGGTGATCACGTAGAGTCCGTTGGCCGCATCGGTGACCACCATCATGGCATCGGGGTGGATCGAGGTGGGGAGCTGGTAGGTGGCGTTGTCCGCGGTGCGCCACGCCACATGGATGTCGGGCTGCTCGTAGCGGTGGATGATGTAGATCCCGGGGCCCGGTTTCTCCACGCTGCTCATGCCTTCCAGCAGGGCGGCCAGCAGGTGGTAGGCCCAGAATCCCCCGGTGGGCTGCTGGTCCTTGTCGATGAGCTGGAGCTGGGAGTTGCCCCAGGTGGGCCCGACGCCGGGGACATACTCCTGCCCGAACATGGACAGCCACATCATGAAGATGAGCCCCCGGGACAGGCCGTCCAGGTTCATGTCCAGGGCGGTCATGAAGTGCTCTTCGGGGGTGATGTCCGGGTCGTAGGCGAGGTTGGGCCCGCCGCATTCGGTCGACACCAGGGGCACCGGACCGACGCTCTGCCTTATGCGGGCGATGCGATACTGGTTATACTCCACCGGCCCGTACATGTGCAGGTCCACCATGTCGTAACGGCTTTCCGCCAGCACCCGCTCCTTATCGGCCACCGCCTCGGTGATCCGGGGATCCTGGGCGATCTCCACCGTCAGGGAATCCTTGACCGTCTCGTTGTAGGACTGGCGGGCCACGTAGCCCCCCTGGCCGGCGTTGAGCACCATGGCGTCCAGGCTGATGGAGGCGATGCCGCCGAGGATGACCGCCGTGGAGGGATCGGCGGCCTTGATCGCGTCGTAGGAGGCGTTGAAGAACTCGATGAGCTGGTCGATGGTGCCCGTCCAGCCGCCGTGGAGGTTGTTCTTGGAGGGCCACTCGCTGGCGACCTGGTAGCAGCTCACAGGCCGCAACAAGCCCGGCAAGTCGTCCAGGCCATCGCCGTTGTAGCGCTCCACCAGGTGCGTCAGGAATTCCGTCCAGTCGGCCATGTCGGTCGGAGGATGGTTGGCCGCCGGGAATTCCGAAGGTTCGATGCCCCATTCGGCGTCCGATTGAAGGGTGAAGCAGACATCGATCCCCAGATCCTGCAGGACCCGGACCTTGTTGTCCAGCCCGCCCCAGTAGAATTCCCCCCGTGCCGGTTGACGGTCCCGCCAGTGCACGACCAGGCGGACCAGACCCATGCCGCACTGGGGGAATACGGAGTAGTTGTCCACGTTCTGGGAGGGGAATCCCAGCCCCAGGCAGGGATTGATCCCGAAGGACAGGTCGCCCAGAACCGGTCCTGAATCCTGTCCCTGCAGGGATCCCCTGGGGGCGATTGGTCGAGTGGCGGGAGCCTCGTCGGCCCCTACCGTCGCGGGAACGAAAAAAATCAGCAGCACTACGGCGATGAGCAGGTGTTTCATAGTGGTTCGCCCCCCATGCCCCGTGCTCCCGTTGATTAGGGTAATAATCAACAGGAAAAAGGCCGGTTATGAGCCTGGTAGCATTCTGGAGGGGTATCAAGAATGTGATAATATACAAAAAGTACCGGCATTAATCAACCTACGAAAAGCTAGGCTTTTGCGGTGCCGGAAAGACACAGGGAGAACCCGGGAGTGATAACCCGGAACATGGAGCATCAGACCATGTGTCCGGGGTCATCCTCCCTCAGGTATGCAGCAGTTCCTCGACCGGCACGGGTTCTCCGGAACCATATCCCTCGTTTCCCGGCAACAGGATGCTGGAGGGAAAGCCCTTGATTTTCCCCGCGGCAGGGATAAGGAGGTTGCCCAGGATCAGCGACAGCACACCCACCAGGCCCAGGATCCGTTTCAGGACCACGCATAGGGATCTCCAGAAGGCGGTCGAAACCGGCCTCAGGGGCATGTCGATGCTCTCGGTCACCATCTGTTCCTTCTTGTGCACTTCCCCGCCGTTGGTGGAAACCCAGGGATAAGACAGCACCCAGGACACCGACAGCTTGCCTAGAGGATCGGCAGGACAGTCCTCGGGAATCTTGAGAATCAGCGAGGCGAGCATCTGGCCGGTATCCTCCGCCCCTTCCGGCAACTGGTGGCCGATCCATGGCCGCCAGTCCTTTTCCGCCCGTAGAGAGCTGCTTTTCCAACCGCTGCCTGTGCGGTTGAACTTCCACCGCCCCCCAATGACCTCCAGGGGAATCGATTCTCCTCCGACCTGGTAGCGGCAATCCACCTCCTGGCTGTAGACCTGCCGGAAAGCCTCGAATTGCCGGATATTCCGCAGGGCGACTTCCACTTCGTCACCGGGGTAGACCCAGGCGGGACGGATCTCCAGGTTCTCCGTTACCGTTTTGTCGGGATAGACCCAGCCCACCACGAAGAGCGCCGATCCGGCCACTGCAGCCAGGATCGTCAAGCCCGTGGCCCATTTCTTGAGAGGCGTGAACCCCTCCCCGCCGGGCCGTTCACGCAGGCGACATTTGCGGGAAATCTTCCGGTTGGGATTCAGGTTCATCTGCTTCAGGTTTTCCCAGCTCCATATGGTGAAGATGATCAGCAGAACTCCCAGCACCCGGTGCCAGACGCCGAACAACGCCATGGGGAGGGCGAACATCAGCAACCCCATGATCAACGCTCCCACCCCATCCTCGAGCCCGTCGCTGCGCAGTTGCTGCACCATCTCGGGTTGCAGCATCTTGCAGTTGGGACAGGGCACCTGGCCGACGCAGGTTTTCACGTTGTCCGACAGGTTTTTCGCTGCCGCCAACTGGTTGGGACCGAATTTCGACGTATGGGAGCCGGCAACGGTCAAGGGGTAGCTGAAAACGTGTCCGCATCCGAGACATCGATGCTCCCTGATGATATCCGTTTTCACGGTGGTCGTGGTTTTGACTACTCGGCGTCCAACTGCCATGACGAATCCCCCTGCAAGGTCTGCAATTTCGGACAATAATCCTTTCTCATTATATCGGCCGGGGGCGGTGGGGTTTTAGCAGGATGTTTCACCCGCTTTGATGGTGCACGAATGACCCGGCGGGCTCACGACCTGATCCGGCGGATTGCAAGGTCGGCAAACAGCGCCCTTGCGGTGGGAGCAGGAAACACATACCTTACTGTCCGATCAGATACAGCCCCTGGTTGCGGCAGCGATTGCCGGACCAGCGGGCCACAGGATTCCCCCGACGGTCGGGGGATGAGGTTCGGGAGTCGAGACGATTGCCGGGCCAGTTGAAGCACAGGGGATCATGCCGGAAAAAGCCGGCGGTCCTGAGTGCTTGGTTAAGCCGGAAAGCCGGCAATGGAGAAAAGACTGTGAAGAAACTGTACGTGGGCAACCTGCCCTTCAGCGCGACCGAGGATGAGATCACCCAGCTGTTCGGCGAGCACGGTACCGTGCACTCCGTCGCGTTGATCAACGACCGGGAGACGGGTCGTCCCCGTGGCTTCGGGTTCATCGAAGTGGACGACGAGGCCATGCAGCCGATGATCGCTGCCTTGGACGGCAAGGAAATGGGCGGCCGCGCACTGCGCGTCAACGAGGCCCAGGACCGTCCCCGTCGCACCGGTGGCGGTGGTGGCGGCTACGGCGGCGGCCGTGGCGGTGACCGTTGGTAGGTTGAGAATCAGCCCACGGGTTGAGAAGCCCCGCTGCCTCACTGGAGGTGGCGGGGTTTTTGTTTGCGAATGTTCCGTATTAATAAGATCCGAATTGTTTTATTTTGCTCATTGTAGAATAGTTGAATTTATGATATAATATGTGTCCAGAAAAACGGAGGAACCACGAACGAACATGGCGATTCGGGGTTGGGGAAAAATATGCTTCATCTCGCGCCACTACTTGGTCCGGCCGGATCCGCTTGCCGACGCGGCACGTTTTCATCTCGTCTGATATTGCCGGTCATCCTCGCAATACTGGTGTTTTCGGGTTCCTGTCCGCTAGAAGCGGCCACGCTGACCGAGGTCAGGTCCGAATTTCAGATCAACGAAAAGTACACCTACAAGGGCCAGCACCACGCCACCGTGTCCATGGACAGCCAGGGCCTATTCCTGGTCACCTGGAATACCCATTCCAACGAATGGGAAGAGATCCAGGGTCGGGCCTACTTCTCTGACGGGCAGCCGTGGACCAATGATTTCCTGGTGAACCAGCAGGTCCAGAAAGGCGACCAGTATTCCCCCGATGTCGAGACCGGCGGTGGGGAGGAATGGGTGGTCGTCTGGCCCAGTTCCGAAACTGACAGCACGACCTATATCTACGCCAAGCTCTATTCCTCCCAGAACACACGGAAGCGTCTGGAATTCATCGTAGACCCCGATTCTCCGCCCTCGGTGGAGCGCAGCAGGCCCGACGTCGGGATGTTTCCCAACGGCGATTTCATCGTCATCTGGGAGACAGTCGAACCGGATTCCAGTGTGATGAATTACTATGTCCGGCTCTTCGATAACCGCGGCAATGCCCTGACCGACAGGGTCCAGATCAATCAGACCCCTTCGGCCACTCCGCCACCTGATCTGCTGGGTCTGCCTGAGCATACCGGGACACCGGACATCGCCGTCGCGGAAGTCGATGGGGAAATGAAGGTCTTCGCCGCCTGGCAGAGATGGCATGCGGGCGTTCCGGAATGGACCGACATCGTGGGCAGGGCGTTCAACCTTCACACCATGACCTTCGAGGATGAATTCGAGATCAGCCACGTGGACTCGGGCGCCTCCCAGGGGCGTCCCCTGGTGGACATGAACGGGAAGGGGGACATCCTGATCGTCTGGCAGGAACTCGATACGACCGATGATCGCTACGATGTCCATACCCGCAAATACTCCGCTGGCGGGATGAGCTGGGGCCCCATCATGGATCCTCCCGGCAATGAGGTTTTCGAACAGCACAGGGGGCAGGGGCTGCTCAGCGAAAGTGGCGGCATGGTGCTGGCATGGACCCGGATCGAACCCCTGGACGGGGCCGATAACGTCTATTTGATGATGTACGATGATCAGGGCGACCCCCTGCTGGATACCGAGTACCGGGTCAACACGACCATGGCGGGCATCCAGCGGCGCCCTGCCGTGGCCATGAAGGAAGCCGGGGGTATGACCCATCTGGCGGTGGTGTGGGAATGCGACCAGGTCGACGGCTCGGATTTCGGGGTCTGCGGGGCCGTGTATGATTTCGACGGTTTTCCCGACGTGTCGGCCAAGGTGCCTTATTCCATGACCAAAGGTCTATCTCGTCGACCCCCAAGCTTCGGACTTGGGCCCCGGGACCTCAACCTTGAGGTCTGTAGGCAGAAAACCGAGGTTTCCACCACCGGTAACGACGGTATCCTGACCAGTTATCCCAACCCGTTCAACCCGACAACGAGGATCAGTTTCAGGTTGGACCACCCCGCCACGGTTCGCCTGGACATTCATGATCTTGCCGGACGCCGCATCAAGGTGCTGGTCGGCGGGGAATCGCTGGCCGCCGGTGAACATGATTTCACGTGGTATGGGCGGGACCAACTCGATCAACCCGTGGCTTCAGGTCTGTATCTGGTGCGTTTATCCATCGGTGGAAAGGCCATGACGAGGCGTGTCACCCTGGTGCGGTGAGGGATAATTGACAAAAACCAATATATGTTGTATTATAGTAATTACAATAAAGAAAAAACCCGTTTTATCTGTCATGCGACTAGAGGTTGTTGTGCAACGGCTTGAATCAGGACAGGGATTCCAATCATCTGTGACAAGAAGGTTGATCGGGATATCGATTATCCTGGCGGGATTGCTGGGGGCGACGGCCACGTATGCCCAAGCGATTTTCGAGGATGTGCACGCCCAGGCCGGCATCGATTATGCCGGTGTCAGCAAGGGCGTCTCCTGGGGCGATTTCAACGGCGACGGCTGGCCGGATCTGTGGACCTGCAATCACAACACCCAGCCGAGCCTGTATCTCAACAACCAGGACGGCACCTTCACCAACATCATCCTGGATGTGTGGTCCGATAGTCCTTATGCCGATACCCATGGGGCAGCCTGGGGGGATGCGGACAATGACGGCGATGAGGATCTCCTGCAACTCGTGGGCGCCTCTTTCGGCGAGGGCAGCCATCCCAACCGGGCTTTCATCAACGACCAGGGGATCCTGCGCGATGCAGCCGCCGAACTGGGCCTGCAATACCCTGATGCCAGCGGCTATACCCCCCTGTGGTTCGACGGCAACGACGATGGCCTGCTGGATGTCATTCTGTGCAACAGGCGTCGCTACGAGGAAAATCCTCCATCCACGGTCTTTCTCAACAGAGGCGACAGTTTCCTGGACGTGGGACCCCGAGTGGGTTTCTCCCCGGAACACGGGCCCAATTTCGCCATCCTGTCCGATCTTTCGGGTGACGGGCGGCTGGATCTCATCCAGCCCGGTTATCCGTTCCCCTTGGCGGTCCTGGACCTCCGCGAGCCGGTGTTCACCGACCTGCTGCCGGAAATCCCGGGCCTGCCCGTGGATATCCAGACCCTGATTACCGATGCGGTCGCGGCCGATTTCAACGGCGATCTGGTGCCCGATCTGTTCATGACCGGAGACAAGGGCGGTTCCGACGTTTACCAGTCCTCGGATCAGGAACTGGTTTTCACCCTGAAGATCTACACGGGACCCAAGGGGTTCGATTTTCAGACCCAGGGTCCTGTCTCATTCGAGATAATTCCCCATCCCTGGTTGTCGCGGTTCCACATCTTCATCGGGTCTGCGGGAATCCACCCCTCCGACCTGGTTTTTACCCTGGATCCCGGCGATACCCTGGTATGGGGTATGGCCGAGCCGGACTCCGCCACCCCGGATATGTTGTACGTGGGGTACGACCCGGATCTCGGCCTCTGGCAGGTGGGGGCGCCCCTTCCGGACGGCCAGACCTACAACGGCCGGGTCTCTTCGGATGAGATCATGACCCTCGTCGACACCCACGGATTCCACCCCTTCGAGCCATACAGCCGGGACTACAAGGTTCTTTCTTCGCCCCAGGGTTATGTCACCACGCTGATGCCCAAGCTGACCGCCTGCGGATCGGTGGTGGCCGGGGATTTCGACAACGACATGGATCTCGACATCTACATGGTCAGCTCCGGCCCCGTGGTAAACCTGCCCAACATCCTTTACCGCAACCTGGGAGACGGGACCTTCGAAGAGGTTCCGGACGCCGGCGGGGCTGCCGGCACCAGGCTGGGAGAGGGCGAAAGCGTGGCCATGGCCGATTACGACCAGGACGGATTCCTGGATCTGATCGTGGCCAACGGGGATGAATACGGGGACTTCAGCCAGGGGCCCTACCAGCTGTTCCACAACCTGGCCGCTACGAGGCGGGATCCGGTGAACCACTGGCTGGAGCTGGATCTCCAGGGTACGGTTTCCAACCGGGACGGGATCGGTGCCCGGGTCATCGCCTATGCAGGCGGCGTGGCCCAGCTGCGGGAGCAGAACGGCGGCATGCACAAGTACAGCCAGAACCACACGCGACTGCATTTCGGGCTCGGGGCCAACACAGTGGTGGACAGCCTTCATGTTTCCTGGCAGAGCGGGCTGAAGCAGACCCTGTATCATGTCCCTGTCGATACGATCCTGATGATCGTGGAGCCGGCTTCCGAATCCCTGAGGGCCGTGACTTCGGTTACCGGGGGCGGTCGGCCGGATGCCGTGAAGCTGACCGGAGTGTTCCCCAACCCCTTCAACCCCCGCACCACGGTCGAGTTCGAAATGGCGGACGGGAACCAGGTGGATCTGGCCGTCTATGATCTTGCGGGCCGCCGGGTGGCCGGGCTGGCGCAGGGATATTTCGAGGCCGGAACCCACAAGGTGCAGTGGAACGGCGAGAGCTCCACCGGCAGTTCCGTGGCCTCGGGCACCTACTATTGCCGGTTGTCCGTGGCGGGGGAGGTCAGGGTCCGGAAGATGGTCCTGGTCCGCTGACCCCGGTTCGATCCTGTGGCCAGAAAGCCCTGAGGATATCGTCGAGTTGGGCCCGCCAGGCGCCCCAGGAATGTCCCTCGTTCACCACCAGGCAACGGTAATGGCAGCCCCTGGCGTCAAGAAGGGCCTGGAACCTGCGCGTGTCTTCCCCGCCGTCGTGCATGGTGCCCCAGGTCATGAAGAAGTCCACGTCCGGCGGGCGCGCTTCCCGGTACATGTCGAATATCCGGCCGTCGCCGGCCTGAAGGGCGGGTGATTGCATGCCGATGCGTCCGAACGTGTCGGCGGCCCTCAGGGCGAACCAGGCGGAGTTCAAACCGCCCAGGGACGTGCCCAGGATGCCGCGGTCCAGGCGGTGTGAGCTGGTCCGGTACCGGGCGTCGATGACGGGTACCAGTTCCTCGGCCACGAAGCGGGCGAAGTTCTCGTTGAGGATGTACTGCTCGGCGCGCAGGTTGCGGCCGTCGACGCGGGGATCGATGAACACCGCCATGAGCGGCCTGATCAACCTGCGGGCGATGAGGTTGTCCAGCACGATGACCATGCCGCCCATGCGGTCGTCGGCGTACTCGTGGCCGTCGGTCACGTAGATCACCGGCAGGTCGTCGAGATCGTCGTAACCGGCGGGTGTGTAGGTCACGTAGTCCACGGTGTAGCCGAGGTTCGCGCCGGCCAGGCTGCCGGGAGCAAGGGTACCGCGGGGGATCCCGGGCGAACGCACGACATAGGGCGAGGGGACATAGGCGGGCATGCGCAGCTCGGAGTTGTCGCCGAAACCGCCGCGCTGGATGTGCGGGTTCTCCGGGTCCAGCAGCCAGGTACGGCCGTTCAGGACGATCTTGTAGTCCAACCGCGCGTCCAGCGGGAAGACCTCCTCCTGGAGCCACACGCTGGACCGGCCCAGACGCCGGGCCCGGGGCGGCTCGGGATTCCAGCCGTCGAAATCCCCAGTGAAGGTGGCCGTGGCGGCGTCGCCCCGGTAGAGGAAGACTACCGAATCGCCCGCGACGAAGGGCAGGCGGCCCCGGGTGCGCAGATCGCTCCAGAGGGTGTCGAGGGCGGCTTCACGGGCGATGGGGTCATCGCCGGAGGTGATGATTGTCAGGCGGGAGACCAGGGCGGAGCAGGAAGAAACCGCGGTTTCGGTCTTCAACAGGATGTGGCGGGAAGAACAGCCCGAGAGGCACAGGGCGAGGCAGCAAAGCACCGCCGGGCGGACGATCAGCGATGTCGGGCGCATGTTTCGATGATCCTTCGTTGGTTGCGAAACAGGATTTTCATTGCATCCATCCTATTGTGGATCTAAGTTATCTCCCAGAAAAAAGACCAGACACGAGCGGCCCGTTGTGGCGCCGCCAGAAAAGCTGCCGCGATTTTTTGCATGCCTCTCGGCCCTCAGCCTGCTGTGCTCGACCGGGATCACGCTGCTGGATCCCGGATCAACGAGACAGGAAACCATGAACACACCGAATTTCTCCGAACTCGGGCTCAGTGAACCCGTGTTGCGGGCCCTTGATGACTGCGGTTACACGCAGCCGACCCCCATCCAGCAATCCGCCATCCCCATCATCATGGACGGCGACGACCTGATCGCCAGCGCCCAGACCGGCACCGGCAAGACGGCGGCCTTCACCCTGCCGCTGATCGACGACATCGCCACCCGGCCCGCGTCCCGGGGGGACACGCCGCTGGTGCTGATCCTGACGCCGACGCGCGAGCTGGCCCAGCAGATCGACGAGAACGTCAAGGCCTACGGCAAGTACACCGGCATCCGCACCTGCGTCGTGCTGGGCGGGGTCCCGTCGGGTCCGCAGATCAAACTGCTGCGGCAGGGCGTGGACATCGTCATCGCCACCCCCGGCCGACTCATCGACCTGGTGGAGCAGGGCGAGATGGTGCTGGACGATGTCGAGTTCCTGATCCTGGACGAGGCCGACCGCATGCTGGACATGGGCTTTTCCCCGGATGTGCGCTGGATCGCCGACCGGGTGCCCACGCCGCGGCAGACCCTGCTGTTCTCGGCCACCATCTCGCCGGGCATCAAGAGCCTGGCCTCGACCATCCAGACCGACGCGCGCACGGTGTCGGTGGCGCCGCCGGCCACGGTGGCCGACAACATCGACCAGCAGGTCATGTTCGTGCGCAAGGCCGACAAGATCGACCTGCTGATCAACCTCCTGAACAGGAAGCAGGGCGGCCGGTTCCTGGTGTTCACCGGGACCAAGATCGGCGCCATCCAGGTCGCCCGTCAGCTGCAGAACCACGGCATCAAGGCCTCGGCGATCCACTCCAACAAGTCCCAGGTCCAGCGCCAGCAGGCCCTGGCCGCCTTCAGCGGTGGCAAGGTCCGGGTGCTGGTGGCCACCGACATCATGGCCCGCGGCATCGACGTGGACGACATATCCCACGTCATCAACTACGACCTGCCCAACGACGCCGAGAACTACATCCACCGCATCGGGCGCACCGCCCGGGCCGGCCGCGCGGGGGTGGCCCTGTCCTTGTGCGGCATCGAGGACATTCCCCAGTTGCGCGGGGTCGAACGGCTGGTGGCCAGGTCGCTGGACGTCCAGGACGACCACCGCTGGCACTCCACGCGGGTGGCGGCCTGCCTGACGGCCTCGGCCAAGGCGGCACGCAGCCGCGCCCGTTCGGGCAAGGCCAGGGGCTCGGGCTCCAAGTGGCGTCGGTGACCGAACCCCCACCGACCACACGGCTTTCCATGAAAAAGAACCCCCGGACCGCGGCCCGGGGGTTCTAGTTTGCAGGCTGGACGGCTCAGAGCAGGTCGAGCTTGGCCAGGATGAATTTTCCCAGCTGGTAAGACACGATGATCAGCACCAGCCAGCCCAGCAGCATCACGGTATTCATGTTCGTTCCTCCTGTCGGCCCCGTGGGGGCCTGATCAATAGGCTTCCTCGCTGGTCGCATCCTCGATGGTGATCCGTTTGCCGGCCATGGATCGCCACACATAGGCGATGTAGGCCAGGATCAAGGGGATGAACATGGCCACGTAGGTCATGACCGTCAGGGTGAACTTGCTGGACGACGCGTTGTAGATGGTCAGGCTCGAGGCCATGTCCACCTTGGAGGGGTAGAACGGGGTGTTGTTGAAGGCGGGCAGCAGCAGCACCACCAGCCCCACCAGGACGGTCCCCAGTCCGCCGGGCCAGATCCCTCCCCGGGAATCGGTGCGTGCGGTCTTCCACACGCCCCAGATGACCAGCACCAGGCCGGCCAGCAGCAGAACCGGCAGGATGGGGTTGGCCAGCAGGTTGGACAGGTACTTGTGGGAAACCATGACCACCTTGCCCGGCCCCTGGACCTCGAAGCCCTTCATCAGAAGCAGGCTGATCAGCACGAACAGCAGGAACGGCAGGGAGATCAGGAAGTTGGTCACGGTGGCGTTGCGCAGGCGTTTTTCCAGCCCCGGCGAACCGTCGCAATCGACGTTGTTCAGCAGGTACATGGCGCCCAGGGTGCGCGCGTTGAAGACCAGGAACAGTCCCAGAAAGACATTGAACACGTTGAAGGCGGCTTCCAGACCGCGCAGGGGCGAGGTCCAGGTCACCAGGTTGTACTGGCTGAGCTGGAAGTTCGCGCCGGTGTAGAAGGTCCCGACAGCCGCCCCGATCAGCAGGATGCCCAGGGTGCCGTTGATCAGCAGGAACAGCTCGTACCCCTTTTCCCCGAGCAGGTTGCGGGGCTTGTTGCGGAACTCGTAGCTGACGGCCTGGATGATGAAGGTGAACAGGATGATGATCCACACCCAGTAGGCCCCGCCGAAGGAAGTGGCGTAGAACTTGGGAAAGGCGGCGAACAGGGCGCCCCCGAAGACCACCAGGGCCGTGAAGGTCAGTTCCCACTTCAGGCCCAGGGAGTTGATGATCAGGGATTTCTCCTCGCCGGAGCGGGCCACGGTCCACAGGAGACTCTGGCCTCCCTGGACGAAATTAAGGAACAGGAACAGGGCGCCGACCACCGAGCACAGCAGCCACCACAGCCCCTGCAGGGTGGAGTATTCGAGATTACCGATCATGTCAACCCTCCTCCGGTCCGATGGCGATTTGCTTGAGCATGATCCCGATTTCGGCGATCAGCAGGATCGTGAACAGGGCCAGGAACAGGAAGAACGTGGTCTGCACCGTTCCGACAGTGAGGTTGGACCTGGCCACGGTGACCGGCAACAGGTCCTGGATGGCCCAGGGCTGGCGGCCCACCTCGGCCACGATCCAGCCCAACCAGTGGGCGATCAGCGAGAGGAAGAACATGATGGTTCCCAGGCGCAGAAGCCACTTCCGATCCGCCAGGGTGTCCCTCCACGCGAAGAAGAGGAACGCCAGGGCCACAACGGGGAACAGGGTGCCGAGGATGACCATGAAGTGGAAGGAGTAGAAGGACAGGGCGACGGGAGGGGCGGCGTCCTCGGGTTTCTCGAGGTAGCCGTAGCCCAGGAACTGCTTGTTGGCGTTGAAGGTCACCAGGGCGGCCGCGGCTCCTGCGGCATCGCCGGAGGTCGTCTTGTCCTTGTACTCGGCCAGGGCGGCCAGGGCGGTCTTGCCCATCTCCATCTTCTGGCCCGTACCCATGATGTTCCGGGAAGGATTTCCGGACACCATGTCCTCGATTCCGGGGACAAAGGAATTGAACGACCGGTTGGACAGATAAGACAGCATCCCGGGCACGCCGATCTTGAACAGGCAGGGTTTCTGATCGTCGCCGATCTTCTTGTTGCCGTTGAGGATGCCGAAGGCGATGAGCTCGGCTCCCTCCTCGCCGCGATACAGGCCCTCGCACGCGGCCAGTTTCATGGGCTGCTTCTGGGCCACGGTGTAGGCCGACTGGTCGCCGGTGAAGATGACGAACAGGGAGGCGAGGAAGGCGAACACGGAGGCGACGATGATGGATCTGCGCGCCATGACCTGATGCCGGCCCTTGAGCAGGTACCAGGACGAGACCGAGATGATGAACATGGCGGCCAGCACCATGGACGAACTGGTGGTGTGGGTGAACTTGGCCACCGCGATGGGTGAGAATACGATGTCCTTGAAGGACGTCATCTCGAAGCGGGCCTTGTCCGGATTGAACTCCTGTCCGATCGGGTTTTGCATCCAGGCGTTGGCCACCAGGATCCAGACCGCCGACAGGTTGCTGCCGATGGCCACCATCCACGTGGAGAACAGGTGGAATTTCCGGGAGACGCGGTCCCAGCCGAAGAACATCACGGCGAAGAAGGTCGCCTCGATGAAGAAGGCGAACAGGCCCTCGATGGCCAGGGGCGCCCCGAAGATGTCGCCCACCATCCAGGAATAGTTGGACCAGTTGGTGCCGAACTCGAATTCCAGGATGATGCCCGTGGCCACGCCGATGGCGAAGTTCACGGCGAACAGCCGCATCCAGAACCTGGTCAGCCGTTTCCACTCCTCGTTGCCGGTCTTGTAATAGATGGAGTGGTAGTAGGCTATGATCCAGGTGATGCCGAGCGTCAGGGGGACGAAGATCCAGTGATACATGGCAGTCAGGGCAAACTGGGCGCGTGCCCAGTTGACCATGGTCAGATCCAGGTGGTCAATCATCCAGTTCACCTCCGGGAGAGGTTGAGGGTTGGGGGTGGGTGATTTGTTCCAGTACGAAATCGGCCCGCTCACGGTTGGTCTCGAAGTGTGTCCCGAGATAATCGGGGAAGAAAAAGAGTTTGAGTATGCCGAAGATGACCACCAGCTTGATGGCGATGACCAGCCAGAGGGAGCGACCCAGGGTCATGCTCCGCAGGCCGTCGCCATAGAACCGGGCCGTGTTGCGGACAACCGCCGGGAATTCGAATCGAAAGGGCATGGTGGACCGACTTTCAACGAGGGATCCTGCCGATACGGACGCCAGAATAGGACCAAACAGTCCAGTTTGAAAAGGGAAATGTTGTGCCTTTGAAATCGTGTTCGGGCTAGGGCCTGCTCAGGCCCAGGGCATGGCCCTCCTACTGAAAGTGTGTTAAAATACTATATCTTTCAGCATGGGCTCCAAAACAGGTGGATAATTTGATTTCATGTCGGATCATGACCCCCAGGGGTTCAGGTGGAAATGCCGGGATCATCCTGGTCGTCTTGGTCGCCTGGATGATCGTCGGTGCGGCCGTCCGGGCCGAGGTTCCCCCCGCCAAACCCTACGGCACCCTCGTGGCCGAAGTCATGGGTTTTTTGCAGTCGGATGTGGGCATCGACGGTATCCGCACCAACGACAACGACCCCGAGGGTTATCCTGTCCCTCCCTACTTCTACCATTACGCCATCCGCGACGGCAACGGCCTGTGGAGCAGCACGACCGGTTATCCCGGTTACGCGTCGGTCAGCTACCCGGCCTACACCTCGTGCGTGGCCATCGACGCCTTCCTGGACTGGCGGCGCTGGAGCGGGGATGCCGCCGGGTTGGAGCGCGCCCGGCAGTACGCCGACTGGATTCTCGAACACCGCACACCGGCCGGCGACCTGTACGGGAACTTTCCCTACAGCACGCAGACCAACGCGGTGATGGGCGGGGGCTGGGACGGCCCCGCCAACATGACGGACAAGGCGCCCATGTTCGGGTTGCGGCTGCTGCGCCTGTACGATATCACCGGCGAGTCGGCCTACTGGACGGCCGCGCTGGAGATCGCCGACGTGCTGGTGGCCACCCAGCTGGGTGGCGGTGTCGAGGACGACGGCCGCTGGCCCTTCCGCGCCGTGCCGAGCGACGGCACCGTGACCCAGGACTACACCAGCCACCTGCTGCCGGCGGTCCGGTTCCTGGATGCCATGGCGCTGCGCACGGGGGACGCGGGGTATGGCCAGGCCCGTGATCGGGCCTGGAACTGGTTGCTGGCCAACCCCTGCAACCCGGCCGCCGCGGATTACATGCGCTGGGAGGCGTTCTACGAGGATCAATCCCCGGAAATGCAGACCGGTTTCGGCGACCACTATTCGGCCCACGAGATGATCATGGAGTTGACTCGTCGACGACCGACAGGTTGGCAGGACATGGCGACGGCCATTCTCGATTCGGTGGATGCCCGCTACCTGGTGCGGGGGCCCGGAACCATTTACGATCAGTACGAGCCGGTGACCCTGGAATGGGCCGGGTGGCCCGAGGCCACCTACGCCTCCAGCCTGCAGTACGCCCGGACCGTCCTGGTGCTGGACCAAGCCCTGGCCGGGGACGCCCGGCGGGACACGACCTGGCGGCACACGGCCCTGGCCATGGCCGCGGTCTGTTCCCACGGACAGAACGATCGCGATATCGCCGCGGATGGCCGCATGTTCACCACCATCAAGGATCTGGTGACCCATTTCAACGTGGATAGCTGGTACGAGCAGAACTTCAACACGGTGAAGTACTTCCTGGAGATCATGGGGCTGGAGCCGGAGCTGGCGCCCACCGGGGAAAATCATGTCCTGACCGCGGAGGCGCCCTTGACCCTGGTGGAGTATCCCGGTGGAGGCGTGGCCGTCCGCTGGGCCACCGCCGGTGGGAGCGGCGGCGAAACCGTGAAGCTGGCCGCCAGGCCCGCCGCCATCGCGGCGGCCGGGATTCCCATGTCCGAAGCGCAGGCCCTGCCGCTCGAGAGCGACGGCTGGTACTGGGACGCTGCCGCACAGGTGGCGACCATCCGGCACACGACCGGACCGGTGGAGATCCTGACGGCGGCGGCGGGGGTTCCCGATCCGGAGGCGGCAACGCCTCTGCGGCTGGCCGTGGTCGAACGGACCCCGGGAGGGATTTCCCTCCGGGCGGACATGGCGCGGGAGGGCCCGTTGACCTTGACCGTGTTCGATCTGCGCGGCCGCCGGGTCCGGGAGCTGCTGCGTGATGCGATGCTGCCTGCGGGGCCGCATGAAGTCGTCTGGGACGGTCGAGACGGCCGCAGCCGTCGGGTGGCCCAGGGTGTCTACCTGGTCCGTGGTCGGTCACGGGATACCGTGGCGTCGGCCCGCATCGTATGGCGGTACTGAGGAGTGGTCATGGGTCGCTTTCATCCCGGAACAATTTCGCTGCCGGCCAAGCTGGCATGGGCAATGCTCCTGCTGCTGGCGGCGGCGGTGCCCTGCCCGGGTCAGGCGGACTTCGATTTCGAGACTCCCTACCTGGTGCAGCCGGGTCGGCAGATCTGGGATTTCTGCCTGGTGGAAAACGGGGGACTTTATCATGCCTTCTATCACACCATCCCCCAGCAGGACATGAACCCTGCCAACGCGGACACCATCTGGCACGCATCCTCGCCCGATTTGCGGCATTGGGATGTTCTCGGTCCCGTGCTGACCAGTGGCCCCGGATGGTGGGACGCGGTGGCCATGTGGGCGCCGGACGTGGTCTACGACCCGGTGAGCGGGAGCTGGGCCATGCTCTACACGGGGGTGGCCGACAAGATGGTCCAGCGACCCTGCCTGGCCTGGTCGCCCGACCTGCAGACCTGGACCAAGAGCGAGGCCAACCCGGTTTTCGAGCCGGACAGCCTGGTCTATCACTGGGCGCCTGACCAGGCCTGGAGCTCCTTCCGGGATCCGTTCGTCTATAACGACGGGGCCCAGTGGAACATGCTGTCCACCGCCGCCCTGCGCCTGGGAGGGTATCCCGGCTACCGGCGGGCCATTGTCCACCGGGCGGTCTCGACGGATCTGGTGCACTGGCAGGATGCAGGGGTGTTCTATACCCACGATGGTTCCACCGGATTGACGTACGACCTGGAAAGCCCGCAGTACGTGGTGCGAGACGGCTGGCACCATCTGTTCTTCACCGAGCAGGATCCCAACATAGAGCACGCGCCCACCAGCCACATGGTGGCCGCGGACCCTTCCCTGTGGACCATGACTCAGCGCGATGTCGTCGATGCGGGCTGGGCGCCGGAGGTCGACCATTTCGGTTCCCCTGGCGGCGCCGACGTGTTCGCACGCCTGGCCAAGGACCAGGATCCCCGCGACGAGACCTGGTTCGTGACCGTGAAGTTCGACAGCGTGCGCTACGACGACGGCGGCATGACCCCGGTCGTTTTCGCTACCGATCCCCTGGGCGACGACTGGCCCGTGCGTGCGGGTGCGGCGGCGACTTCGGCCCCGACCTTCGGCGACAACGCCGTCCTGCGCGGGGATCTTCCCCAGTTGCCCCAGGGCCACGGCTGGTTCAGCACCCTCGAGAACTACGGCGGGCCGCTCGGCGGCGTGGGGCAACCGGGGGGGACGTTGCCCGACAATGCCACGGCCGTACTGGAGTCGCGTCCTTTCGTGCTCGGCACCGGCTACCTGGGCGTGATGATCGATTGCGGCGCCTCGGGTGCGGAGACCTATGTGGCGATCACCGATGCCGACACCGGCGTGGAGCTGGACCGGCTGCAGCCGTTCCCCGGTTACCCGTTACAGGAGAGGATATGGAATCTGACGGCCTTCAGCGGTCGTTCGGTGCGTTTGCGTCTGGTGGATGCCGACACGTTGCCGGGCCGATGGCTGGCCGTGGACAGGATCAGGGAGATGGATGGTCCCAGCGGTGTCGGTCCGGGACCTGATGTCCCGGCGGAGACCGTGGTCGGCCGCCTGCGGGCCCGTCCCAACCCTTTCAACAGCCGCACCCGGGTCGACTTCGACCTCGGGCGATCGGGAGAAGTCCGGCTGGAGGTCTACGATCTGGCCGGCCGTCGGGTGTGGCGGTCTCCGGTTCAGCGGTTGGCCGCGGGTTCGCATGACATGGCCTGGGACGGGACCGATGCGCGGGGGCGTGCCTTGCCGTCGGCCGTGTATCTCTACCGGATGTATCTGGATGGGAACCCCGTGGCCCGGGGTCGCCTGGTCATGGTGAAGTGATCGTTATCCCGCTCAACGCACCAGGGTGATCTTGCCCTGTACGGACCAAGCCCCTCCGCGTCCGTCCTTGTCCGTCCCCCGGCTGGTGATCCGGTACAGGTAAGCGCCCGAGGGACGGGGCCTGCCGCCTTCATCGAGGCCGTCCCACACGTATTCGCGGATCCCCGGCGCGGCAGCGGAAAGCTGCCGCGAGACGACACGTTGTCCCCTCATGTCGAAGATCTCCAGCCGGTCCCGTGTGGCCGTCTCGGTCTGCCAGCGGATCCGGCAGCGGGGGTTGAAGGGGTTGGGGTAGGCCGCAAGCAGTTGGAGCGGCCCGCTGGCCGTGGGGGTTGCCGACGCCAGGGGATTGTCGTCCACACCGTGCAGCAACCAGCGATCGGGATCCAGAACGACCTGGGTCACGTCGGTGTCGAGGTCGAAGGTGAAGATCTGATCGAGCTGGTCGTTGATGACCGTGACGGTCGTGTCCAGACCTGATCCCACGAGCCGGAAATCCACCTGGACCTTGTAAGGCTGGGTTCCGTACACCGGATCCGGAATCTGGACCTGTTGCAACTGCACCGCAAACCGGTTGGTCCCGTCCTGCCAGTCGTTGTGCCAACCCATCCTGTATACGGGGTGGGTTGTGCGGTACAGCCACTGGTTGAAGAACCAGCCGAGGTCCTGCCCCGAAACCTCCTCGCAGGCCGCCTGGAAATCCGTGGAGGTGGCGTTGCCGTAGCGCAGGTCGGGGTTGTCCAGGTAAGCGCGCAGGGAGGCGAAGAAATCCTCGTCGCCGATCCATCTCCGTAGCATGTGCAGCACCCACGCGCCCTTGTTGTAGGGGATGGCGTTGAAGAAGTAGGTCGGGTCCGAGATGGTGGATTTCTTGACCAGGGTGTCCCAGCCGTAACCGAAGCCCCAGTTGTGGGTGGCCATGAACTGGCGGAGCCCGGTGAAGCCCCACTTGTGCTCGGCCCACAGGGCTTCGGTGTAGGTGGCGAAACCCTCGTTGAGCCAGATCTGGGTCCAGTCGACGGGCGTGATCAGGTTGCCGAACCACATATGGGAGAGCTCGTGGACGATGATGGTCTCGAACTGCCCCGTGCCGGTGACCAGGACATTGCCCCAGGTCACGGCCGTGGGATGTTCCATGGCCTCATCCCACTGGCATTCGACCATGCCGTATTTCTGGTTGGGGAAGGGGTAGGGGCCGAAGAGGTCTCCGCAGAAATCCAGCATCTCCGGCAGGACGGCGAAGTCGGCTTCGGCGTCGGCGGCGTCCTCGGGGAACATGTAGTGGTGAAGCTGGATGGCCCCGGCGCTGCCGATGTACTGGTCTACCAGCTCGGTGTAGTTGGAAATACCCAGGCTGAACAGGTAGGTGGATACGGGCTTGGGTTCGTACCAGGAGTAGGAGCCCATGCCGCTCTGGGTGCTGATGCCGGGGGAAACGGCGATCATGTTCAGGGGAACCCGGATGCTGGTGGTGAAGGTGGCCTTGTCGGTGGGGTCGTCCTTGCAGGGCCACCAGGAACGCGCGCTCCAGGGTTCGCTCACCGTGGCCACGACCAGGTTGCCCGCGTCGGTGGTGGACGACTGGAATCCGAACAGGCCTTCGGGCTCGGGGTTGCCCCAGAAATTGAGCACGATCGAAGCTGTTTCACCCGGTTCCAGGGGTGTGGGCAGGGCGGCGACGAGCAGGTCGTCCTTGTGGTAGTAGTTGAGATCGGCCTCGTAGGGATAGGTGATGGAAGGCTGGTAGCAATCCATGCCGTCCCGGTAGTCGAGGACGATCTCCGAAACCGGCTGGTCCTTGGCGGCCAGATAGATCGTGGCTATGCCCCCGATCCAGGCCATAGCGGGATTGACTTCTATTTTCAGGTCGTAGTGCAGGATGTCGAACAATTCTTGACGTGCGTCGGGCTCGGGCATTCCCGAAACGGTCATGGGAATGCTCGTCATGGCGGCGGCGCTGCCTCCCTCGATGAGACAGGACTGGGGCCAGTCGGCAGGGGGAGAGGCCAGGCCTGTGTGCCCATCGGCGTGGACAGTAGTGGACGTACCCGCTGCCGTGGCCAGCAGGACCATTCCGGCCAGGGGGATCAATCGGGAGTAGAGTTTGGAATACCACGGTTGCATAGTCAGGATCCAGGCTCGCATTGATGTTGGGGTTCCAGGGCGCATAGGGATCCGATGTCGGACCTATAATATCAAAAATGCTGGATTATTTGCATAGTTTTTCCCGCTTTATTGACTCCACGAAGGACGAGGAACCCGTTAACCGGTTTTATGGTAAATTGTTGGACAATTACGGCGGTTCAGGGGGAAAGCCGTTTATTAACCTCCTGGAGGGCTGGAAACCCCATGCCGGGACCTCGATTTCAGACTTTTTCCCAAACCACCCAGGGCGATGGTGATCCCCAACCAGAGGGCGATGGCCGGGCCCACGGAAAAATCGAGCCGGGCGGCGAAGGTCAAACCGGCCGCCGCGGCCGCCGAACCAATGGCCCAGGTGAGCAGCAGGCAGACTCTCCAGCTCGAGGCCAGCATGGTCGCCACGGTGGCCGGGATGATGAGGAAGCAGAAGACCAGCACTACGCCGCCGATGCGCACCACGGTGGTGATCACGATGCCGACCAGGACGTAGAACAGGAAATCCCAGAGCAGGGTGTTGAAGCCGGCGGCGGCGGCTCCTTCGTAATCATCGGAGATGGCGTGGAAGGGCTTGCGGAACAGGTAGAAGCAGGCCCCGACGGCGACGAGAACCGGGATGCTGACCAGGAAGTCGTGCGGGGTGACCCACAGGATGCTGCCCGACAGCATGTCCTGGATGTGCGAGTGCCCGCCCGGTGCGATGCCCACCAGGAACAAGGCGCCGGCCGCGGCGATGGCGTAGCTCACCCCGATGATGGCTTCCAGGGGGATCTCCCTGACCCGGCGGCGCATGATCGCGAAAAAGGCCGCCGCCAGCAACGTGGCGCCCAGGGCTGTGGCCTGGGCCTGCAGGGAATCCGCGTGGACCTTGAACAGGACATGAGCGCCGATGGCCCCCACGGCGGCTACCTGGGCCAGGGTGATGTCGATGAAGATGACCTCGCGCTTGAGGACATGCAGACCCACGTAGCCGAGGATCGACAGCATGGCCAGACAGGCCAGGAAGGGCAGACCCTGGATGGCGATCAGGTCGGTCATGACGGGGAACCTTCCGGTATGCTCCGTGCACCGGGTCGCAGGGAGCGGATGATGACCGCGATGATGAAGGAGGCGCCCATGGCCAGGACCAGGCTCGGCCCGTAGGGCAGGTTCCAGTGATACGAAGCCGTCAAGCCCACGAGGCAGGACGCCATGCCGATGCTCCAGCCCACGGCGACGGCCTTGAGCCATCCGCGCACGAACATGGTGGCGATGGCGGCGGGGATCATCAGGAAGGCATAGGCCAGCAGCACGCCGGCGATGGGCACGATCAGCACGGTGATGATGCCCTGGGTGGTGAAGAACAGGAAGTCCCACTTGCGGCGCTGCTGCAGGCGGCTGTCCGGGTCGGCCAGGGCGATGAACCGGTCGCGGAACACGAAATGGAATATCGCCAGCAGGATGTAGACCGCGGCGGTGACGATCACCAGCGGCCAGCTCACCCACAGCATGGCGCCGGCCAGGGTCTTGGTCACCATGTCCCCCCCGCCGCTGAGCTTGTCGCCCAGCAGCAGGGAGATGACCAGGGCCATGGCGTACAGGATCCCGATGACGGCCTCCCGCGGGATACGCTTGTCCCGCGGGACGGCGACAGCCAGCAACAGCGAACCCAGGATCACCGCGCCCAGGGACAGCCAGTAGGATCCGCTGGTGCCGTAGCCGATGCCCAGCCCGATGCCCACCATGGCCCCGAAGGCTGCCAGCTGGTCCAGGACCAGGTCGCTGAAGATCAGGGTGCGCCGGATCACGTGCAGGCCCAGGTAGGTGTGCAGGACCAGCACCACCGCGATCAAGGTGATCTGGACGGCGAAGAACCCCAGGAAGTCGTTCATGGGGCGGCCTCACCGGATACTGCCGTATTCAGCAATCCCTTGGATCCGGCTGCTTCCAGCAGGTGATCGACCCAGTAGTCCACAAGCTTGAAGTAGTCCCCGGTACCGGGAGCGCCGTCGACGTACATGGGAACGATGATGGGTGCGGCGTCGACGCGCTTGGCCACGGTCCTGACCTTCTGCTCATCGAAGTAGTTGGCGGCCATCAGCAGCTTGACCCCGCGGGCCTTCATCTGGTCCACCAGCTCGGCGACGTGCTTGGCCGAGGGGGGAATGCCGGGTTTGGGCTCGATGGTGCCGGCGTCCTGAAGACCGAAAAGGTGCTGGAAGTAGACCCAGTTCCGGTGATAGGTGACCATGGGGATCCCGCGCAGCGGCATCATGCGGCCCAGCCACCCGCCCAGCACGTCCAGCAACGGACGGCCCCGGTAGTCGTGGGCCGAGAGGAAATCGACGAGGGTGCCGGCCTGCGCCATGTCGCACAGGGTGTCGCCGCCGAGGATGTCCACCAGGTCCGCGCCGAACAGACTGCGGTCCAGGCGGTCCAGCAACCGGTCGCGGTTGGCCAGGTAGTAGTCCCGGCCCGCGGGGTCGTTGGTGATCAGGCCGGTGGTGATGTTGCGGGCCACGGTCTTCATGTTGATGGGGTCGCTGGTGAAGTGGGGGTTGCCGTAGATGTGCACGCCGCCCTCGGAGCGGGACATCAGCGCGGGTTTCTCCAGCAGGTTCATGCCCTGGGCCACGGCCACGTAACCGGGCTGGCCGCTGCGGACGTGGGTGTTGCCCGACTTGTTGACCACCGTCGGCAGCCACAGCTCGAGGTCCAGCCCGGTGGCGATCAGCACGTCCGCCTTGCGCACCATGGTCACGAAGGAGGGCTTGGGACGGATGAAGTGGGCATCCTGGTCGCCGCGCACGATGGACCGGACATCGACGCGGTCGCCGCCGATGGCCTGGGTCAGGATGCGGTAATCGGGCAGGGTGGTCACGACGTTCAGCTTCCTGTCGGCCAGGGCTCCCAGGGCCTGGCCCGCAGTGACGGCCAGCAAGGCCGCCAGCAGGATGAGTTTCTTCATGGTTGTTCCTCCTAGTAGCGCTCGTGTTTGTGCGGGCCGGCGGCGAATACCATCTGGAAGGCCACCGAGTCGATGTCGGGTCCGGTTTCATCCCCGCTCTCATGGGAATATCCGGCGCGGAATTTCACGAAGGGACTCTGCCACCAGGTCACCCAGCCGCTGACCATCCACCGGTTGGGGCTGTCGCCGTCGACCACCTGGTTCGGTGTGAAGGGGGCGTCGTCAACGCCGGCGTAAGCCCTCGCTTCGGGTTCGTAATAGTCGTAGCGCGCACCGATCTCGATGGTGCGGCTGACCTTGGCCTGGGCCAGGGAGTAGAGGCCCCAGGGCTTGATGTGGTCGGTGCCCGGCCCGTAGGGCGAGAGGATCTCCTTGTCCAGGAAGTAGGCCTCGCTGCGCCACTGGAAGTTGCGGTAGCGCATGTTGCCCGTGGGTTCCCACAGGAGGTTCAGGTCCAGGCCGTAAACGTTGGTGCTCAGCCGGTGGTCGTCGACGACCACGGGATCGGGGTCGATCGCCACGCTGTCGCGGGTCGCCCAGGTATCGTTCCAACCGAATAGGCCGGTTCCGCCGAGCTCCAGATAGGTGCTGGGGGAAAGGTCCCGGTACAGCTTGTAATGGGCCAGGATGGCTGGCCTGTTCTTGGCGTTGCCGGCAAAGAGATCGGGGTTGTCGCCGTCGGTGACCTGGACCGTCAGGCCGTGGACCAGGCCGAAGGCGGAGAAGTCCGTGTCCAGGGAGACGCCGGTCTCGTTGAGGCCCCCGTTGCCGAAGATCATGCGCAGGGCCAGGGGATAGTCGAAGGTATCCAGGGCGTGCTTGTGCCAGCGATTGACGATGCCGAACTGCTGCTTGAACTTGCCCAGGGTCAGGTTGACCGCGCCCAGGAAACCGAAGCGGGTGAAATAGACCTCTTCCAGCTCGGCGCCCTCGTCCGAGAACGGGGTGGCGGCCTTGAAGCGGGAGTACGGATCCAGGTAGGCCTCGAAGTGCATGGCCATGTTGCGGAACGTGGTGTCCCAAGCCGGCAGATCGTCGTTGCCGCTCTGGTAGATCCCCAGCATGTCGCCGGTGACGCTGATCTCGGGGTTGAGTTTCTGCAGACCCAGGGAGCCGGCCTTGAAGATGGTTTCGGCTGGTCTTTCCGCGGGGGTTGGAGCCTTGGCGGCGGCGGCGGCCGCCGCCTGCCGGAGACTCTGGAGTTCCGGATCGGGCGCAGGATCCTGGGCGACTGCCCGTCCGGGTCCGCCGAGACCCGTCAGGATCACCAGGATCGACACAAAAATACCTACAAATTTCCTCATGTTTTTGACCTCCGCTCATGGCATAGGCTCATGGCCTTCGCCATGGTTCAGGAATGGTTCACTGCCGGGTGATGATCAGACCTGGTCGGCGGGAGGGGCGCGAGGTCCGGCGTGGTTCAGGTGTCCGGACAAGGGAGCGGAGTCGGACTGTAGGACCGGTACCGAGGTCCGGTAGACAAGGCCGGCACCATTGAAAACGGTGTTGATGGTGCGGCCGTGGAAATTCTGCAGGAAGAGGCAGAACGGGCAGGTGGCTTCCGAGTGCCCGGTCTCGGTATCGGCGGCGGCCAGGTAGGCCGGCAGGCCGGCGGTCGTGTGGACGATGGAGGCCTGGAAGGTGCGGCCGGGAATGCCGGTCACCAGATGGTGGTGCAGGTAATCCACGGCCACGGCCTGTCCCCAAAGGGTCAAGGCCAGGACCACGCTCAGGATTTTGCGCCCGGTCGTCATGGATGTGCCTAACGTTACCGCCCGGAAGTCGGATTTCCGGGGGTCGAACAACCAGAATCAGCGCCAGGTTCCCACGATGGCCACAGTTTCCGGCCGTGTCAACCCCGCCGTGGAAATTTACTCGTCCACGACGTCCCATTCGGCGAAGCCCTCGGTGCGCACGTTGGCCTTGCCCCGGGTCCGATAGGCCGTCTCCACGTTGTAGCCCCAGTTGAGCCAGCGCGAATCGCCGCCGCCCCGGGTCGTGATCAGGAAACGGTTCTGGATGCCGCCGAACCAGAAGCAGCGGTCGCCCTGCCAGGTCCGGTCGCCGGCGTTGACGTCCACGGGAATCCAGCCGATGCGGGGCAGGTAGATCTCGGCCCAGCGGTGGTAGGCCCTGTCGATGGAGGCGTCCTCGCCCCGCAGGACCATGCAGCCCACGTAGCGCGCGGGAATGCCCGCGGCGCGGCAAAGCGATACGATGGAGAAGGTGTATTCGGAGCAGGATCCGGTGCCGCGTTCGATGACTGTAGGGGCGATGTCCCAACCGCCGACCATCTGGTAGTTGATGCGTCCGATGAGGAAATCGTACAGCATGCGGGCCTTGAAGTAGGGGTTGGTCTCGTCGCCGATCACCTCCTTGACCTTGTCCTGGATGTAATCGCTGTTGACCCGGTACTTGTCCGCGTCGGCCAGGTACTTGTCGCGGATGTCGGAGGGGATCTCGTCCAGATTTCCCACCAGGTGGGGGAATATCTTGGTGGAAATGCGGTAGAAGGTGCCGGTGCCGGTCAGCTGAGCGGATTTCTTCTCGCCCGGGGCGAGGTGCCCCAGCTCGTAGACGGCCACCTCCTGGCCCCACTGGTCCTTTTCGCGCCGGGCGCCCTCGGTCCAGGCGACCCGGTCCAGTTCCTGGTTGGGGCCGTCGACGGGGATGGCCAGGACCATGGAGCCCCCGGTGATTTCGCCTGGGCCCAGGTTCTCCACCTCGCTGTACAGGGTCGCCGTGCCGCGCCGCGACCGCGAGCGCACGCACCTGCCGGCCAGGTCGTAGACGTCGCAGCGGTAGAGCTTGTCGGTCTGGTAGTCGGTGGCGTAGAGGGTGCGGCCGTCCAGCCACAAACCGCTGACCACGGGGCCGGGCGCCTTCAGGTAGAAGATGGTGTAGCCGGTGCGGATATCCACCAGGTAGATGCGGTCCTGGGCGCTGTCGGCGGCCCACAGGTAGCCGTTGGCGTCGAAGGCCAGGGCCGAGATCTTCGGCGCGGGAGAGGGAACGGCCGCCAGGGTCGTGCCGTCATGGGGGTCGATGAGCTGCATCTCCTCGGCCCCGTTGGCCGCGACCCACAGTTGCCCCTCCTTGTTGAAGGCCAGGCCGGTCACCGGTGTCAGAGGGGATTCGATGGTTCGTACGCATTCGCCGCTTCCTGGGGCCTGGAAGTATATCCGGCCGTTCTCGCGGTCGGCGCTCGCCAGCAGCTTGCCGTTCCAGGCCAGGGCCGAGGACTCGTAGGCCGGATATTCCAGCGTCCTGATCCGTTTTCCTTGCCGGTCGAAGAAGATGAGCAGATCTTCGTGCCGGTCCGTCACCACGAAGGAGGAACCGGACTCGACCAGGCCCAGGGCGAACCGGGCGGGCAGCGGACAGACCTCGCGGAAAAGATCGTCCTGGGCGACGAACTCTTCCTGTGCGGGGATCTTCCTGACGTCACAGACCTGGGCCGGGACGGTCGCGGCAGGGACGGCAAGGAGCAGCACGACGAAACAGGCAGTCTTCATGACAGGAGCCTCCGGTCAGACGATAGCGGGAATAATGCAGGAACTTGGTTATACCGGTTCGACCCCCGGGGGTCAATTGCTTGCTTCCTGTCCTTTCGAGGAACATAATGGACGTGAAAGCGGATGAGATTCCTGATCCGACCCCTCGCGTACCCGTACACCCAGTACGGGGGCCTAACTCGGAAGGCCGGGTAGCGGCATTGAATTCCAGAAATTGCGTGATCGGCATGGCGGTTGTCCTGACCGTCTTGATGGCGGTACCGGTTTTTCCCGGTCCGTCCTCACTGTCGACGGTGCGGGTGGGGGGATATGACAACCCGCCCAAGATCTATCGCGATGCAGACGGAAACGCAGCGGGTTTCTGGGCCGATCTGATGACGGAAATCGCCACCCGTGAAGGTTGGGATATCCAGTGGGTATGGGGTTCGTGGTCCGAAGACCTGCAACGGCTCGAGGCCGGCGACCTGGACATCATGACGGATGTCGGTTTTTCATCCGAACGGGCGCAAAGATACGAGTTTTCCACCGAGCCGGTGATGCTCAGCTGGACCCGGCTCTATGTCAGGGAGGGGGACGAGCGGGTCAAGACCATCCCCGATCTGCGGGGCATGAGGATCGGAGCCTTGGCCGGCAGCATCAACACCGACGGACCGGGAGGCCTGCGGGAACTGGTGGCGAATTTCGACCTCGATTGTACGGTGGTGGAATTCGCGGACTACGAGAGCGTCTTCAGCGCCCTGGAAAACGGGGAACTCGACGCCGGCATCACCAACCGTGATTTCGGCCACCTGAAAGCGGGCGCCTATCAGGTCCAGCAGACCTCGATCATTTTCCAGCCGGTGAGGATCCATTTCGCCTTCCCCCGCGGCGCGGCGGCGACTCCGGAACTGAAAGCCCGTATCGACAAGGTCGTGCATGACCTCAAGCAGGACTCCGGCTCCCTCTACTACAGGTTGCTGGCGCGGGATTTCGAATCCGGCGTGATCGAACGCAAGGTGACCCCCGACTGGGTTGTGCCGACCCTGCGGGTAGCGGCGGGGATCATTCTGGCGGCGCTGGTGGCGTTCGTCCTGGCCCGCCTGGAAGTCCGGCGCGGGCGCCGGAAGCTGGAGCAGGCCGGCCTGCAGCTGATGCGCAGCGAGGAACGATACAAGGAGATCTTCGATTCCACGGGGGACGCCATCTTCATTCACGATGCGGAAACCGGACAGCTGGCGGACGTCAACCGGGTCATGCTCGAGATGTACCGGTGTACGAGGGAACAGGCCCTGACCCTGCCGGGCGAGCAATTCACCGCCGGGGTGCATCCCTACACCAGGGAAGAGGTCCAGGCGAAACTCAAGGCGGCCATCGACGGCACGCCCCAGCTGTTCGAGTGGCATGCGCGGCGCCTGGACGGCGAGTTGTTCTGGGTGGAAGTGAGCCTGAAATACGGGGAGTTCGGGGGCGGCAAGTGGGTGATCGCCACCGTGCGGGATATCGAGGACCGCAAGCACATGGAAGACGAGTTGTTGAAGTCTGCCAAGCTCCATTCCCTGGGCGTGTTGGCCGGGGGCATCGCTCATGATTTCAACAACCTGCTCACGGCTGTGATGGGCAACGTGAGCATGGCGATTTCGGATCTGGAGCCCGAGAATCCGGTCATGCCCCTCCTGTGCGACATCGAACGCGCATCCCAGCGGGCCCAGACCCTGACGAGACAGTTGCTGACCTTTGCTCGCGGCGGGGAACCGGTGCTGGAGATGACCCGTCTCGAGGTCGTGATCCGCGATGCGGCGGAGTTCGTCATGCGCGGCAGCGCGGCGACCTGCGATTTCGATATTCCCGAGGATCTCTGGGCGGCGGAAGTGGATCCCGGACAGATCGGGCAGGTCATCCAGAACCTGGTGATCAACGCCCGCCAGGCCACGGACGACAAGGGGCATATCAGCATCACCTGCGCCAACATCGAGTCCCAGGACACGTTTGCCGGGCCCGGTATCCGCATCACGGTTGACGACGACGGCCCGGGTTTTTCGGCCTCGGACCGGGAACATGCTTTCGATCCGTACTACACGACCAAGAGCGACGGTAACGGACTGGGTCTGGCCATCTGCCACTCCATCGTCACGCGGCATGGGGGCAGGATCGCCCTGGACGCCTCCCCTTCGGGCGGGGCCAGGGTCGTCTGCGATCTGCCCGCCGTACCGGGGGCGGTTGTGGATGCCGACCAGATGGGCGAGCACCTGAAGACCCTGGCGAAGAAGGTCCTGGTCATGGATGACGACCCCATGGTGCGCCAGCTGGCCGTGCGGATGCTGGAGCACTTCGACTGCTCCGTGACCCAGGTCGCCGATGGTCAGGAGGCGCTGGAGGCATACGGCAGGGCCCTGACCCAGGGGTCGCCGTTCGATCTCGTCATCATGGACCTGACCATTCCGGGGGGCATGGGAGGAAAGGAAACGATCGCCCGGCTGCTGGAACTGGACCCGGCGGCCAAGGCCGTGGTTACCAGCGGCTATTCCAGCGATCCGGTGCTGGCCCGTTACCGGGAATTCGGTTTCTGCGCCGCCATAGTCAAACCTTACCGTCTGGCCCAGCTCAACAAGGTGTTGGCGTGCGCCCTGGATTGATCCTGTCCTGCAATGGCTGGCCCCCGGGGCGTGCAAAAGGGGAGTGGAACCGGATTCCGTATGTCCACGGTCGCCCTGTTTCGGGTAGGATGGGAAGCGGTAGGGCCTGATCCGTCCCGGGACGGGCTTCGGCCCGTCTCTTGCGTAATCGTCCGGAGGTGGGGGTCATCGAGGGAGGGAACATGTCCCGGTTTATTCAAGTCTGCAGAATCTGCTTTTTCGGTGCGGTCCTGACCGTGTCCCTGGCGGCCGGGTTTCTCGTGGCCGGGGGAAGCCCCGCCGTGGCCGCGGATTTCGATTTTTCCAACCTGACGGACCGGACAGGCGGTCCCGGCCACGGCAATTCCCCCTGGATCAACTCTCAGGGGGATGTGGCCTTCTATGCCGACAACCTCATCTACTTCTACGACAGCGCCGCGGACACGTTCTTGAACCTGATGACCCTGGCCGGGGCGCCGGACCAGGGCTGGTTTCCACGCCTGAGCGATGCGGGCGATATCGCCTTCATCGATCCGGGCACCCTTCACGTGTGGTTCTACGAGGCGTCCAGCAGGCATTTCACGGATCTGGCCACGTTGCCGGGTTTTCCGGGTGTGTCGGGAGAACACAGCCTGTACTGGGTTTTCGACATGAACGAAGACCGCCGGTTCGCGCTGCACGCCGGTGCCCTCAATGTCGGGGATGTCTATTATTTCGATCTGGCGGACAGCAGCTTCACACGGCTGACCGGCCAGGCGGGAACGCCCTACCACGGGAAGGATTGCCAGATCAACGATCAGGGCGTGGTGGGCTACAGCGGTTATCCGGATGTCTATCTCTATGATCCGGAGACCGGCACGACGGAGAACATCACCGATCTGCCCGGTGGCCCCGGGACGGGCCTGCCTAACTTCATGCTCAACAACCGGGGCGACATCGCCATCTCCAAGGGCGAGGACCTGGTGTATTTCAACGCGGCCGACCAGTCCTTCTGGTACCTGGCGACCCTGCCCGACTACCCCGCCTCGCAGGCCACGGTGGACCGTAACTGCCTGGCCGACGACGGTTCCATCTCCTTCTGGGCCGACGAGATCTATTTCTTCGACCCGTCCGATTCGAGTTTCACTCAGCTCACCAGCCAGGGTCCTGTCCCCTACTCGGGCCACGACAGCAGGATCAACAGCCATGGCCTGATCGCCTTCGAGGCGGGCGCCGACATCTGGCTGGCCGAACCGGTGCCCGTTTCCTCAGTCCCGGCGCGTGGGGCGGCTGCCCTGCTCGGCAACCATCCCAACCCCTTCAACCCCACGACCCTGATCTCCTTCGCCGTGCCGGACGGCGGCGCCGTGGTGCGGTTGTCGGTGTTCGATGTCGCGGGTCGTCGGGTGCGTTCCCTGGTGTCGGGATACCGGTCGGAAGGGGTATTCCATGTGCGCTGGAACGGCCGGGACGACACCGGCGGTGAAGTGTCCTCAGGCACCTATTTCACCTTGCTGGAAACCGGGTCGGAGGCGGTGTGCCGCAAGGTCCAGCTGGTTCGCTGATGCGCAGTTCTCAGTCGTAGGCGAGGCGGGTTTCCCGGTCCGCCAGCAGCGCCTGGATATCATCCTGGGCGGGCATGGTGGGCCAGGTACCGAAGTCCTCGTGGATCAGGTTGTACTTCTCGGGAATGGGGTGAGTGCCCACCACGACCTTCAGTCCGAACTGGCGCGGGATGTACCTGGTGAAGAATTCGAGGTGGGGGCAGGGTGGATAACCCACCACGAAACCCGTGGCCAGGTGGATGACCTCGGCCCCGTTCTTCTTCATCTCCTCGGGCGCGTATTCGATGTTGCCGCCGGGGCAGCCGCCGCAGCCGGTGAACCCGACGATTTCCACGTCCTGGCCTCGGTAGCGGGCGAAGGCACCCTCTCGTTCGCGCACCGACCGGAAGCACTTGCCCCCGGCGCATCCACGGTACCGGTCACAGATGATGATGCCGATCCTGGTCATGACAACCTCCTGCAGGCTCGAGGGCGTTATCAGTGGTCGCAGGCGTTCTGCCCGGGGTTGATTTCACCCGCGAGATACTGGAGGGCGAGGGTTTCGGGGTCCAGTTCGGGAGCGCCCACGATCACCTTGACGCCGTGGCTGGTGAAAAGCTGCTGGGCACGCGAGCCCATGCCGCCGGCCAGGATCACCTGGGCGCCCTGTTCGGCCAACCAGGCCGGCAACACGCCGGGTTCATGGGCCGGTGGTGTCAGCGACTCCATCTTGACGACGGATTTGGTCTCAGGATCCAGGTCGCAGAGGACAAACTGCTCGCAGTGGCCGAAATGGGCGGCCAGTTTGCCTTGTGAGACGGGAATGGCGATACGCATGGTGGCTCCTTTCGCTGTGCATCCGGATTGCAGGATTATCACCCGGGCTGCAGCGTGACCAAGGTAATGTCCCGCGGGACGGGAATCCACCTCTTGACACATCCTTGTTTTGAGTATATACTCAAAATCAGAAAAATCAAGCCAAGGAGTCGACCATGCCCCGACCCCAGAAACCGAGGGCGGTCCGCCACGAACCCCAGGCGGTGTACTTCAAACCCGCGGGGGTGCCCATGAGGGCCCTGGAAGAGGTCTCCCTGGGACTGGACGAACTGGAGGCCATTCGTCTGGCCGACCTGGAAAACCTCTCCCACGAGCAGGTAGGCGAGATGATGGAGGTCTCCCGAGCCACGGCGGGACGCATCCTGGCTCAGGCCAGGGAGAAGGTCGCGCGGGCCCTGGTGCACGGCATGGCCATTCGCCTCGAAGGCGGCACCGTCGAGACGGTGTCCAGGCCGGATTTCGGACCGGGCGGGCGCGGCATGGGCCGCGGCCGGGGAGCAGGCAATGGCAGGGGACGGGGTATAGGTCGGTGAAACAAAGGAGGCAAGTTATGCCAGGATTGGACAGGAAAGGACCGTTGGGCGAAGGCCCCCGGACCGGCCGTGGGCTGGGCCGGTGCAACAACAACACCGATCAGGACGTCGACCAGAACAACGACCAGACCTTGCCGCTTGGGCGGGGCCTGGGCCGGGGGCTGGGCCGAGGCGCCGGACGTGGTTTGGGCCGGGGTCTGGGCCGTGGACCCGGGCGTGGCCTGGGCCGCGGCGGCGGCAGGGGCGGTCGCTGGTAACGGACGCCGACGGTTGAACCAAGGCTCCCTCCCTTACGGGGGGAGCCTTGTCATTTCCCGGGGATGACGTACCACAGGACGCAGAGGTAGTGAGCCACCGTACCGGCCAGCACCAGCAGGTGCCAGACTGCGTGGTGGTAGGGGAAACCGCGCCAGGCGTAGAAAACGGCTCCCCCGGTATAGGCGAGACCTCCGGCGCCGAGCAGTTCCAGGGCCGGCGTGGGCAGGGCCGACATCAGGGGTTTGACGGCCAGCACGATGAGCCACCCCATGAGCAGGTAGAAGGCCAGGGACAGTTTCTTGTAGGGCCTCTTCAGCACCACTTCGTACAGAATCCCCAGGATGGCCAGACCCCAGCTGATGCCGAACAGGGTCCAGCCCAGGCGATCGCCCAGCACGTTCAGGGTGAACGGCGTGTAGGTACCGGCGATGAGCAGGTAGATGGCGCCGTGATCCATCAGTTCGAAGACCCGCTTGGCGCGGGGGGGGATCAGGGCATGGTAGAGGGTCGAGGCCGTGTAGAGCAGGACCATGGACAGGCCGAAGACGCTCACGCCGATGATCAGCCTCGGGCTTCCCGTGCCCGCCGAACGCAGGACCAGCAGGGCCAGACCCACCAGGCTGCCGGCGGCGCCGATGCCGTGTGTGATGGCATGAGCGATTTCCTCTCCCCTGGAGAAGCCGGAATGAGCAAACGAACCGCGCAATTTCACTTTCCTTTCGGCCGGAATTTCCCGTGTCCGGTTTGTCGACATTTCCCTGGCAACAATAGCTTTTTCCCCGCGGCAAACCAGGGAATTTGATTGCGGTTTCGTGGGATTATATGAACTCGTGTAAATTATGGATGGTGGCCGTTCTCGATATGGTGTAGAATCAGGACTCCAACCACTGCATTCCATGTCATTCCTTGGAGGGGGAACCATGAATCACCGTCATTTTTTCCGTTTCAGCCTGTTGGTCGGGCTATGCCTGATCATGGGTGCGAGCGCTTTGGCTGCGCCGCAATCGATCAACCCCCTGGTCCTGGACGGACCGGCGGCCTGTCAGCTCCCGGTCATGGAAACCGCGCGTTTACCGATTTTTTCGGCCCGGCCGGTGGATGTCGCTACCGCCCGCGCCGAGGATGTCGACCGCGAGAATATGGGTTTGCCGCCCCGGTTCGCCCTGCCCGAGCATGTCGCCCTGACGCCCGAGAACAGCGGTGTCTGGGAGGATCTGCCCGGTCCGTTTTCCATCTGGCGCTACAGGGTCGAGGCGCCCGGTGCCGTCTCCCTGAACTTCGGATTCACGGCTTACAGGCTGCCCAAGGGCTCCCGGTTGGCCATCTACCCGTCCGGTGCCGTCGCGGCGGATGACCCGCGCGGGGTACGCATCTTCACGGAACGGGATAACGAGGAACACGGCCAGCTGTGGACACCGGTGATTCTCAGCGACGACGTCGTGATCGAACTGGTGCTGGCCGACGAATTCCGTCACGACTACGAGCTAGAACTGACGTCGATCAACCGTGGCTACCGCTTTTTCGGGGAAGAGATCGCCGATCAGCTCCAGGACAAGTCGGGTTCCTGCAATGTGGATGTCGTCTGTCCCGCCGGCGACGACTGGCGCGATGAGATCCCCTCGGTGGGAGTGATCTCCACGGGGGGCAGCACGTTCTGCACGGGCTTCCTGGTCAACAACACGGCCCAGGATGCCGCCCCGTATTTCATGACCGCCAACCACTGCGGGATCCGTTCCACGAACGCGGCCTCGCTGGTCGTCTACTGGAACTTCGAAAGCCCGGCTTGCGGTCAGCACGGAGGAGGGAGCCTGGCCGAGTTTTCCACGGGTTCGGTCTTCAAGGCCGGCAATGCGACCTCGGATTTCACCCTGGTGGAACTGGATGATCCCCTTGATCCGGATTTCAACCTGAGTCTGGCCGGCTGGGACAACACGAGCAACGATCCCCTGCAGGCCGTGGCCATCCACCATCCCAACACCGACGAGAAGAGCATCAGCTTCGAGTTCGATCCCACCGTGACGAGCTCGTACCTGGGCACGACCTCGCCCGGCGACAGTACCCACATCCGGGTGATCGACTGGGATGTGGGCACCACGGAACCGGGTTCCTCGGGCTCGCCCCTGTTCGACCAGAACCATCACGTGGTAGGCCAGTTGCACGGCGGCTATGCGGCCTGCGGGAACGACCTATCGGACTACTACGGACGCTTTTCACGTTCCTGGCCCTACCTTGCTCCCTTCCTGGATCCCCTGGGTACCGGAGTGGAATCCCTGGACACCTACGTGCCGGGTCAGACCGGTCTGGTTGTCACGCCCACGGGTGTCTTCAGAGCCATGGGCGACCAGGGCGGCCCCTTCACCCCGGCGGGGCAGGATTACACCCTCGAGAACAAGGATGATGTGGAACTGACCTATGAGGTCAACGCCGATGTGCCCTGGCTGGACATCTCTTCCCCGACGGGTCTGATCCCCGCGGGGGGGACGGCCACGGTGAACGTGTCGTTCAATGCCCAGGCCGATGCCCTTGCCCAGGGTCTGTACGTCGGCAGGGTCTCCTTCCTCAACCTGACCGGAGGAGACGGGGATACGACCCGGGAAGTGGATCTGCAGGTGGGTATTCCCCATCTGGCCTACAGCTTCCCCCTGGATGTCGATCCGGGCTGGACCATGCAGCAGGGATGGGAATTCGGCGTTCCCCAGGGCGGAGGCGGCGAGCATGGTTACCCGGATCCGACCAGCGGTCATACGGGCGGCAACGTGCTCGGCTTCAACCTGGCAGGGGATTATCCCAATAATATGTCCATGACGGGCATGATGAGCCTGCCCATCGACTGTTCCGAGCTGTCGGCAGTGAGCGTGAAGTTCTGGCGCTGGCTGGGTGTCGAGCAGCCGTCATACGACCATGCGAGCCTGCGTGTCAGCAATGACGGCGTGAATTTCACAACCGTCTGGGAGAACACGGGCGAGATCACCGACAACGAGTGGACCCAGGTCGAATACGACATCAGCGAGGTTGCCGATGGCCAACCTGAGGTGTATCTGGCGTGGACCATGGGGCCCACCGACGGCAGCTTCAGGTTCTGCGGCTGGAACATCGACGATGTGGAGATCTGGGGCTTGAGCTCGGGCGCTCCGGACATGGAGCTGACCCTGACGCCCCACGATCCACCCGTCATGATTCCCGCCGAGGGCGGTCAATTCACCTATGACGTCACTTTCCTGAACATGAACCCCGTGACGGTCACGGCCGAGTTCATGGCGATCCTGCCCAACGGTACGGTCTATCCGGTCATGACGTCCCCGACGATGAACCTGGCCGCCGGGACACACCAGTGGCTGAATCTCACGCAGAATGTTCCGGCGGGGGCGCCGGCCGGCACGTATGTCTACCAGTGCGTGGTGACGACCGCTGACGGCCAGTCGGTGAGCGACTCGTTCCCTTTCGAGAAGGTCGAGGCAGCCAAAGCCGGACAGCGCGTGGATGACTGGAAATTGACGGGTTGGACGGACGGCGATGGTCCCGCCGGGAAACCGGAGGGCTTCGCCCTGCGTGCAGCGGTGCCCAATCCCTTCAATCCCATGACGACCATTTCCTTCGATCTGCCGCACTCGGTGACGGTGAACCTGGATATCTTCGATATCGCCGGCCGCAGGGTGCGGTCCCTTGTCCAGGGTCGGGTCATGCAGGAAGGCAGCCGTGCCGTGGTCTGGAACGGTCAGGACGACAGCGGTCGCCAGGCTGCTACCGGGGTGTATTTCTATCGCCTGCAGGCGGGAGAATTCACCGCTACGGGACGTATGATCCTGATCAAGTGATTCGAGACGGCCGGTCGAGCCTTCCTTCGGCCCCGGGCGCCTGCCCGGGGCCGTTTTTCCCGGTCGGTCGTTGATCATCCGCAGTGGCTTCCTCAAGGAAAATCCGGGTCGGGTCCACCACCTTCCGATCAAGTCATCTCATAATCAGACGATAAACCAAGTGAAGGATGATCAGGCCCAGGGCACCCCTGAAGGTTCTCACGGATGAGAAATTCCAGGGTTGGTCCGGGTATGGTCGTGGTATTAGGCTCGTATGTCATGCCGCGGAGAGTGTGATGCGTTTTTGCCCACGTGCGATTCTGATGGCCGCAGGGTGCGCCCTTGCCGTGCTCGGAGCCCGGCCGGCGGCCTCGTTCCCCGAACTGCCGGTGAAGTTCCAGCGCCTGCTGCTGGCCGACGGTCTTTCGCAGAGTTCCATCCTTTCGGTTTACCAGGACAGTCGCGGATTCATCTGGATGGGAACCCAGGACGGGTTGAACCGATACGACGGGCGGCGCATCATCTCCTTCAAGTCCGATCCGGAAGATCCCCACAGCCTCAGCAGCACCACGGTCTGGTGCATCACCGAGGATCCTCAGGGGGATCTGTGGGTCGGCACCGAGGGCGGGGGGTTCAACCGGTTCCATCGTGATACCGAAACCTTCACCCAGTTTCGTCATGACCCGGCCTCGGACGCCGCCGGGAAGTTCTATGATGTCCGTGCCATCACCGCCGACAGCAGCGGCTGTATCTGGATGGGCACCCATGGCGACGGGCTGCTCTGTTACGACACGAGTTCAGAGACCCTGAAAGCCGTCACCCATGATCCCGCCGTTCCGGGCGGCCTGCCGTCGGATGACGTTTCGGCGGTCCTTCTGGGCAGAGACGGCCGCATCTGGGCGGGAACCGGGGCCGGGCTGGCGGTGCTCGATCCCGGCACAGGAGCCATCACGACCTTCACGGCGGGGGGGGCGGCAGACGGCGACCCGGGCGGGTCGTTGCCTGGTGGAGAGGTCAGGGCCTTGAGCCTGGGTCTTCACGGCGGCATCTGGGTGGGCACGTCCTCGGGACTGGCGAGAATCGACGAGATGACGGGGCGGGTCATCGACCGGCCGGATGTCCGGGGTCGGGGGTTGCCGGAATCCCTGGCTGTGGTGGCGGTACAGGAATTACCCGGGGGCGTGCTCTGGGTGGGGTCGGCCCATCAGGGCGCGTTCAGGGTCGACCTGGACAGCGGCCACTGGCGCATGTTCCGCAATGATCCCCAGAACCCGGCCAGCCTGAGCGATGACGAGGTCTATGCCATCATCCTTGATTATACGGGTGTGGTCTGGATCGGCACCAGCAACGGGGCCAACCGCCTGGACAGCCGGGCCAAGCAGTTCTACCACTTCCGGAACAAACCAGGCGATCCGACCAGCCTGAGCAACGACTGCGTGTGGTCCATCTGCGAGGATCGCCGCGGCAGGGTGTGGTCGGTCACCGAATCGGGCATCAACATCCTTGACCCGCAGACCGGTGTCATGGACCAGGTCTTCGCCGACAAGGATGACCCGCATAAACCCAGCTACGATTCATTCATCGAGGTGGTCGAGGATTCGCAGGGTGGGATCTGGCTGGGGGCTCGTGACGGCGCCCTGAATCGCTATGACCCGGAAACCGGGATCTATACCCGCTTTTCGCCCGACCCGGATGACTACCATGCCATCGCCGACGATCGGATCTTCGCCGTCGCCTGTGACCATTTCGGGAGGATCTGGTTTGGTACCATGACCGATCTGGAGTGCTATGATCCCGGTACGGGCCTGTTTCGACGCTACAGGCACGACCCGGAAGATGCCCTGAGCATACCGCAGGGAGGAGTCCGGGACCTGTTCGTCGACGAAACGGGTCGGCTTTGGATGAGCCTGTGGGGCAACGGAGTGGGTTGCCTGGATTTTGCTACGGGGAATTTCGGCCACTACAACCATCACGATGAGAATAACCATTCACTGAGCAGCAACACGGTCCTGTCGATCATCGTCGATCATCGGAACCGGGTCTGGGTGGGAACCTCCACCGGTTTGAACCTGCTGGACCCGGCCACGGGACGCTGCCGCCGCTACTCCACCAAGGACGGGCTGCCCAACAACACCATCTACCGCATCGAGGAAGACGGCTCCGGTTATCTCTGGGTCTCCACGAACTTCGGCCTGGCCAGGTTCCAACCCGATACCGGTGAGGTTCGCACCTATGTGGATCGCGACGGCATCCAGAACAACGAGTTCAACATGGGGGCCTCCCACGTCGGCCGCAGCGGCAGGATGTATTTCGGAGGGATCCAGGGCTTCAATGCGTTCTACCCCGACAGCATTCGCAACAACCCCATCGCCCCCCGGGTGGTTCTGACCGATTTCCGCATCTTCAACAAGACGGTGCCCGTGGGACCCTTGCCCGACGGCAGAACGGTGCTGGACAAGGCCGTCAGCGAGACCGACCACATCGAATTGACGTCCAGGGACCACGTCATTTCCTTCGAGTTCGCCGACCTGCATTTCGCCTCCCCGCTCAAGAACAGTTTCGCCTACATCATGGAGGGATTCGAGGATCGCTGGAACGAGGTCGGTACCCGCAACCATGCCACCTACACCAACCTTCCCCCGGGCAACTACGTGTTCCGGGTCAAGGGCTCCAACAACGACGGGGTCTGGAACGACGAGGGGCTGGCTGTCACCGTTCACGTGACACCGCCGTTCTACCGGGCGGCCTGGTTCATCGCCGCGGCGGTCCTGTTCCTCGTGGCGGTGGTTTACGGTCTGCACCGTTACCGGATGCGGTTGGTGGACGTCAAGAACAAGCTGCTGGAGAAGAGGGTCGACGAGCGCACCTCCGATCTGACCTTCGCCAACCAGGCCCTGCAGCAGGAGATCAACGTCCGCAAGCGGATCGAAAGCGAGCTGCGCGAGGCCAGCAACAAGGCCGTGGCCGCCACCAAGGCCAAGAGCGAGTTCCTGGCCAACATGAGCCACGAGATCCGTACGCCCATGAACGGCGTCCTGGGCATGACGTCCATCCTGCTGGAAACCGATTTGTCCGACAACCAGCGGGAGTATGCGGAGGCGGTCTATTCAAGCGCCAGGAACCTCCTGACGATCATCAACGACATCCTGGATTTCTCGAAGGTCGAGGCGGGCAAGCTGCAGCTGGAATACACGGAGTTCGATCTGTTCTCCCTGCTGGACCAGGTCACCAAGACTCTCGGCTACAAGGCCCAGGCCAAGGGTCTGCACTTCACCTGCGAGATCGACGGGCCGGTTCCCCGGCGCCTGAAGGGCGATCCCGGTCGTCTGACCCAGGTTCTGGTCAACCTCGCCAACAACGCCGTGAAGTTCACCAGCGAGGGCCGGGTCCAGGTCAAGGTATCCTGCCCGGGCGTGAGCGACGGCCGGGCGGAGCTGCATTTCGAGGTCAAGGATACGGGCGTGGGCATTCCTGCCGACAGGATCGACAAGGTGTTCGAATCGTTCACCCAGGTGGATACCTCGGTCACGCGGAAATTCGGCGGCACCGGCCTGGGGCTGACCATCGTCAAGCAGCTGGTGTCCCTGATGGAGGGTAGGGTCTCGGTCGAAAGCGTCGAAGGAGAGGGTACGACCTTCCATGTCGAAATTACCCTGGAAACCGACAGCCAACTCAGGATGCCGTCATGCCGGGTACGGACCCTGGTCGTCCACCCCCGGGCCGAGGTCGGGGAATCGGTGTGCCGGATCATGGCCGGTTTGGGTTGCCGTGTCCGAGCCGCGGCTCCGGAGACCGCGGCCGCGGTGTTCGGCAAGGGAGCGGCGGACGGCGAACCGTACGACCTCGTCCTGGTATCCCAGACCGGGACCAGGACCGAAATCGCCATGCTGGTGGAGCAGTTGCGGAAGCTGGCGGGGCAGGATGTTTTCCAGGTCTACATCCTCTGCAAGCACGGCAAGGGGGTTCCGGACGGGGAGCTGGCGGCCATGGGCTTGTCGGGCAACCTGACGGTGCCGCCCTTGTATCAGAAACTGGAAAAGCTGCTGGCCGACCTGCCGACCGTCGGGTGCGGGAAGGTTTCCGGCGAGGCATCCGTGGCATCACAGAACGAAGCGCAGGAACCACAGTCGTTGCCCGTCCGTCACTCCGAAGCCGAGCAGCCGTTGATCCTGCTGGCGGAGGACAACCCCATCAACCAGAAGGTGGCCCTGCTCCTGCTGAAGAAGCTCGGTTACCGGGTCGATCTGGTGGAAAACGGGCTGGAGGTCCTGTCCGCGGTGGCGGAAAAGGACTACGCCGCCGTCCTGCTGGATGTGCAGATGCCGGAGATGGACGGCCTGGAGGCGGCCCGCCGCATCAGGGCGGCCGATTCGCCCGCCCGCAACCCGCAGGTGCCGTTGATCGCCTTGACGGCCCACGCCATGGCCCAGGATCGCCGGCGCAGCATCGAGGCGGGCATGGACGACCATCTTGCCAAGCCCATCAGCTCGAAGACCCTGCAGAAGGCCCTGGCCGACTTGATCGGGGTGAATGTCGCCGGCTAGTTTCCTCGTCTGCGCCAGGCATACCCCAGCTGGGCGACCGCATAGATCGTTCCCGTCAGCAACACGATGGTGGCGCCGGCCGGCAGGTCGGCGCCGTAGCTGATCCCCAGACCGACCACCGTGAACAGCGAACTGAGCACGGCCGCCAGGATCATCATGGACCACAGGCGCCGCACGAACAGCCCGGCGATGGCCGCCGGCAGTGTCACCAGGGCGATGACCATGACGATGCCCACGACGTAGACCAGGGTGACGATGGTCAGGGCGATGAGCACCAGCAGCAGGGTGTAGAGCCACCCCACCTTGACGCCGCGCAGGCGGGCGAACTCCTCGTCGAAACAGATGGCCAGCAGGGGATGGTAGAACACCAGGACCAGCAGCATGATTACAAGGTCCAGACCCACGAGCAGGCGCAGGGCTGCGGGATCGACCATCACGATGTTGCCGAACAGGTAGGTGATCAGGTCGGCCTTGTAGCCGGGGGTCTTGAAGAGGAAGAACACCCCCAGGGCCATTCCCACCGCCCACAGGGCCGAGATCACGGTGTCTTCGCGCTCGCGGCTGTGGGCCCGCACGAGGCCGATGAGGCCGGCGCCCAGCAGGGCGGCCACAACAGCCCCGTGCAGAGGGTGGAGCCAGTCCAGGTGGTGGACCGAACGCAGCCAGTAGGCCGCACCCATGCCGCCCAGGACGGTGTGGGCCAGGCTGCCGGCGATGACCGTGATCCGGCGCGTGACGACGTAGGTGCCGACGATGCCGCAGGCCACGCTGGCCAGCAATCCCGCCAGCAAGGCCTGGCGCAGGAAGGCGTGCTGGCCCAGGGCGGTGAGAAACTCGCTCATGGCCTTTCCTCCCCGGGCCCCGAGTCGTGCAGGTGCTGGTGATGATGGTCGTGCCGGACCAGGGACAGGCCCTGGGAGCCGGGGAACAGGTCGGCCAGGGCGCCGGAGATCTCGCGGGCCGGATGCTCGTCGATGCCCTGGTTGACGCACAGGATGGCGTCCACGTGACGGGACACCGAACTGACGTCGTGGGAGACGAGGACGACGGTCATGCGTTCGTTGAGCCGGTGGAGCAGCTCGAACAGGTCGTCCTGCACCGTGGGATCGAGGCTGGCGGTTGGCTCGTCCAGGAGCAGAAGGTCCGGCTGACAGGCCAGGGCGCGGGCGATGAGCACCCGCTGGCGCTGACCGCCGCTCAGGGCGCTGAAGGGGCGGTCCCTGAGGTCGGCCATCTCGGTTTCCCGCAGGGATTCCAGGGCGATGTCCCGGTCGTCCGACCGGAACGGCCCGGCGAGGCGTCCCTTGCGGAGCCGTCCCATGAGGGTCACGTCCATGACCGTGACGGGAAACTGGGGATCCACGTGGGCGTGCTGGGGCATGTAGCCCACGCGACCCCGGTTCCGGACGGGATCACCCCCGTACAGCTTCACCGACCCTCGATCCGGCTCCAGCAACCCCAGAATGAGCTTCAACAGGGTGGTCTTGCCGCCCCCGTTGGGGCCGACGATGGAGACGAAGCTGCCGTCGGCGATGACGGCCTCGGCCCCGGTGAAGACCGGCTGGCGGTCGAAGGCGAAGTGCAGATCCCTCACCTCGACCACGGGCGGATTCCTGTCACGATCCGTCATCGAGAGCCTCCCTGATGGCATGGGCCATGGTCAGCATGTTGTCCATGTAGTCGGCGGCCAGGGGGTCGAGGACGACCACCCGGATGCCTGTCTCGCGGGCCACGGCGCGGGCCGAGCCCAGGGAGAACTGCGGCTGGGCGAACACGGCGCGTGCGCCCGCGGCCTTGATGCTCTCCAGCACCCGGGCCAGATGCCGGGGCGAGGGGTCCAGGCCGCCCTGCTCGATGGCCACCTGACGCAACCCGTAGGCACGGGCGAAGTAGCCGAACGCGGGGTGGAACACGAACAGGTCGCGGCCACGCAGGGGAGCGAGTTCCTCCTCGATCTGCCGGTCCAGGTCGGCCAGGGCGGCGGTCAGGCTGTCGGCCCTGGCCCGGACGAGTTCCGCCCGGTCGGGGAATTCGACGGCCAGATGGTCGGCCATGACCTTGATCTGGGCGGCCATCAGGTCGGGGTCGAGCCACAGGTGGGGATCGAGTTCCCCGTGACCGTGGGGGTCTTCCGAGTCCGGGTCCAGGGGCAGGCGGGACAGGCCCGCGACGGTATCGACGATCTCCAGGTGGGGATGGGAATTCCTCAACCGCGGCAGAAGCTGGTTTTCCAGGGGTACACCGCAGGCGAAATAGAGCCCGATGTCGCCGAGGGCGGCCATGCGGCGGGGACTGGGGTCGAAGGTCGCCGGCGATTCGCCCGGAGCCACGACCGTGACCACCTGGGCCAGGCCGTCGCACAGGGCGGCGGCCATGGTGGCTACCGGTGCGATGCTGACCGCGATCGTGGGTGCCTGGTCGACCGGGGGGGCCGGGGCACAGGATGTTGCGAGCAGGATCGGCAG
>CAYPVD010000006.1:0-40700 GCA_964414055.1 uncultured Fibrobacteraceae bacterium
GTGTGGCGGGGACGGAACGGACAGGGGAACTCGGTGGCTTCGGGCATCTACTTCTACCGGATCACCACGCCTGGGGGCATGGTGACCAGGCGTATGACGTTGTTGAGGTGAGGGGGAGAGGCTACATTCGATACCAATAAATATTGATGAAACACCCTACAAACCGCCGCACGTGCGGTAGTTTGTGGGGTGAAACATCAAATGCCGGTTCTACTTCAGGATGGTCAGGGCAGTGCGGCCGGTCCCGCCGGTCGTACGCACCAGGCCGAAGTACACCCCCGCTTCCACCTGGCGACCGGCGTCGTCCCGACCGTCCCAGGAGATCCGCTGGTCGCCGGCTTCAAGCATGCCGCTCCGCAGGCTGCGCACCAGGCGGCCGCGCACATCGTACACGGCCAGTCGCGCATACCCGGCCTCCGGCAGGTTGAACGAGAACACCGTCCGGGGATTGAACGGATTGGGCGCGGCACGCAGGCCGATTCCTCCCGCGGCCGCCTCCGGCACCGGCGCGGCTCCCGCGCCGACCTGCACCAGCAGGGGGGCCAGGACGAGCGGCTGCACGAAGTACCCGTCGTCGTAGAAACGGGTGATCCGCCCGGGCTCGGTCAGCAACTCCAGGCGCGTGTAGGCATCCACGTCCCGGCCGCGGAAACGCACCTCATAGACCACACCCGGCCCCGTCACCGATACGCCGGCGCACAGCAGGCTGAAGTTGATCTCCAGGGTCATGCTGTCGGCCGCCTGGGAGAACAGGTGGAACGACTGCGTGCAGGCGCTGCTCATCAGGGGGCCGACCTGGTCCTGCTGGAAAGCCGGCGGCAGGAAGGTCAAGACCTCCGGATCGAACCGGATGTAGGCGTCGAAGGCGTTGAAGGCCGGGCCAGCGGTCGGGATCTCGATCCGGACCGTCAGGGTGTCCCCGACCTGCACCACGGGCGGTCCTGGACCGTCGGGAGTCGTCAAGGCCGCGTACAGGGTATCGGCCAGGACGGAGGCCTGTTCCGCCTGGGCAGTCCCCCACCCCAGGCAGATCAGACACAATCCCGCCGCGATGATCACCTTCGCGATGCGTGACATGACACTCCTAGCGGTAGATGGCCTTGGCCGCGCCCCAGGTTCTGATCTGATCCTCGACCGGACAGCGATAATCCACCGCAGCCTCGTCGCAGACGTACGGGATGTCCTGATTGTTGCTGTCGCGCAGCACGCCGCTTCGGCAGCGCACGAACGAGACTCCCTGCTGGAATCCCTCGAACGTCATGTGCAGGATGGATCCCGGTCCGTCCACCGAGCAACCCAGGGTGCTGATGTCCACTGCGATGCTGTCACCCACCGCCGAGACGTTCAGCCAGGTGAAGAAATGCGGGCATCCCGCTCCGGCCACCAGGGAACCGGCGCTCACGGTCAGGGGAGCCAGGATGGCTTCGTCGAACTCGAGGACCAGCGACGCTCCGCGCAGATCCGTGATGGTGTCGTCGATCATCAGGTCGAGGGTGTAGGTCTCGCCGCAGTCGAAACTTCCGGTCGCCGGCACGAAGTACAGGCTCCCGGCCTGGACCAGGACCGGCAGGGCGCTGATGAACAGCACCAGCAACACCGCTCCCGACATCCCCCGAATTCTTCTTTCCAACATGATGCTTCTCCGCTTCGGAAAAGGGTTCGGGGCGGGCGCCACGCGGACGCCCGCCCCCAGATCGAGGTGTTACTTCACCAGGGTGATCCGTCGCGACTGGATCCTGTCCGGCGCAACCATGCGCACCAGGTAGACACCCGAGGGCGCCTGGCGGCCGGTGTTGTCGGCACCGTTCCAGTTGACGGTGTGCGGACCGGCCTCCATGGCCTCGTCCACCAGGGTGCGCACCAGCTGCCCGCGCAGCGTGTACACGTTCAGGGTCACCTTACCCGTCCTGGCCAGCATGAACGAGAAGGTCGTGCTGGGGTTGAACGGGTTGGGCACGTTCTTGTTCAGCACCGAGATCATGGGCACCGCGCCCAGATCCGGACCGTGCGAGGACGCGTCCATCATGACGGCCTTGTTCTCGGCGTCACGGGCCGTGACTTCGCCCAGGGAGATCCCGGGTTCGCCAGGTCCCACACGCTTGAACCGCACCGTGGCCAGCAGGCCTTCGCCGCTGATCCCCGAGTCGCGGATTCCGAACAGGGCGGCATCGACCGTACCCGGCGCGGGAGAAACCACGAGGTTTAACCCGCCCTGATCAGCGAGCAGATTGCCGGGTTCCATGCCTACGGGCTGAACGACGGCGCTGTTCCAGACCAGGGGCACGCTCAGCCCCTGCACCTGGCCGTCACCGCTCATGGTGATGGCCGCTTCCAGGATCCCGTCCCGGTCCGCGTCCGAGGACAGGTCCAGAACCAGGTTATTGACCGCCACGGGCGCCGGATGCCCGAACGCCTTGCTGACTTGGCCGTAGTTGATGGCGAACATCATCAGATCCTCGAACTGCACCCGGTTGTCCGTGGTCGGACGGGCATCCACGCTGTAGTCCGTGGTGGGGCCCACATCCAGATAGTTCAAGGCACTGCCGTAGGCGGGAGTGATCCCGTAGTTGGCGCCCAGGTGGGAGATGTCGCTGGTGGTGACCAGGTTGTCTCCGCTGCCCGCGGCGGTTCCGTTGTGAACGTCGCCCAGGTGGTAGTTCAGGGTACCGCCGGTGATGTCCGAAGCCACCGAGACGTTGCCGCAGCTATCGGTCACGTACGCGGCGTAGTACCAGAAATCCCTGGTCGCCGGTTCGTCCACGTAGCTGGTCGTCGTCGCGGGCACCGTTGCGATCAGGACCCAGCCGTTGGCGGTCGTCACCGGGGCCGTGGGCTCCGCACCCGTGCCGTCGTCGTACTCGGGATAATCCCCGAAGCCCTTGCGGTAGATGTCGATGAAGTCCGAATCGCCGCCGGGAGCCGTCCAACTCAGGGCGATCTTCGTCGTCCCGTCGCTGTCGTTGCCCGTCTTGACCTGGGCCGCGGCGAGATCCGTCAGCGTGCCGGGGTTGGTCAGGTCGATGGTCACGTAGCCCGGCGCACCGGGGATCCCCGGCAAGGGCACGTTGTTGCAGTCGCGGACGATGACGTCGGTCACCGTCAGGGTGCCCACCGCGTCGGCCGTCACGCTCGCGGCCTTGGCCACGTTCACGGAGAACAGGTCGCCGCCTGCGGTGGGTCCGCAGGGAACGCCCAGGATGGCCAGGTCGACGGTGTACGAACCGCCGCCGTTGTCGATCAGCTGATAGTTCAGGTTCCCGTAACCGTCGGCCCAGGTACCCGTGCCGGTGGCGACCACGATGTCGGTGTTCATGTCCGGAGTGCACAGCACCAGCTCGGGGCTGAGCTGGAAGGTCACGCTCACGCCGCGCGAGGGCGTGGCATCCAGGCGGTTGAACACCACGGGAATGGTGGTGCAGGTGTTGCCCGGCGTCAGGCAGCTCGAGGCGTCCAGGGCGGCGATGTTGTTGTCGCCGTACTGGTCGCAGTTGCCGCCCACGCCGTCGAGCCACGGCGCGTAGGAAACGTCGCCCTCGACGGCATCCCCGGAGGAGGGATTGGCGGGCGAATCATCCGGTCCGCCGATGTTGCCCCACCAGTTGCAGGTGGCGTCGGCTGTCGTGTTGGCATTGGTGTAGAACCCGTAGCTGGTGTTGCCGTGGATGTTGCACTGGTGGATGTTGGTGTTGAAGGTGGCTCCGCCGTAATCGTAGTTCACCACGCCCCAGTCCCAGTTCGTCACCTCGCAATTGGTCATGGTGAAGGTCACCGGGCCGTAACCGAAGGCCGTGGGGCCCCAGCTGTCGGCGGTTCCGTTGCCGATGAAGGTGCTGCCGTCGATGGTCACGGTCACGGCCGCCTTGTCGGTTTTCGCACCTGGAGCATCGAAGGGTTGGGCCAGTAGCCGCGGTCCGGCGCTCTCAGCCTTGGCGCCTGTGCTGTACACGTACAGGGCGTCGCCGTGAGGATCCGAAATAGTGCTGTTGTCGAAGGTCCCGCTGCTGTCGATCAGATAGGCGCTGGTCTGGCATCCGGTGATGGTCGCACCGTCGCAGGTCACGGTCCCGGCGTCATAGGTCATGAACCCGGTGGCCGTCCAGTTCTCCCCCGTGTAATCGACATCGCTGATGGTGCAGTCCGTCGCTGAACCGGCCGCTCCGCCGGAGAACTGCAGCCCGTTCTGGGCGGTCACCGTCGTGGGACCCTGGCCGGGCGTCGTGACCCGCAGCAGGGTGGCCGTGACGCCGTCGCCGTAGAGCACGACTGCGGTCTTCTGGAAATCATCCACCAGGACATCCGTCATGGCGAAGGCATGGGGCTGGGCATCGTCCCCCGCGCAGTACACGCCCACACCGTGCTGGGCGCCACTGAAGGGGGTGTCCATGACGTGCGCCACATGGACGTCGGTCATGGATCCGCCCGCGTCGTAGTAGGCGCAGCCCACGAAACGATAATTGCTGTTGCCGCGGCCCAGACCATCTATCGTCAGGTCGGCCAGGGCAACCCCCGAGGCGCCGTCCACGAACACCACCGGGTAGTTGGCGGCGCTGGTGGTGAAGGCCAGGGGCATGCTGTTGGGAGCATCGACGTAGGTGACGTCTACGCCCGCACCCGTGAGGGACAGGTCGTTCTTGGTAATGTGGAGCTGTTCCTCGAAGTGGCCCGCCTCGACGACGATGGCGTCGCCGGGATCAGCGGCGTCGATGGCCGCCTGGATCGTCAGGCCCGCGGGCACCGTGAACGTGCCGCCGACGATGGTCTCGATGTAGTTTCCCGGAGCCGTGCCTTCGGCCGCCTGGGCGAAGATCCGGGCGTCGGCCAGGGTGTCCTGATACCAGTCGTAGCCCACGACCGAGGCGTTACGGACCAGGTACTCGTATCCGTTGACCACGATGTTGGTGTTGAAGAGTCCGAACTCGTCCTGGTTGTACAGGTTCTGCTCGCCCAGGCTGCAGGTGTCGCCGTCGATGTACACGTCGTCCGAACCCCGGTTCAGGTACGAGGAGCTCGAGCAGTAGATGGCGATGCTGCCCCAGGCGTTGTTCAGGGTCGTGATGTGATCCATGTCCACGTCCACGCAACCCGTGACCTGGACCCCGTTGCCACCGGTGGCGTCGCTGGAGGTCAGGTAGGACAGCACCACGTGGTTGTAGCCGTGCACGTCGAAGCCTGTCCGTTGGTGTGCACCCTGGATGGTGACATGCTGGATGGTGAGATAGTCCCAACCGTTCGGCGGGTTGGTAGTGCCACTGGCATGAATGGGATAGTTATTATTGGTGGCGTTGGCCGCCAGGGTGAAATTGCTCAGGATCACGTTGGAGGCGTTCACGGAAATCCCGTAACCCCCGGCCGCGGGAATGTTGATGGTGACCCCGCCCTCGCTCTGGCCGTTGAGGGTCAGGGCCTGGTTGATGGTCAGGGTGCCGGTCAGGTTGTAGGTCCCGTCGGCGATCTGGATGTCGTCACCCGGCGCGGCCGCCGCCAGGGCTGCCTCGATGGTGGCGTAATCAGCGGGAACATTGATGGTCGCGGCACTCACCATACCGGCGATCATCATCGAAGCCAGCAGGGCGATTGCCAGCAGGTGCTTCTGTCGGAACTCACTCATTGTGATTCCCTCCCGTTGCGAAAACCAAAGTGAAAAAGGATCCAGTCCGGAATACTTCTGCAGCCTGCCCAGGGCCGATTCAGGCGTTTGATTATCCCCCCCGCCGATTTCCCGGGTCTCATGAGGTCCCGCGATATCGAAAAAATGGAACAGCATGGCATGACACATACTCGCAGCCTTGGCCTCGTAACCTTGGCCGCGCATCTTTGACAACGTAATTCCTGGAATATGAAACCCAGGTTTCCCTTGTTCCTGAGTTCGGGCGAGTGCTGGGATTATCTCGGAAAAATTCTCATATGTCAACCGGTTGTATAAATATGAACATTTTCGTCTGTTTTATTGTTCCATGGTCATGTGGCTGCCCAACCGGGGAACCGACCTCGATTATTCCCATTTGGAGGATTTCCGAATATCCGGGTCGGGGCTATACTGTTGTTCCGCGCAATCTTTAAGTAGCCCTGACCCGGAGGTTTCCGGCTCGTGCACCCTGTCCCAACCGGCCTGCTGCAACTGTACCGGAGCGACCACCAGCTCCTGCGCAAGGGCGCCAGAAGGGATCACCCGCCCCGGAACGCCAAGGTGCTGTCGTTGCTGGCCAACCAGCTCCTGCACCCGGAGCAGCCGGGCGGGTACCTGGTGCGCAGCGGTCGCCTGCGCGTGTCCCAATTGCTGGACGACGGGCGTGAGATCACCCGGGCGGTCCTGCACGGCGGTTCGGCCTTCGCCGTGCTGGACGGACAATCCGGGGATGCGGATCCTGTCCTCGATATCTATCCTTTGGAGCGACTGATCCTGATGGCCCTGTCCGAGACCGGGATCTGGCTTCTGCCCCCCGACACCCTGACCACCGGACGGAGATGATCCATGACCGCAGCACACACCGCACCCAGACTCGTGCTCTGCATTCTCGACGGCGTCGGTTACCGGACGGGCCCCGGGTCGGAGGTCGGCAACGCCGTGGTGGGAGCTGCACCCCGCTTCTATGAATCCCTGTTCACCCGCTTCCCCCACACGACCCTGCAACCTGGCGGGCCGGCGGTGGGCCTTCCCGAAGGACAGATGGGCAACAGCGAAGTAGGCCACCTGACCATAGGTGCGGGCCGCGTCATTCCCCAGGAACTGGTCCGCATCGGCAATAGCTTCGACAGCGGCGAGTTCGAGGCCGCCGAGGCGTGGCGACCCTTCGTGCAACGCACCCTCGCCGGCAGCGGCCGCCTGCACCTGCTGGGACTGGTCTCGCCGGGCGGAGTCCACAGCCACACCGATCACCTGCTGGGCATCGTGCGCACGGCCAAGAAGGCGGGCATCGGGGACATCTTCATCCACGCCTTCATGGACGGCAGGGACACCGACCCCCAGGCGGGCGCCGGATACATGGAACAATTGCAGAAGCAACTGGAGGAGATCGGAGCCGGCACCATCGCCTCGGTCTGCGGCCGCTACTGGGCCATGGACCGCGACAAACGCTGGGACCGGGTCCAGAGGGCCTGGGACATGCTGATCCACGGCCGGGGTATCCAGGCCACCGATCCGGTCGCCGCGTTGCGAGCCTCCTACGCCGCCGACATCACCGACGAGTTCATCGAACCCACGGTGATCGTCGGGGAACAGGGCGAGCCCCTGGCCACCGTCGGCCAGGACGACAGCGTGTTCTTCTGGAACTTCCGCGCCGACCGTGCGCGGGAGCTGACCTGGGCCTTCATGCAGGAGGGATTCGACGGCTTCCCGGTCCCCGACCGACCCCGGGTCAACTACCTGTGCATGACCCCTTACGACGAGACCATGGACCTGCCGGTGATGTTCCGCCCCATCCATCCGCGCAACGGCCTGGCCGAGATCTTCGCCCGCCACGAGCTGCGCAACCTGCGCACCGCCGAGACCGAGAAGTACGCCCACGTCACCTATTTCTTCAACGGCGGCCGGGAAGAGCCCTTCCCCTACGAGGACCGGCGGCTCATTCCTTCGCCCAAGGTGGCCACCTACGACCTGCAGCCGGAAATGAGCGCCCCGGCCGTGGCCGAGGTCGTGGGTACCGCCTGCGCCACCGGCAGCCACGACGTCGTCATCGTCAACTTCGCCAACGGGGACATGGTGGGCCACACCGGCAACTACGAGGCGGCCGTCCAGGCCTTCAGGACATTGGACCGCCTGCTGGGCGAGATCATGCCCCCCAGCCTGGCGGCCGGGACGACCTGGCTGGTCACCGCCGACCACGGCAATTGCGACGAGATGATCGGACCGGACGGGAAACCCTTCACCCAGCACTCCCTCAATCCCGTGCCCTTCATCGTGGCCGACCTGCGCCTGGAGGGAAAGCATGAGGCCATGCGGGAAGGGCAAGGGGGCCTGGCCGACATCGCGCCGACGGTCCTGGGTCTTCTGGGAGTGCCGAAACCGGAGGAAATGACAGGACAATGCCTTATAAAATCCGGATATCTGTGATCCAGGTTCAAAAGGCCCTTATTCACAAAAATTACCGTTTATTTTCATCATTTTCTCCAAAGATCTGTTACTTTGTGATAGAATTATTAGCCACAAGTGAGATTCGGTTTGTTTCCGCAAGCCTTTCCTTGATAACTTAATACAAGGAGGTGATACCCCGGGAAACATAGAAACGTGATCCCGGACCGGGAGATTCGGTCCCCAAACGGAAAGACCACCTTGAGAGGTCGGTGTTTCCACGTCCGGAGTACCGGACAACACTCGCTTTCCACTTGGGTCCCATCGCTTGACACAAAGCTCGAGTGAGCGCGAGAAAATTGCCTTTGTACCCTTGCTATAAGGAGGCCGAAAGGATGAAGAAGCATCTTTTTGGCGTGGCACTGCTCAGCATGTGCCTCATGTGTCTGGGTGGCGTCGCCTCGGCCCAGTACACAGCCATCGACGACATACAGGTCTATGACGCGACCGGTGCCCCGGCCAGCCCGTATGACGGGCAGGTCGTGACCATTCGCGGCGTAGTCTACGAGCGTGGTCAGTACAGCGGAGGCTCCCATTACATCCAGGGCGCCACCGGCGGTATTTCCATCTACTCGAACCCTTCACCCGTCGCCCTGGGTGATGACGTCGAAGTAACCGGGACCGTATCTTCCTACGCCGGTGAGATCCAGATCAGCGGCCCGACCTTCACCGTGATTTCCAGCGGCAACACCGTGACCCCCACCCCCATGGACATCTCGGCCATCATGGCCGATTACGAATCCGTGGGCACCCTGGTCACGGCCATCGGTACCGTCACGGTCAAGAACACGTCCAACTTCTTCATGACCAACGGCACCGACACCATCATGGTGTACATCGACAGCACCACCGGCATCGACCTGGGCGCCGTGGACGTCGGGGACACCTACGGCATCACCTCCCCGGTGGTCACCTACAACGGCACCATCGAGTTGAAGCCCCGTTTCCAGACCGACCTGGTCGAGAATCCGGGCGGTGACACCCTGCCGGTGATCTCGGACGTCAACGCGGACAACTGGGTGCCCGAAGCCACCGATCCGGTGACCATCTCGGCCACCATCGTTGACGACCACGGGATTTCCCTGGCCAATCTCTACTTCCGGGACAGCGATCTGGACGGTCTCTCCCCCGGCCCCTGGGTCTCCACGGCCATGACCAACACCGGCGGCGACACCTATGAAGGCGTCATCCCCGGTGGTCACACCGGCGCCCGGATCGACTACTACATCTGGGCCAGGGATACCGCGAGCCAGGAAGTCACCCTGCCCGGCGACGCCCCCACCGGTTTCGAGACCATCGCCGTGGGCTTCACCAGCATCTATACCATGCAGTACGCCCACCCCGACAGCGCCTCGCAGGCCGCCGCCTACGACGGCAAGTTCCTGAACATCCGCGGCGTGGTCACAGTGGGCACTTCCGACTCCGGCGCTTCGAGCAAGTTCTTCGTGCAGGAACCCGAGGTCAACCCCGCCACCGGCACCTACGCCTTCGGCGGAACCCTGGTTTACGAGGGCAGTTCGACGTACTCGTACTTCCGCGGTGACCTGATCGAGGCCGGCGGTCATTGCTCCGAGTACTACGGCATGACCGAGTTCGTACCCAACAACGCCGATGCCGTGTACCTGCGCGCCTTCGGACAGGATCTGCCTGAGGCCCCCTACGTGCCGACGCGCACCCTGGCCGACAACGTGACCCACCTGGGCGAAGCCTGGGAGGCCGTCTGGGTCAAGACCGCCCCCTCGGCGGTCATCGACACCCTGGGTTACGGCGAGTTCACCGTTTCCAGCACCGGCTCACCCGCCGACACCGTGGTGGTCAATCCCACGCAGGAACTGACCTACGTGCCCACCATCGGCGACGTGGTCAAGGTCGAGGGTGTCATGGAATACGTGTACGGCGACTTCGCCATCCGCCCCTACGCCGACCAGTACCTGGTGCTGACCGGCGCCAGCGGCGTGGAGGAGATCACCCCGCAGATCCAGGAAGCCGGCGGGCTGACGGAGATCTACCCCAACCCCTTCAACCCCACGGCTACGATCAAGTTCGTCGTCAACAAGAACAACCTGGTCCAGCTGAACATCTACAACATCCGCGGCGAAAAGGTGCGCACCCTGATCCAGGACGCCCTGCCCGCCAACGAGTACAAGCTCACCTGGGACGGCAAGGATGACGCGGGCCAGAGCCTGGCCAGCGGCAACTACTTCGCCCGTCTGCGTATCGGGGCCGAGGTGGTCCAGGTCCGCAAGATGACCCTCGTGAAGTAACATCGCGCTTATGGCCTCGCCCCTCGGGGCGGGAACACGGAGAGCACGATGACAGCATCCCCGGAAGCCTCGGCTTCCGGGGATGTTTTTTCCGGTAGGCAAAAGTTCTCCTTGACAAGATTCAAACGTCTGTTTTAATATGATGTTTCAATTCAACGAATCAAACAGCCGTATAGGATGTAAGCCATGACCACAGAATCTCTTCCAACCAAGGACCGTCTGCTGGACGCCGCGGAACAGCTCTTCGCCCGCAAGGATTTCGGCGATGTCTCCATCCGGGAACTGGCGACGGCCGCGGGGGTGAACATCGCGGCGGTGAACTACCATTTCCACAGCAAGGAGAACCTCTTCCACCAGGTCTGCGCCCGCCGTTTCAGCGCCCAGCGCGACCGCACGCTGCAGGCGCTGGACGACCTGATGCAAGCCTCATCCTCGCCGCCGCCGGTCAGCGAAGTGGTCCGGACCCTGATCCGGCAATACCTGGCCGGCACCCTGGCCGCCGACGGCGGCCCCGGGTTCCTCATGGCCGTCTCGCGGGAACTCCACCAGCCCGGTGCCGGGGACCACGGCGGCATGTTCAAGGAGATGATCCAGCCCGTCTTCCAGTCCTTCTCCGACGCCCTGCACATGGCCGCTCCCACCCTGGACGCCGACCAGGTCACCTGGGTCATCGCCAGCATCGTGGGGCAGATCCATCACTTCATCATGCGGCGGGTGAAGATGGAGGCCATGGACCCGGACAGCGAAGCCTACGGCATCATGGTGGGGATCTTCCCGGTCCTGGCCGAGCCCCTGCCCGTCTACATCGACGAGGTGACCGCCCACATCACGCGTTTCACCACCGCCGCCATCGAGGGCCTGAGCCGGGAGGAAGAGGATTGAGAGGCATTCCTGCAAGTGCCGCGTTCCTGATTCCCGCCCTGGCGATCCTGGCAGGATGCGCCGTGGGCCCGGATTACACCCGGCCGGACCCCGGGATCGAGGTTCCCGCTTCCTGGGCCGCCCCGGACAGCCACCCCGGCGCCTCACCGCTTTCGGCGGCCCTCGGCGAACAGGGCGACGGCCGGTGGTGGAAGGATTTCCAGGACTCCGTGCTGGACAGCCTGGTCCTGCGCGCCTTGAGGCACAACAACGATCTCGCAGCAGCAGCCGCCAGGGTCCTCGAGGCCCGGGCCCTGGCCGCCGGAGCCGCCGCCGACCGGTGGCCGAGTCTGGAAATCGGCGGCTCGGCCAGCCGCAGCAAATCGGCCAACCTGAACTTCCCCGGCTTCATCTCGCCCTATCTGAGCTCTTTCTCCGCCAACGCCACCATGCGCTACGAGGCCGATCTCTGGGGACGCGTCGCCCGCGACAAGGAAGCCGCCGTCGCCTCGTTGCTGGCCGGCGAGAACGACCGCCGGGCCCTGGCCCGGAGCATCGTGGCCGAGGTGGTCCGCGCCCGACTCGAGATCCTCGAGCTGGAAGGTCAGCTCGCCCTGACCCGGGCCACCATCGAGAACTACGACCTCAACCTCCAGGTGGTGCAGGACCGCTATCGGCAAGGTCTTGTTCCGGCCCTGGACGTCGATCTGGCCACCCAGAACCTGGCGGCCGCCCGGGCTTCCGAATCCCCCCTGCGGCAGCAGCTGGGCGCCGCCCGCCGGCGACTGGAAATCCTGTGCGGATCCTACCCCGGCGGCCGGGAACCGGTCCCGGCTGAAAGTTCCCCGGCGGCCGCTGCGGACAACCTGCCCGCCGTCCCCGGCGGCTTGCCCGCCGAACTCCTGCAGAGGCGGCCGGACCTGCAGGCGGCCGAGTTGCGGCTCCATTCCGCCGTGGCCCGGATCGGCCAGGCCAAGGCCGCCCTCTACCCGCGGATTTCCCTGACCGCCAACACGGGATTCTCGTCACGGGAACTCGCTGACCTGGGCAAGGCCGGCACCGATGTATGGTCCCTGGTGGGCAACCTGGTCATGCCCCTGATCAACAGGGGAGCGACCCAGGCCCAGATCAAGGCCGCCGAGGCCCGCGCCGCCCAGGCCGCCGCCACCTACCGCAAGACGGTGCTGGAGGCCTTCGCCGAGGTGGAGAACGCCCTGGACCGGGACTACTACCTGGCCCGGCAACAGGAGGCCCTGATCAGGAGCACGACCGCCGCGACGGCCGCCTCCCGCCAGGCCCAGGATCGTTACCGGCGCGGCCTGGACAATATCCTGGTGATGCTGGAAAGCCAGCGCCGGGCCTACTCCGCCGAGAGCCAACTGCTGACCGTGCGTCGCCAGCGCCAGAGCGCCCGTGTGGACCTCATCCTCGCCCTGGGCGGTCCCTGGAACCTATCGGACCCGGACAACCGATCCGGTCATTCCCCTCAGCAACAAGTCCACCAAGGAGTATCGCCGTGAAGCGGTCCCGCCTGTTTCGGATCGGCTTGCCGGCAGGAATCATCCTGTTGGCCGTGGTCGTCGGTTTCATCATGATCAAGACCAGGCCCGTGGCGGACAAGACCCGTCCCCCGCGCTCCCGTCCCCTGGTCAACACCCTGACCGTGCAGGCCGGGGAGGCTCCCATGTTGATCAACGGTTTCGGCACCGTCGAGGCCAAGCGCCGCATCGAGGTCGTCCCCCAGGTCAGCGGGCGGATCATCCGGAAATCCCCCCGCTTCGAGGCGGGCGAATACGTGGCCGCCGGAGACACCCTGGTCATGATCGAACAGACCGACTACCTCCAGGCCCGCGCCCAGGCCCGGGCCAACCTGGCCCAGGCCCGCACCAGCCTGGCCACGGCCGAACAGGACGCCCAGGTGGCGCGCCGGGAGTGGGAACGGCTGAGGTCGAGTGAAGACGGCGCGGGGCTTCACGGCGAACCTTCGCCGCTGGTCCTGCGCGAACCCCAGGTGGCCCAGGCCCGCGCCGCGGTGGAAGCAGCTGAGGCGGCCGTGGCCCTGGCCGAGACGAACCTGGCCCGTTGCACCCTGACCTCCCCCTTCACCGGTCGCATCGAGAGTACCACCGCCGACGCCGGCCAGTACGTGCGCTCGGGCGCTTCCCTCGGCGCCCTCTACGCCATCGACATGGCCGAGAGCACCGTTCCGGTCCCGGCCGAGGACATGGCCTGGATCAGGGCCGGGGAATCCGGACCCGATGACACCTACCCCGGCGACGACGTGACCGTCCGGGCGGATTTCGCCGGCCGGACCTTTTCCTGGCCGGGCCGAGCGGCCCGCCTCGGCGGCGCGGTGGACCGCGCCACGCGCCAGGTCCCGGTAGTCGTGGAGGTGCCGGACCCCTTCATGGCCCACGATCATCTTCCCGCCCTGCTGCCGGGCATGTTCGTCACCGCGGTGTTCACCGGCACGCCGCCGCCGGGCGCGGTCGTCATCCCCCGGGCCGCCCTGCATCCGGGTGACAAGGTCTGGGTCATCACGCCCGAGCAGACCCTGTCCATCCGCCCTGTGAAGGTGGCGCGGGCGGGCGTCGAGGAGGCTCTCATCGCCTCGGGCCTGTCTCCTGGAGAGATGATCTGCATCAGCAACCTGCAGGTCGTCACCGAGGGCATGCCCGTGCGGGTCGCCGGGGCGAAGACAGCAGTCGCCGCGGAAACCGATTCCACCGCGGCACCCCGGAAGGGAGACGGTCGATGAACGGCCTGATCCGCTGGTTCTCCGGCAACCACGTGGCCGCCAACCTCCTGATGGTCACGATCCTGGTCTCCGGGCTGATGAGTGCGCGCTCCATCAAGCAGGAGGTCTTTCCCGAGCTCGACATGGACATGATCACCGTCTCGGTGCCCTACCTCGGCGGCACGCCCGCCGACGTCGAGGAGGGGGTCTGCCTGATCGTCGAAGACAAGCTGCAGGGCATCGAGGGCATCAAGAAGATCACCTCCACCGCCAGCGAGGGCGTGGGCACCATCATGCTGGAGCTGCAGCGGGGCACCGACAAGCGCAAGGCCCTGGACGACGTCAAGGCCGCCGTGGATCGCATCATCACCTTCCCCGAGGAGACCGAGAAACCCATCATCTCCCTGGTGGAGCGCAAGCATCAGGTCATCGACATCTACCTGTACGGCAACACCGACGAACGCACCCTGAAACTGCTGGCCGACCGCGTGCGGGACGACCTACTGGCCTCGGACACCATTTCCTATGCCGTGACCAACGGCACCCGGCCCTTCGAGATCTCCATCGAGGTCAGCGAGAAGAACCTGCGCCGGTACGGTCTGACCCTCGAGCAGGTGACCAGGGCGGTCCAGGCGGGCAGCCTCGACCTGCCCGGCGGCAGCGTGAAGACGGAGGCGGGGGAAATCCTCGTGCGTACCCAGGGCCGGCGCTACACCGGCAAGGAATTCGGGCACATCATCGTCGTTTCCGCGCCCGACGGCACCGAAATCCCCCTTTCGCGGCTCGCGGACATCAAGGACGGCTTCGAGGACGTGGACGTCGCCACCTTCCTGGACGGCCGCCCTGCCGCCATGGTCTCGGTCTTCCGCACCGGGGACCAGGGCGTGCTGGAAGTGACCAGGAAGGTGAAGTCCTACATCGAGAAGATTTCCGGCGAACTGCCGCCGGGCATCGACATCACCACCTGGCACGATCGTTCGGCCGTCTACAAGAGCCGCATGGACCTGCTGCTGAAGAACGGCGCCATGGGCCTGGTCCTGGTCTTCCTGGTCCTGGCCCTGACCCTGGAGTTCCGCCTGGCCCTGTGGGTCAGCTCGGGCATCCTGGTCGCCTTCCTGGGCGCCCTGTGGGTGATCCCCTGGTTCGGGGTCTCCCTCAACATGATCTCCATGTTCGCATTCATCGTCTCCCTGGGGCTGGTGGTGGACGATGCCATCGTCATCGGCGAGAACGTCTATTCCCACCGCCAGCAGGGTTACGGGGCCCAGAAGGCCTCGACCCTGGGCACCATGGAAGTGGCCGGGCCCGTCGTCTTCGCCGTCATGACCACCGTGGCCGCCTTCCTGCCCCTGGCCTTCATCGAGGGGATGATGGGCAAGTTCATGTACAACATCCCGGTGGTGGTCATCGCCATCCTGGCCTTCTCGCTCATCGAGTCCCTGTTGATCCTGCCGGCCCACCTGGCCACCATCAGGGTACGCCAAGTTTCAGCAGGCGTGCCTGCCGCCGATCCCCGACCCCGGTGGTACGCCCGCCTCAAGGACGGCCTCGAGGGCAACATGCAGGGGTTCCTGGACCGCGCCTACAGACCCGCCCTGGAGTTCGCCCTGCACAACCGGGCCCTGATCGTGGCCATAGCCGTGGCCACCCTGGTGACCACCCTCAGCTGGTTCGCCGGCGGCCACCTGAAATTCGTCTTCATACCGCCGGTGGACGCGGACAACCTGGTGGCCGACCTCACCCTGCCCCAGGGTACGACCGTGGCCGAGGCCCGGACCGCGGCCGAGCAGTTGGAACGTTCCCTGGAGGAGATGCTGGCCGAGTTCTCCCGCAACCGGCCCGAAGACGCCCCCCCGCTGATGAACCACGTCTCGACGAGCATCGGCTCCCAGCCCCTGGCCAACGAAAGCAGCAACGGGAATACACCCGGAGGTGCCCATCTGGTGGAGGTCAACGCCGAACTCCTGCCCGCGGAGATCCGCAACCTGCCCAGCCACGAAATGGCCGACCGCTGGCGCGAGTTGTGCGGCCCGATTCCCGGGGCGGTGGCCCTGACCTTCAGCGCCGACCTGTTTCACGGGGGCAAGCCGATCTTCGTCCAGCTGAGTTCCCCCGATAGCGACCTGCTGGTGGCCGCCGGGCGTATCCTCAAGCGGAAGCTGGCCGTCTATCCGGGCGTGACCGACATCTCCGACAGCTTCCGTCAGGGCAAGGTGGAGATGAAACTGCGGCTGAAACCCGGCGCCCGGACCCTGGGTCTGACCCTGGCCGACCTGGCCCGCCAGGTGCGCGCCGGATTCTACGGCGACGAGGCCATGCGCATCCAGCGCGGTCGGGACGAGGTCAAGGTCATGGTCCGCTACCCGGCGGACGAAAGGCGCTCCCTGGGAGATATCGAGGCCATGCGCATCCGCACCCCCGCGGGCGCCGCCGTGCCCTTCAACCAGGTGGCCGAGGTCACCATGGGCCGGGGATATGCCACCATCCAGCGCTCGAACCGGCAGCGCGTGGTCAACGTCACCGCGGATGTAAACCAGGCCCTGGCCAACGCCGACGAGATCAACCAGGATCTGCGGCGGGAAATCCTGCCCGAACTGCTGGCCTCCTTTCCGGGACTCAGCTACAGCATGGAAGGCCAGGCCAAGGAGCAGCAGGATTCCCTGGCCAGCCTGCGCAGCGGCTTCATGATGGCCTTGCTGATGATCTTCGCCCTGCTGGCGGTCCTGTTCCGCTCCTACATGCAGCCTGTGATCATCATGACAGCCATTCCCTTCGGCATCGTCGGCGCCATCTGGGGCCACCTGCTGATGGGCATGGACCTGACCATGGTCAGCCTCTTCGGCCTGGTGGCCCTGACCGGAGTGGTGGTCAACGACTCGCTGATCATGATCGACTTCATCAACCGGTCCTACCGGGCGGGCACTCCCCTGCGGAAGGCGGTAATAGGGGCCGGCATGCGCCGGTTCCGTCCCATCATGCTGACCTCCGTCACCACCTTCGCCGGCCTGACGCCGTTGCTGCTGGAAAAGAGCCTGCAGGCCAAGTTCCTCATTCCCATGGCCACCAGTCTGGGCTTCGGCGTCATGTTCTCCACCGCCATCACCCTGGTCCTGGTCCCGGTCAGCTTCACCCTGCTTGTGGACTTCAAGCACCTGTTCGGACTGGAAAAGGACTACACCCTGGAACCGGACGACGACCAGGCCATGCCGTGACGGGGGCGAAAATATGGTCCCGGCCGGGGTTGCTTTTTCGTAAAAATGCGTTTGATTAGGGCGATAAGATAAACGTACCTGTTTGGTGGAATTTGCCTCCGGCAAGCTCCGTAGCGGGAAACCAGGGGACGCTCCGTGTCCCCGCCATGACAACACGAGGACGGTTAGCGTGAATGCAGCGGAATTGATCAGCGTATCGGCCACGGCCGGCGAGGCCTTCGGCGGATTCGACTGGAACGAACACCAGGGCAAGGGTGTCCGCCTTTTCGTACAGGGCTTCGGCTGAGGCGGGCCGAGCATCGGCATGGCTCTGGATGAGCCAAAGGATGACGACCATGTCGTCGAAAACAACGGCATCAAGTTCCTGGTGGACAAGCAGACCGCTGACATCCTGAGTCAGAGCGGCGGTTTGACCATCGACTACGTCAACGAGGCCTACCGCAAGGGTTACATGCTGACCCTGGGCAGCGCCGCCGACTGCGGCAGCGGAGGTTGCAGCGGCTGCGGTTGATCATCGCACGGGAACATGGCCGGAATGAAGCGAACGAGCCGCCCCGAGGGCGGCTCGTTCCGTAGCAGGACCCGGGCGTCAGAAACCGTCGTCCTCCAGATCCAGATCCAGGTCGTCGAGGTCGTCCAGATCCTCCAGGTCCACATCGACTTCGAGGGTCAGGTCATCCAGGTCTTCGATCCCCTCGGCGGCCAGCTCTTCCGGGACCGGCTCCCCCACGTTGAGCAGCAGTTCCTCGTATTCCTCGCAGCACTCGTCACTGCAGAAATACTTCTTGTGGAAAAGGATCCCCTCGCCTTCGATCTCCTTGCCGCACCGCGTGCAAACCCTGAAATCCATGATGTGTGCCCCCTGCTCCGCCGATGTATCGGCGAACCATGACGTGGACTCTGTTTGCCGTCAACGAAACGCCAGGATGTAGGCCACCCAGGCGGGAGCCAGATCGCCCTTGGTGCTGGGACGAAAGACGCCGCTGGGCTCTCCGTCCTTGTCGGTTCCCTCCCAGTACACGACCGTCTTGCGAAAACCGCTCTCGCGTAAAATCTCGCACGTTTCGGGAAGGGTCCACAAGCGCCAATCGTATCTGAATGCCTTTTTCAGCTCGCTCCCGTCGGGAAACCCGAAATGGATCATGCAGCGGATTCCGCCGGTGACGGGATTGAAGTCGTCCTGGTCCCACAGGTAGGAGAAACCCTCCAGTTCCCGCTCCTCGATCTGGGGCACCTGGGCCTCGGGACCCCCGAAGCAGTCCAGCAACAGCATGCCCCGGTCTGCCAGGCCGGCGCAGGCCCCCTGGAAGTAGGCCTTGAGCTCGGCCCTGGTCTTGAAACCCCACCAGCTGAAGTTGGTGGCGGCGGTCACGTCGGCCGCAGGACCCGGCACGTTGCGCACATCGTCCTCGACGAGGGTCACGGCGTCGGCGCGCCCCCCCAGCGGCGCCAGGTTGTGCCGGCGCCCCCAGTCTAGGGTCGGCCCGTCCAGGTCCACGCCCAGGGCGGTATTGCCCCGGCGCCGCGCCACCCAGGCCGCGCTCAGCAGGGCCGTGCCGCAGAAATCCTCGCGGAAGATGCGGGGCCGCACGCCGTATTCCCGGCGGAAGACGCGCTCGATGAACCCCACCTCGAAGTCCACGTTCTGCACCGACTGCTCGTACAGCCAGTGGCGGTCGGCGTTGCGGGCCGTCAGCAGGCCCTTGGCCGCCAGCTCGGCCTGCTGCTGTTTCAGATCTCCCGCCGGTAGTGTTGCCTTGTTCATTTCGGTGCACACCTCTTTGGAGCCGGTGAAAGGTCAGCGCAGGGGTTTGTGATCCTGCGCGAAATACTCTTTGGTCATGTTCCTGACCTTGGGCGCCAGGAAGATCAGGGCGATCAGGTTGGGCAGGGCCATCAGGCCCAGGGCGCTGTCGCCCAGGTTCCAGACCACTTCGAGCGAGAATATAGCCCCCAGGAAGTTCATGAGCACGAAAACGATCTTGTAGAAGAAGACGTAGCGGGGCCCGAACAGGTAGACCACGGCCCGGTCGCCGTAGTAGCTCCAGCTGATGGCGGTGGAGATCCCGAACAGGACCACCCCCAGGGTGATGATGAAGTGCCCCCAGTTGCCGAAGCGCGACAGGCCCTTCTGGAAGGCCCAGGCCGTCAACGGCGAGCCGTTCTGGGCCATCAACCCCTCCAGCTTCATGCCGGGCAGGCCGTCGGTCACCAGACGGCCGTCCCTGGCGCTCAGCTCGCCTTCGAACGAGGCGCCGTCGTCCAGCATCAGGCGGGCTTCCTCCACCACCGCGTGGTTGCGCACCATCAGCACGCCCCCCGGAACCCCTGCCCGACATTCGAAGGTGCCGTCGAAGAGGTCCTCGTCCCTGACCTTGCCGTCGCTCACGACCCCGGCGTCGTCCCGGATGACCGTGATGGCGGACTGGGCGTTGACGGGCACCTCGTCGGCCAGCTTGTCGTGCCAGACCCCGGTGGACAGGATCACCAGGCCGGTGATGGTGCAGATGATCAGGGTGTCGATCAGGGGACCCATCATGGCCACCACGCCCTCGCGCACCGGTTCGTCCGTCTTGGCCGCGGCGTGGGCGATGGGAGCGGAACCCTGACCGGACTCGTTAGAGAACAGGCCGCGCTTGACGCCCCAGGTCAGCATGAAGATGAAGGATCCGCCGGCGAAGCCGCCCAGCTGGGCCGCAGGCCTGAACGCCGAGTTGAAGATGTCCGCCAGCACGCCGGGCAGGGCGGGAATGTTCAGCACCAGCACCAGCAGACCCCCGGACACGTACAGGACGGCCATGTACGGCACCAGCCGACTTGTCACCGAACCGATGCGCTTGATGCCGCCGAGGATCACCGCCGCCACCAGCGAGGCCGAGACCAGACCCGTGATCCAGGTGGGCACACCCAGGTCCGCCCGGATCTGATCGGCCACCGTGAAGGCCTGGATGCTGTTGCCCGAGCCGAAGCTTGAGGTCACCGCGCACACGGCGAACACCACCGCCAGGGGTTTCCAGGACCGGCCCAGACCCTTCTCGATGTAGTACATGGGACCGCCGGAGGCGCTGCCGTCCGGCAGGATCTCCCGGTACCTGATGGCCAGAGTGCATTCGGCGTACTTAAGGGCCATGCCGAAGATGGCCGTGACCCACATCCAGAACAGGGCGCCCGGCCCGCCGTAATGCAGGGCCGTGGCCACGCCGGCGATGTTGCCGATGCCCACGGTGGCCGAAAGCGCCGTGGTCAGGGCCTGGAAGTGCGACAGGTCGCCGTCGTGGCTGGGATCATCGTAGCGGCCCCGGATCACGTCCAGGCTGTGCTTCAGCTTGCGGAGCTGGATGAAGCGCAGGACCGCGGTCATCACCAGGCCGGTCACCAGCAGGGAGGCCACCATCAGGGGAAACACGGCCGGCCAGCCCCAGACGGTTCCGGACAGGCCGGCGGCGAATTCATTGAGCAGATGCATGAGAACCTTTCCAGCAGCGCGGACACCGGTGCGGTCGATGGGGAATCACCGCAACGAATACACGATTCAGCGGGCTGAAATCAACCCATGAGTTCACCCATGAGTTCACCCATGAATTCAAGAACGCCGGATCATGTCCCGCACGACCTGGATGTCGGCCGCCTTGATGACGCCCAGCAAGGCGAGGGATCCCGTGTAGAACAGCAGCGCCGTCGCCGACACCGCCATGAAGGGCCCCCAGCCGCTTTCCAGGGGCAGGGAGCGCCAGCTGACCCCCCACCCCGGGCGCAGGAGGCTCCAGACCAGCACCGTGGCCCCCCAGGACAGCAGGGTGCCCAGCACCGGACCGCCCAGGGCCAGGCGGCACGGGGGGCGGAACCGGGCCCGGCTCAGGTAGCGCATGTGCAGCAGGAAGCTGACGGACATGCTGATGATGGTGGCCGTCGCCGCCCCGAAGTACCCGTAGCGGGGAATCCAGAGGGCGTTGAGGGTCACATTGACCAGCATGGAGAACAACCCGATGAAGATGAAGGCCCGCTCCCGGTCGGCGGTGATCAGCAGGCGGTTGAAGATGATGTTGGCCGCCTGCAGGGGTAGACCCCAGATCACGATCATCAGGACGGTGGCCGAGTCGGCGAACGCCGCACTGGCATCGAACCAGCGGATGATGGGCCCGGCCGTGAAAGTCAGGAACAGGGTGAAGGGCAGCATGATGGTGATCATCAGGCGCAGGGAACGTTCCCCCAACCGGATGGCGTCCTCGGAGGTCCGCATGCCATAGCGGGCCATGGCCGGAAAGAGCGCCGTGCCGAAGATGTTGGGCAGGATGATCATCATGTCCAGCGCCCGCCGCCCCAGCACGTAGATGCCCGCCGAGGAATTCCCCGCCATCTGCTTGAGCATCACCGTATCGACCTTGGTGTAGATGATGCCGAAGGTGGTGGCCAAAAAGAGGGGAAAGCCGAGCTTCATCATCCAGCGCATGTCCGGCGCCTTCACCCCTTCGGGGCCGCGCAGCCGCCATGGTCCGGTCCGCCAGAACATCAGCGGCGCCATGACCGCCAGCCGCACCAGCCGACTGATCAGGTTGGCCCAGATCACACCCATCAGGCCGTGACCGGCTTCCAGCCAGATCCAGCCGAGCACGAAGTACACCACCGCCGAGACGATCTGCCCCAGGGACTGGTACTGCACCTTCTCGTGGGCCTGCAACACGGCGTCGCAGGCCATGCTTGTGCCCTCTATGAAGATGGCCAGCCCCATGATCAGGGTGGCCCGCCGCGCCAGGTCCCCGAAGGCCGACACGTCCACGTAGAACAGCAGGAACAGGTAACAGGCCGCCGCGATGAGCCAGCGGACACGCAGGGTGTTCCAGAACAGGGGCAGTGTCATGCCGCGGGCGCGCGTGATCTCCCGGGTCAAAAGCGTTCCCAGGCCGAAGTTGGTGATCACCTGCAGGATGGCCGAGATGTCGATGGCCGCGCCCCAGATCCCCATGCCCCCGGTGCCCAGGATCGGGGTCATCTTGCGGATCAGGAACACGCCCAGGGCACGGCCCGTGAGCAGACCCAGCGTCAGCAGCATGGTGTTCTTGGCCACGCTGCGGGGAGCATTGTTCAAGGGTCGGCTCGTCATCAGAAAAATCCCCTGGTCGTGGCGGTCATCACCGGACCGCCGCCGTCATCCAGATTCCACACCAGGTCGATGCGGCCCGTGGCCGCGTTGGCCGAGCGCGTGGGTCCGAAACGCAGGCCGAAACCGGCTTCCCGGCGGGCGTCGTCCGGCCCCCGGTCCTCGTCATGCCACCAGGCCGCGCCCGCGGCGAAGAAGGCGCCCACGCCGTAGCGGAACATGCCCAGCATCTCCCCCGGCAGGACCTTGCCTTCCTCCAGGGTCAGACGTGCCAGCCGATCCCCGGCCATGCCGTCGAATTCCAGGGAGCGCAGTCCCCGATCCAGACCCAGGGTCAGGGCCATGGTGCCCTCGAGGGAGTCGCCGTGACCGTACTCGGCGAACACCCTGGTCAGCCAGGGGGTCTCCGGGGCCCCCATGTGCCCCATCCAACCGGCCGTCACCGTGTAGAGGTGGTAACCCGCCACCTCATCGCCCCACACCGCCTGGCCCTCGCCCCGCAGGAGGATCAGGCCGGGACCGGAGATCACCCACTGTTCCCAGGTCCCCTCGGCCCGCCAGCGGCCGACGCCGGCTGCGGTCGTGGTGCCCAGGGCGCCCGGCTCCGGTCCCACCTTCACATCCACCACCGGGGCCAGGTTGAGATCCTCGATGGTCCCATACTGCATGATGAAACGGTTCTTGGTCCAGCCCCGTCCACGGGTCTGCAGCCGGAAATACGGCCAGACCGTGACCCCCCGGTCCCGCCACAGCGGCTGGCCCACGTCATCCAGCCATCCCAGATCAACCAGGCGGCCGTCCGAGAGGACCCGTTCCCCGTTGCCCAGGCGGTAGCCCACGTCCATCCAGCGTATCCCCAGCCCCGGCCGCCAGATCCGGCCCCGCTCCTTGCCGTGGGCCCGCAGCAGGACACTGACTTCGGCACCCTGTTCCTGCCGCGGGAAAAGGGCGTGCAGGTTGGTCAGGCGCCTGGGATCGACGCCCGCGGGACCGGCGTTGCTCAGGTAGTAGCGCTGATCGAAGGATCGATCCCAGTACCTGGTCTCCAGGCTCCAGCGGTCGCCCTCGCTCCAGAACGGCCGGTTGAGAAAGACTGCGCGCGCATAGCCGTCGGCGCGCTCGCTGTCGTCCATGCCGAACCACAGGGCGGTACCGAGAAACCTCCGCTGGCGATACCACAGGTTCCAGAAGTTGCTGTTCTCGTCGCCGCCGATGCCCGTCCCCATGGTCACCCCGTAACCCAGGAAGTTGTTGTCCGAAAGCTGGACGTTCCACCGGGTATCCCCGCCCGAAGCCTGGGTGTAGGCGAAATCCGTCTTGAGGGTCCACGATTCCCGGGTGTCCACCAGGATGGGCACCCGCCCGTCGGCCAGGGTGTCGACGGGTGTCACGGTGATGTCGTTGAGAAAACCCAGTGTGCGCAGGTTGCGCTCGGTCTCCTCCAGCAGGGCCGGGCGCAGGGGCTCGCCGGTATGGAACAGCAGTTCCCTGCGGATGACGCTCTTGCGGGTGGTGAAGTGGATCCGGTTCATGAACCGCCGCAAGGTGCCCACCAACGGCGTTTCGGATCGTTCCTCCTCCTCCGAAAAGATCCTTCTACGGACCAGTTGGATATCCCCCACGGTCAGGGAATCACCTCCGGCGGATGCATGCCGGCAAACAGGGGTATCACCGGTGCCGGCAAACGACTTTCCCGGGATCAGGGCCAGCAACACCAGCCATGGCAGAACCCACCGGACGGATTGTCTGGCAGTCATGTCAATTTGACATGTTTTTCCTGTCATGGTGGGTCCGAATTCGTTGACGAGATGTCTCCCGAGGAGGGGCCTGAAAACGTTTATCTCCTTGTGATAAAATAGGTTGAAAAATTTTTCCATGAAGGCAACCTGTTTGGGCACGCCCATTGTTATAGGAAGGGTGAGTTCATCAGATGTGGCCGGCGAGCCGAAACCCTGAATGTGAACGCCGGCAACACAATTAACATACAAACCCGAGGAGGACCAGAAATGAATACCCTGTTGCCCGTGACCCGGATGCTGAACGCGGCCCTGACCGGAGAACTGGATCCCTGGCTGGAGAGCGACGGCGACACCCAGTGGACCCCGCGCGCGGACATTCTCGAAGGCGAGAAGGACTACATGATCATCATGGATCTGCCCGGGGTGAGTTCCGACGAGCTGGAGCTGAACCTGGACAAGCAGACCCTGTGGGTGACCACCAAGACCGAGAACGACGTGCCCGAGGGCTACAAGACCCTGCGGCGGGAGCGTCCCAGCCGCGCCACCTTCAGCCGCTCGTTCAAGCTGGGCACCAGCATCGACGAGGACAAGGTCAAGGCCAAGCTGGACAAGGGCGTGCTGCAGATCATCCTGCCCAAGAGCGAGCAGAGCCTGCCGCGCCGCATCGACGTGGTCCAGGAAGGCTGAGGCTGATCCGGACGCCGGAGCCCGCAGCTCCGGAGGTTCCGCTCAGCAGGGCCGGGTAACCCCCGGCCCTTTTTTTCGGTGTGGACGCCCCGGATGATTGTGGACATAATCCCGCCATGAAAATCCTGAACTACCTGCGGGGGACCATGCCCCGACCCGGTCTGGCCCTCAGCGATGCGGTGGGCCTCGATCTGCTCGCCTGCCAGCCTTCGTTGTCCGACAACTGGCTCGTCATGCTGCCGGACCTGTCCACGGTCCGTGCCATCCACGACGACCACGTGCAGCAGGCGGCCGAGCTCGAAGCCAGCTGGGCGGCCGGGGAAAAGCCCACCCTGCCCTACTTCGATCTGCGCCAGGCCCGCCTGCTGACCCCCATCATCCTGCCGTCGAAGATCATCGCCGTCGGCCTGAACTACCGTGACCATGCGGCCGAGCAGAACAAGCCCCTGCCGCCGCGACCATTGCTCTTCGCCAAGGCCCCGTCCTGCCTGCAGGCACCCGGCCTGCCCATCGAGCTGCCCGAGGATCTGACCCGCGTGGACGCCGAGGCCGAGCTGGCCGTGGTCATCGGCAAGCCCGGTCGTTCCATCACCAGGCAGCAGGCCCCCGAGCACATCGCCGGCTTCACCTGCATGAACGATGTTTCGGACCGGGAAGCCCAATACACCGACAAGCAGTTCTTCCGGAGCAAGAGCATCGACACCGGCGGACCGTGCGGTCCCTGGCTGGTCACCCCCGACGAGCTGCCGCCCCTGGCTTCAGGACTGGCCATCACCTGCCGCTGGAACGACAGGCTGATGCAGAGCAGCAACACCGAACAGCTCATCTTCCCTGTGGACGAGCTGATCGCCTACATCAGCCGCAACATGACCCTCCTGCCTGGAGACATCATCACCACCGGCACACCCGGCGGGGTCGGCGTGTTCCGCGAGCCGCCCGTCTTTCTCAAGCCCGGCGACACGGTCACCGTCTCCATCGAGGGCATCGGAAGCCTGAGCAACCCGGTCAGGCGCCGACCCGGTTAACGCCCCTGCCGGGGGTCTTGCAGATTCGCCACTCACCATCCTTCGACCTTGCGGATTGCCATCCGGGTTCGTTTGCCCGTCCGCGCATTTACCCGGCTCAGCACTGGTTTCCCTCCTTCCAGATCCTTGGATCTTATTCTGTATCTTCCCGTTACGAGACCATCCCCCATCGACCTCCTGATTCCCCATGAAGGAGGAATGTTCCTTGCGATTCCCCGGGACGGAATCGGGCCAGGCGGGCACCGCGCAACCCGACCCCTGAAAACTCAGCGACTGACTAGCAGCAACAACCGGAGATCGACATCATGCCCAGTGCCGCCAGTGTCAGCTTTCCTGAAATGACATCCCTGATGGAGAAAATTCCCGACTACCGCCAGTACCGGACCACGGCCGAAGCCGCCGCCAAGGAACGGGAATTCCGGCACGCCCTGGGCATGCTGCTCAAGGAATGCGGGGAGTACCTCCTGAACGTGGCCGAGAAGAAGTCACAGCTCATGAGCACGGAGATGCAGAGCATGATCGACACCCTGATCGACCGCATCGGGGTGATCTTCCGCCGGCTCGACCGGGAAGGCCTGGTGTGCATCGTGGGCGACCACGACACCACCATCGGCGAGCTCGAGGAACTGGACGTGCGCCTGATGCTGCTGGTGGAGGAGGCCATGGAACTGGTGCACAGCCTGGAGACCGGCGTGCCGGCCGCCAGCTGGTTCAAGTCCGAGGCCGCCATCCTGTCCCGGGACCTGGTCGCCTTCAGCGAAGTGACCGAGGAACGGAACTACCTGCTCGGGCTGGGCTGGGAATCCGAGTTCAAGCCCCGTTAGACCGGCCACCGGGCCGCCAGGAGGAATCATGCAGGAATCCGCCGCCGCTAAAATCCCCGTCGATGCGTGCTCTCCCACGGTGCATGAAACCCTGCCGCCGGCCGTCGAGTGGACCATGGACCCCGGGCAGGGCCCCTTGCAGGGCCCCCTCGATCTGGGATTCTTCACCGAACGGACCCTCTGCCTGGACCTGTCCGTTACCCAGGTGGCCCTCCTGCTGACCAGGGAGGGCCGCCTGTCCCGGCTCTTCCTGGAGGGCCACCACAACCTGCCGGTGGGAACCGGCTGCGGCCTCCTTTCCCCTGACCAGAAGTTGATCTTCCTGGATCTGGGCCAGCGGTTCCGTTTCAGCTGGTCCCGGTCCGACCACCTGGTCTGGGGCGAGGGGGCCGGTCGTTTCCTGCTGGGGGAAGCAGCCGTGGCCGTCAAGGCGCCACGGACCTTCTTCTCCACCTTCCTGGCGGGCAACGATTGCCTCGATCCGGCCTTCGTGACCCGTCTGATGGCCCAGGTCGTCCGTTCGGCCCTGGGCGAGGTCCTCGACCAGGTCCTGCCCAACACCCGGGACATGGAGTTCCAGGATCTCCAGCACAGGCTCCGACAACTGGACCCCGGCCTCCTGACCCCCCTCCTGGAGCCCTGCGGGCTGGTGTGCGCAGGACTGTCCCTCTACACCCTGTCGGCATCCGGTGAAGGGAAACAGGCAGGGCACCGGACACGGGAGACTGCTGGACAATCAGGACTCATCAGGCATAATTGATCCTGGTCACAGCGAAAAACAACCCCTTCACCCTGGTGTCCCATGATCAACCGCAAGCGTCGCCACGTTCTTGTCTCTCCGTTGTTATGGGCCCTGGTGCTGGCCCTGTGCCCCGTTCTGTGGGGATCGGCCCGAGCCACGGATTTCACCTTTCCCATGCACGACCGCCGCGCCATACCCCTGGGCGAAGTGGAGATTTCCGGCAACACCCATACCGCCGACTCCGTGATCCTGCGCATCCTGGGCTTTCACACCGGTCAGATGATCAGCCGACAGGACGTCGACGAGGCCTGGGACCGCCTGGAGGATTGCGGTTACTTCCGCACGGTCGACGTGAACCTCGACGACTCCGGCGACGACGCCGTCCTCGAAGTGGTGGTGGAAGAGGATCTGCAGACCTTCTACGGCCCGGTCATCAGGTATGACCGCCGCCACAAGTACCTGCTGGGGGCCTACCTCGAGCAGCGCAACTTCCGCGGACATGGGGAGACCCTGCGTCTGGAGGCGGCCGCCCTGTACGCCCAGCAGGCGAATCTGGTCTGGGACCGCCCCTGGTTCCTGGGCCGCACGGGCCTGTCGGCCCGGCTGGAGGCCGGTTTCCGGCAGGGAGATTTCGTCTACCGTCCCACCCGCTTCCGCAGGTGGGATGCCACCGCGAGCCTGCGTCACCAGTGGCGCACCTTCTTCGTTTCGGCGGGGATGACCTACGGGCGGTTCCAGCAGCGGGACGGTTACACCTGGCCCGCACCCTGGCGCGGATCGGTCCCGGCAGCGCCCGACGAGTATCTTCCCGCCGCCACGCAAACCCACTGGGTCTTCACCGGAGCCGTGGGTCTGGACTCGCGCAGCAATCCCCACTATCCGCGGCGGGGCGTGTACCTGGAAGGCCGCCTGCGCAGCTGGACCAGCGACGACTTCGATTCCTACCTGGAATCCACCCTGGACGGACGGCTATTCGTGCCCCTGCCCTGGATGCACCACATCCTGGCTCTCCACGCCTGGGGACGCAGCACCGACGGCCCTGCGCAGCTGGACAACCGCCTGTACTTCGGCGGGCCCGAGACCGTTCGCGGCGAACCCTACGCCCTGCGCGAGGGGGACGAGGGCTACCTGCTCTCGGCCGAGTACAGGATCCCCCTGTTCCTCATGCCCATCTCCCCCCAGGGAGAGCTGGTCGGCGTGGGCATCCACCTGTTCGCCGATGCCGGCGACGCCTGGTACGACGGGGCCGACCCGGGCCATGCCCTGCAGAGCGCCGGCGCCGGACTGCACCTGAACCTCGACACCCTGCAGCTGCGCTTCGAGGCCGCCCGCACCCGCGAGGGGCACTGGGGCTTCGAGTTCATGGACCGCTTCAACTTCTGATCAGTCGTCCGGCAGGAAGGGCGAGGGCCGCCCGGCAAGGAAGGCCTCCCGGGCCCGCCGGAACTCCCCGCTGAGCCGCGAGTCGTGGCGCAGACGAGCGATTTCCGCCAGCAACTCCTTATCCAGCGATTCGGTCTCCTCCAGGATCCTCAGCACCCGGCGCGTGCCCCGCAGGGCCCCCGGCGCCCCGTGCAGCAGGGCATTCATGAGCTGCGTCGCGCAGTCCTCCAGCTCCTGCGGCGCCGTCACCCGGGCGAAGAATCCGCAGCGTTCCAGACGTTCGGCCGCCACGGGCAGCCCCGTCAGCACCATCTCCCGCAGCAGCGGCGAACCCAGGGTCCGAAGCAGCCTGCGCAGCCCCGTGTGGCTGTAGATCAGGCCCAGCCTGACCGGAGTCAGGGCCACGCGCACCCCCTGCGCGGCCACGCGGATGTCCGCGCACGACAGCATCTCCACAGCTCCGCCCCAGGCGTCCCCCTGGACGGCCATCACCACCGGGGCGGGGTAATCCGTCAGGCGCTGCATGACCATTTCAAAAGGCGTGGCCGCCCGCACCAGGGGATCCTCGTGGAAGATCTCCTCGGGAATGTCCCCGATGGGATAGCCGGTGGAGAAGTGGCGGCCGCGCGCCCTGATCAGCAGCAGTGGTGCGTCCGCGGCGGCGAGTTCATCCAGCGCCGCCACCATTTCCTGAAGCAGGGCGACCTGCAGGACGTTGCGGGGAGGGTCGGCCAGGACCAGTTCGGCCCAGCCGTCACGGGTGGTGATTTCCAGGGACATGGCTGCTTCCTTGGCACGTGTTGTAGACATCCGGTATCCTGGGAATTAGCTTGAAGCAACCGATCGCCGCAAGGCGGATCCGGTTTCCCACGGTTCAGCACGCGAAAGGTCCAGGCTTCATGAGCGACGATACCAGAGCCGGCATTCCACCCGCAGGGGACGATCAGGACCGGGAAGGCACGGATTTCATTCGCGCCATCATCAAGGACGACCTGGCCGCCGGCCGCAACGAGGGCCGGGTGCACACTCGCTTCCCGCCCGAGCCCAACGGCTATCTGCACATCGGCCACGCCAAGAGCATCGTCCTGAACTCCGGCATCGCCCGGGAGTTCGGCGGCAAGTTCAACCTGCGCTTCGACGACACCAACCCCGAGAAGGAAGAGATGGAGTACGTCGATTCCATCAAGGAGGACATGCGCTGGCTGGGCGCCGACTGGGAGGATCGCGAGTTCTACGCCTCGGACTACTTCGACCAGCTGTACGAGTGGGCGCAGCACCTGATCCGCGCCGGCAAGGCCTACGTCTGCAGCCTGAACGAGCAGGAGATCCGCGAGTACCGCGGCACCGTCACCGAAGCGGGCCGACCCAGCCCCGACCGCGGCCGGCCCGCCGAGGAATCCCTCGACCTGCTCGAGCGCATGAAGAACGGCGAGTTTCCCGAGGGCGCCTACACCCTGCGTGCGAAGATCGACATGGCCCACGCCAACATGAAGATGCGCGACCCCCTGCTGTACCGCATCCGCCACATCGCCCACCACCGCACCGGCGACAAGTGGCACATCTACCCCATGTACGACTTCGCCCACGGCCAGAGCGACGCCATCGAGGGCATCACCCACTCGATCTGCACCCTGGAGTTCGAGGTCAACCGCCCCCTGTACGAGTGGTTCATCGAGAACCTGCCCGTGCCCCACAAGCCGCGGCAGATCGAGTTCGCCCGGCTGAACCTGACCTACACGGTGATGAGCAAGCGCAAGCTGCTGCAACTCGTCACCGACGGCCATGTCACCGGCTGGGACGACCCGCGCATGCCCACCATCAGCGGCCTGCGGCGCCTGGGCTACACCTCCTCGTCCATCCGCACCTTCTGCGACCGCATCGGCGTGGCCAAGCGCGACTCCACCGTGGATCTGGACCTCTTGAAGTGGGCCATCCGCGAGGAGTTGAACCGCACGGCCCCGCGGGTCATGGCGGTGCTGCGACCCCTGAAGGTGGTCATCACCAACTACCCCGAGGACCGGGTGGAGATGATCGAGTGCGTGAACAACCCGGAGGATCCGGAGGCCGGCACGCGCGAGGTGCCCTTCTGCCGCGAGCTGTGGATCGAACGGGACGATTTCCGCGAGGAGGCCCCCCGCAAGTTCTTCCGGCTGAAGCCCGGCGCCGAGGTCAGGCTCAAGCACGCCTACTTCATCACCTGTGATGATGTGGTGAAGGATCCGGACACCGGCGAGGTCGTCGAGTTGCGCTGCACCTACGACCCTGCAACCCGCGGCGGCGACTCGCCCGACGGCCGCAAGGTCAAGGGCACCCTGCAATGGATCTCGGCACGCCATGCCTTCAAGGCCGAGGTAAGACTGTACGACAACCTGTTCCGCGAGCCGTTTCCCGAGGAAGGCGGTTCCTTCCTGGACAACCTGAATCCCGGCTCCCTGGAAGTGATCCCCGAAGCCATGCTGGAACCCGGGCTGGCCGAAGCCGCACCGGGCTACCGCTGTCAGTTCATGCGGTTGGGCTACTTCTGCGTGGACGGCAAGGATTCCCGTCCCGGAGCCCCGGTCTTCAACCGCACCGTGACCCTCAAGGACACGTGGGCCAAGCTCGAGGCCAAGGGCAAGGCCGGTTGACGACCGACGACCTTGCTGCCACTTTTAGCCGACCGAAAGGAGGTGAGACCATGTCCTTTTCCCAGCGCGTCGCCCTGACACGTTTCGCCAAGAGCGCCGGTTGAGCGGCCAAACTGAGTCCGGGTGACTTGTCCGAAATCCTCGACGCCATCAAGAACACCGCCGGGCCCGACCTGCTGGTCGGTTTCGACACGGCGGACGATGCCGGCGTGTACCGTCTGGACGGCGATCAGGCCGTGGTCTCGACGGCGGATTTCATCACGCCGGTGGTGGACGACCCGTTCACCTTCGGCCGCATCGCCGCCGCCAACTCCCTGAGCGACATCTACGCCATGGGCGCAAGACCCCTGATGGCCCTGAACCTGCTCGGCTATCCCCCCGCGGGTCTGCCCAACTCCCTGCTGGGCGAGATCCTCGCCGGCGGGGCCGAGATCTGCGGCCAGGCCCGTTGCGCCGTGGCCGGCGGCCATACCGTGCGAGACGAGGAGGTCAAGTTCGGCCTGAGCGTCACGGGCATCGTGGCCCCCGACCGCATCCTGCGCAACTGCACGGCCAAGCCGGGCGACAAGCTGGTCCTGACCAAGCCCCTGGGCACCGGCGCCCTGGTCGCCGCCATGAAGAAGGGTGTTCTCGACCAGGACGCCTACGAGGTCCTGATCACCTGCATGACGACCCTCAACGACGTGGGCAGCCGGTTGTTCGACCTGGGCGCCACATCCTGCACCGATGTGACGGGTTTCGGCCTGACGGGCCACGCCCTGGAAATGGCCGAGGGTTCGCAGACCACCTTCACCATCTCCTGCGCCTCCCTGCCCCTGTTGCCGGATGCCGTGGAACTCTGCGGCCAGGGTTTCACCTGCGGCGGCACGGTCTCCAATTCCCGGTTCACCGCGGATAAGATCTTGTACGACAAATCTTTAGACCAAGACATGATCGGCCTGCTCAACGACCCCCAGACCAGCGGAGGCCTGCTCGTCTCGGTGCCTGCGGACAGGGTGGAAACCCTGACCGATCACTTGCGCCGGAGCGGTTCGCTCGCTGCCACGGTGATCGGGGAAGTGTCCATGCGGGCCCCTCAGGCCCCTTATCTCCAATTCATGCCCTGATTTTTCGTTCAACCCCCTCCCATCCCTGTCGATACAGATTTCACGAAGGTGAAACGCCCCCCATTTGAGGAGCAAGCTGTGGCTGAAACCGTTATCAAATCCCTGATGGATCTGCATCCGCGGGAGTTGAAGGGAATCATCAAGGAAATTCCCACTCTTCCGGTGATCTATCAGGAGCTGTTCCAGAAGATGCAGGATCCTGATATCTCGGTGCCACGCATCGCCGAGATCATCACCAAGGACCAGGCCCTGACGGCCAAGATCCTGCACCTGGTCAACTCCGCCTTCTACGGTTACAGCCGGCGCATCGAGACCATCAGCCGCGCCGTGGTCATCCTGGGTTTCCAGGCCGTGCGCAGCGCGGCCTTGGCCATCAGCGTTTTCGACTACTTCAAGGGCGAAGAATCCAACGCCCACATCGACATGGAGATGTTCTGGAAGCACAGCATCGCCGTGGCCAGCATCTGCAAGGTCCTGGCCCCGGCCCTGAACATCCAGCAGGCCGAGGAGGCCTACGTCGTGGGATTGCTGCACGACACGGGCAAGCTCATCGAGAAGCGGTACTTCAGCGAGGATTTCGACGAGGTGTGCTACGCCGCCAACGAGTTGCACCTGTCGTGGTTCGAATGCGAGAAGGCCCTGTTCCAGGTCCATCACGCCATGATCGGCAAGACCGTGTTCCGCCAGTGGGAATTCCCGTCCCACATCGTCGACGCGGTGAACTGCCACCATGTTCCCATCACCTCCCTGAAGGCCCCCCACCTGGCCTCCCTGGTGCACGTGGCCGATTTCCTGTCCTATCAGATGGACCTGGGCGCTCCCGGAGCCTGGGCCCCCAAGGAATGCTCCCCGGAGGCGCTGAAGCTCCTGAACTTCAAGCTCGGCGACTTCGAACTTCACCAGGCCGCCGCCAAGGAGGAAATCGAGCAGTCCATGGAAATCCTCAAGCTCCTGGACTGAGCACGGACTGGACAGCACACGGCAACCGCCTCATAATGGGAAAACCCTTTATTCCCTGGAGCGCGTACGTTGCCCCCTGCAGCCGAAACCAGAATCCTGTTCGTAGGTGACATGCACCTGGGCCGAGCGCCGGGCGGTTTGCCCGGCGGGCTCGACGCCGTCGAACTGGGACCGGCGGCCGCCCTGAAACGCGTGGTCGCCGCGGCGACGACGCATCAGGTTCACGCCGTGGCCTTCGCCGGCGACCTGGTGGAAGGCGCCAACTCCCTGTTCGAGGCCCTCGGCCCCCTGCACGATGCCGTGGACCAGCTGACAAGCCGGGGGATCGAAGTCGTTGCCATCGCCGGCAACCACGACACCGACGCCCTGCCGCGCCTGGCCTCGACCCTTGGCGACCGCTTCCACCTTTTGGGTACGGGCGGAACCTGGGGCTCCCGCCTGATCAGGGGCGAGGCTCCCCTGCCCGTCCGCATCATGGGGTGGTCCTTTCCCCGCCCGCATTACCGGTCCAGCCCCCTGGAAATTCCCCCACCGCCTGCCCTCCCGCAGGAAGTGACCCTGGGACTGCTGCATGCGGATCTGGATGTCGCCCAAAGCGATTACGCACCCGTATCCGGCTCCGCCTTGAAAGCCGTCGGCTACCAGCGCTGGTACCTGGGTCATGTTCATCGCCCCGACCCCGTCACCGACGACGAATCCCCCATGTACCTGGGATCTCTGAGTCCCCTGGACCCGACCGAGACCATGGCCCACGGCCCCGTCCTGGTCACCGTGGACCAGGGATCCGGAATCACGGCCAGAAGGCTGCCCCTGGCCCCTCTGCGCTGGGAGCATCTGGAGATTCCCTGCCCCGATCTGGCGGACCCCAAGCAGGAAATCCTGCCCCTGTTGACCGGATCCATGCTGAAGGTCCGGCAGGACCTTGCGGCGGACCAGCCATCGCTCGCGGCTCTGGGCCTCCGTATCCTTGTCCGGGGCAGGACGAGCCGACCCGGTGCGGTCGCCGCCGCCTGCCGCGCCCTCCAGCCGGAGGACCTGATCACGGATTTCGAAACCACCACCGTGTTCGTCGAAAAGCTCCGTTGCTCCGTATCAGGCACCTACGATCTGCAGCGCATGGCCGAACTCGGCGATCCGGCCGGGCTTCTGGCCCGGCGTATCCTGGCCCTGGAACAGGGAACCGACAAGGCCCTGGCCGAACGGATGCTGGTGCAGGCTGCGGACCTGGTCCAAAAAATCCACCGCCGGCGGGAATATGACCTGCTGCTGGACGAAGGAGAAACTCCCGACCGCGACGAGCTGGGTCGTATCCTGGTGGGCCAGGCCTACCGGATCCTCGACGCCCTGATGGAGAAGGGGGGCGACGGCCATGGATCTCCTTGAATTCAGGGCCGATCGTCTGCCCGGAATTCCCCGGGGATTCGCCTTCGAGGCCCGGCCGGGCGTGAACCTGCTGACCGGCCCCAACGGCAGCGGCAAGAGCTCCATGGCCAGGGCCCTGGCCTACCTTCTGTGGCCCGCGCAGGAACCATCCGAACCGGGACGCGAGGTCCGCGCCCGCTTCCTGGTCCAGGGTCGCGAGTTGACCGCGACCACCACCACCGGCGGGGTCGTCTGGACCCAGGCCGGCAAACCGGTTCCCCCTCCGACCTTGCCTCCTGACCATCTTGCGGCCTGCTATCACGTGGATATCCTGGATGTCTTGCCTCCGTCCATGGCGCAAGGGGATGAGGAACTGGCACGCCTGCTGGCCACCGAACTGGCTGGAGGTCTGGATCCGGCACGATTGAAGGAATCCCTGTTCTCCCTGTCCGGATTGGCTGCGGGCCGCCGGAGGAAGGACCTGGAAAACGCCCGGATCGAGGCGGGCCGTATCCGGAAGTACCAGGAGTCCCTCGCCCAGCGTCAGCTCGAACTCGAGACCCTGAAGCAGCAGCTGGCGAAGGCTGAACGGGCCAACAGGCGGCTGCTCATCCTGGAGGCCGTGGTCACCCATCGGGAAAAGACGGCCCAGCTCGAGGACTGCCGCCGGAAGCTTGCCGCCCTGCCTGCGGGCCTCAGGGATATCAGGGACGAGGACCCCGAGCGTCTGCGCGGTCTGCGCGAGGACATGGCCGCCAAGTACCGGCGCAAGAGCGAGTTGGAACGTCGGCTCGAAACCGATCGCCGGACCATGAAGACAACGCCACCGCTTCCCGACCGGGGCATCCCCGCCGTGCAGGCCGAACTCGAGAGTCGCCTCGATGTCCTGCAGACGACCGAGGTCCAGCGAACCGAAGCCCACGCGGCCCTGGACCGGTTGGCGGCATCGTCCGCCCGCGACGTGGAATCCGATGCCGGGGAAGCCGCCGGCGGGACAGAGGCCGCGGGTCGCCTGGAACCGGCCGTCTTGAACAGGATCATGGATACCTGGGGACGTTACCTCGATTCCCTGGTCCGCGTGCGTGCGTTGAGCGAGGTCCGGGCGGATCGGGCCCGGCTCGCCGGGCCGACTTCCTGGGCGGGAATCCTCACCGGCGGCGGCGTCCTGCTGGTCGCGGCTCTTCTCACCTGGTTGAAACGGCACGACGCGGTCCTGGCCCTGGGAATGGCCGGCGGCGGCGTCATCATGGCTTTGCTTACCTGGTGGCGATCCACCCACCGCCCCGCAGAAACGGGATCATCCTCCGCCGCCCGGCTGCGCGATGAACAATCCCGCTGCGACCAGGCTCGCATCGGGCTCCAGCGGCTGATGGACGAAGCCGGCCTGGATCTCGACCTGGATGATCCCAGCGGTCCGCTGCTGCTGGAACGCCTCCGAACCAGGCTGGAACGTCAGGATCAACAGGATCGGGCCCGAGACGCGGCCACCGCCGCCGACAACCAATGGAGCCGGGCCCGAACCGCCTTCAACGCCCTGCTGGCGGAACTCCACCAGCAGGAGATCGACGATGTCGCCACCGCCCGCGCCGCCCTGGCCCGGCTCAGGCAAACATGGTCCGATACCCAGGACCTGCAGGAGCGCATCAGGTCAGCCGAGCAGAACCTGCGGGAGCTGGACGATTCGTGCCGGCGGCTCGAACAGGAGATCGACGGCCTGTTGGGCCCATTCGCCCTGGATCCCCGGACGGCCACGGACCGGGATCTGCAGCGGCTGCTCGCGGCAAAACCGGAATACCTCCGGCTGGAAAACGACGTCAACGCCTTGACGAAGGACCTGCAGGAACTGGAAGGCATCCTGGCCGAAGCCCCGCAATATTTCCCCGACGAACAACTCGAGGTGTTGGCCTCCGACGAACTGGCTCGCCGGATTCAGGCCGAAAAGGACCTGGCGGCCGCCAGCGGCAGCATCAACCGCGAGATCGGCAGCCTCGAACAGGAGATCCGGACAGCAGGCAAGGGACACGATCTCGAGCAGGCCCTGGCCCGGGCGGCATCCGCACGGGACCGGCTGGCGGCGGCAAGACGACTGGAGGTCGAGACCAGGCTGGGCATCATGCTCCTGGATGACATCACTACCGAGTACCAGGCCGCCACCCGTCCGGCGGCCCTGGCGCAGGCGGACGAGAACCTGCGAGCCATCACCGGTCAGGCCTACCGCCTGCTCTGCGACCAGGGGGGCGAGGACGGGCCGTTGTTCACGGTCCACGACGAGGAATCGGGGCACGACCTTTCCTGCGCACAGCTTTCCACCGGGACCAGGACCCAGCTCTTTCTCGCGGTGCGCATGGGCTTCCTGGCCGCCCAGACCGGGGGCGACCATCCCCCGCTGGTTCTCGACGATGTCCTGACCGCCAGCGACCCGGAGCGTTTCACCGCGGCGGTGGCCGGACTGGGTCGATTGGCCGAAAAGCAGGGCCTGCAGCTGTTCTACCTCTGCTCCCGGCCCGACGAGGTCGCTGCCTGGAACCAGACCCTGCAGGAGCATGGACTGCCTGCAGCCCATGTCATAGACCTGGCCGCCATCCGTACGCTGGGCGAGGCGGCCTCGCCCGCGGTGCTGGCCGGCTGGAATCCGGATCAGCAGGACAAGTACCTTCCGCCCGACCCCGCCGGGATGACTCCGGCCCGATACGCCAGGGAACTGGGCGTGCCGCGACCACGAACCTGGGACGCCCCCGGCAACCTTCACCTTTTCTACCTGCTGGCCGACGACCTGCCTCTGCTGCACCGCCTGCTGCTGGCCGGTGTCGGCACGGTGGGGCACTGGCACACCGACGGGGCCCGCCTGACCGAGGCCGGCATCATCACCGGGCCCGAGTCCAGGAACCTGAATGACCGGGTCACCGTCTGGGAAAGATTCCTGGTGCTGTGGAGGCGCGGTCGGCCGCCGCGGGTTACCCGGGAGGTGCTGGAAAACAGCCCGGTCCGAAAATCCACGAAATTCGATGAGATCATGGAATGCCTCGCCGAGGTGCACGGCAAGGGAGCCGATCTCGTGGCAGCCTTGAAGAACAAACGGGTGTCCGGACTGCGTCAAAGCTCCATCGCTCAGCTCGAGGATTATCTCCTGGATCATGATTATCTCGACCCCGGCTCCCCCATGTCGCCTGACGAAATCCTCCGTAATTTATTTATCGATTCACAATCCTGGTTGAGGTCCGGATCCCTGGAAAAGCAGACGATCCACCTCCTGGTGGATCGTCTGGCGGAAACCCTCGACGCTTGACGGAACTCAGGTCTGGCTCTTCTTGATCAGGTCCGAAAGGTTGACCTGGTCTTCCAGTCTTTCCAGCAGAATCTGCCGGGTGATGGCGCAGGCCTCGGAGATCTTGTCCGAGCGCAGGCTGTAATAGACGTTGATGCCGTCCTTGCGCGTGTTGACCACCCTTGCCTGGCGCAACACCGCCAGATGCTGGGAGGTGTTGGCCTTGGGAATCTCCAGCAGTTCGGCCAGGTCGTTGACCGAGATCTCCTCGCGCTCCCTTAGGATATCCAGGATTTCCAGCCGTTTGGGATTGGAGAGGGTCTTGCAAAGCTCAGCCTGCATTTCATACAGTTTTTTTTCCATTCCTGTGACCTCACAGTAGCCAACCGGCATTTCCCGGTAGCGGGCTCAGGATCTAGTGGCACGATATCCTGCTAACTTTTTGATGATAAACGGTCAACAGGTTCCTGTCAAAACCATTTTCTGCAAATCTTCATAGATATGGGCACAAATTATTGTTTTCCAAGTAACTCACTAGGCAAACTGAAGTTGATATTTTCTTCAAGGGTTACGACTTCCCGCGGCTCCCAGCCCTCCCCGTGCAGGAAATCCACCACTTCCTGGACCAGATGTTCCGGCGCGGAGGCTCCTGCGGTCAACCCCACCATCGGGATGGTCCTGATGGTCTTCATCCGGATATCGGCCACCCCGTCGATGAGGGAGGACCCCACGCCCAGGTTCTCCGCCACCTCGCACAGCCGACGGCTGTTGCTGCTCGTTTTGGATCCTACCACCAGCAGATGCCCGATCCCCGTCTTCACCAGGGCCTTGACCGCGTCCTGGCGGTTCTGGGTGGCGTAGCAGATGTCGCTCTTGCGGGGCTCCAGCAACCCCGGGAAGCGCTCCTTCAGGGCCTCGACGACCTCCGTCGTCTCATCCACGCTCAAGGTGGTCTGGGTGGCATAGGCCAGCCGTACCCCGGGTGGGAAATCCAGGGCCGCCACGTCATCCACGTTGGTCACAAGGGTGATGCGGTCCGGGGCCTCTCCCATGGTGCCCAGCACCTCGTCATGTCCGGCATGACCGATGAGTATCAACTGGAAACCCTCGGCCGCGTGGCTCACGATTTCCTGGTGGACCTTGGTCACCAGGGGACAGGTGGCGTCGATGGCCCGCAGTCCCCGCTCGGCGGCTTCCGCCCTGACTTCAGGAGAAACACCATGAGCACTGAACACCACGACCTGCCCGTCCGGAACCTGGTCCAACTCCTCGACGAAGACCACCCCGCGCGCACGGAAATCCTCGACCACGGCCCTGTTGTGGACGATCTCACGCCGCACGTACAGAGGAGCACCGTGAATTTCCAGCAGCCGGTTGACCACCTCGATGGCCCGCTCGACACCGGCGCAAAACCCCCGTGGACTCGCAATGAGAAGCTGTCGCTGGTCCGGCATATCAGGATTGCTCCTTGGTGAACGGCCGACTCGACCGGGCAATGGCCACTCCAGACTATCATCAGCCAGGACACGCCGCCACAAATCCGGCGGGAAATTATTGTTTTGCCTTGGAAATTGCACAATCTTTCCATCCCCTATATTCTTGTCAAGGAGTATGCTTTTCTGAACTGTATGCTTTTCTGAACTTGACAAACAACCCTTCATCTTATAATATTCGCAGCTATTGGATTTAAAGACAGGCTTTCCGGGCGGAAAGCCGGTGCAAACGCCCAAGGAGGACTTCGCTACATGACTGTCGACAGGTTGATCCATATCATTGCAGGGCTCATGATCGTGGGCAGCCTGGCCCTGGCCCGTTACGTCCATCCGAACTGGGTCTGGTTCACCGTCTTCGTGGGGGTCAACCTCTTCCAGAGCGGTCTGACGAAGTGGTGCATGATGGCCACGATCCTGCGCAAACTGGGAGTCCCCGACACCGACCGTGATTCTTCCTAACCAGGAGAGGTCGAACATGATCCGCAAAGGAATCGCGACATTGACCATGCTGGCCCTGGTTGCAACGGCGACCGGAACAGCCATCGCCTCGGACCAGCAACCCACAGCCGACGCTGGCAGCATCGGAGTCGTGCGCTCTGATACCCTCTTCGTCGCCAAGGACAAGATCCTCCGCACTGCCTTGGCCCGCAACGAGATGCTTGCGGCTTCGTCCGCCATGCGCGATGCGGCCGCCGCCGACGCCGAGGGAGCCTGGAGGGGATTTCTGCCCCAGCTGCAACTGGGCGAATTCTTCCTGCGCACCGACGACGCCCTGAGCAGTTTCGGCTTCAAGCTGCAGAACCGTAAGGTCACCCAGATGGACTTCAACCCCGTCCTGCTGAACGACCCCGGCCTGATCAACCAGCACATCACCCGTCTTCAGCTCCTGCAGCCGCTTTTCAACGGCGGCATGGGGCTGTTCGGCAAGCAAGCCGCCAACGCGGCCAGCCGCGCCGCTTCCCTCAAGCACAAGCGGGCGGGCGAGACCGTGGCCCTCAGGGCCGTCCAGGCCTACGAGGGACTGGCGCTGGCCGAGGCCTACGAGCGGGTGATGGAATCCGCGGTGGCCTCGGCCGAAGGCCATGTCCGCCAGGCGCAGTCCATGGTGGACAACGAGATGGCCACCGAGGCGGATCTGCTGCAGGCCAAGGTCTATCTCAGCGGCCTCCAGCAGCGTCTGATCGAGGTCCGGAACATGGTCACGGTGGCCGGCCAGTACATCAAGCTGCTGACCGCCGTGGACACGG